>SLEO01000211.1 GCA_007124745.1 Myxococcales bacterium
GGCGCCCACAGCTCACGGCTGTTCAGGTGAATGGCATGTACAGTTGCGAGGCGCCAAAAGCCAATCGCATCAGCGAGACCACAGTATTCGGCGAACGTGATGCGCAGCACCTGAGCCAGAATCATGTTGGACGCTTCGCCGCGCTCGCCCTCCATGTGAGCGGTGAGGCGGCCTTTGACGTAGTGCAAAACGTGGTAACGGGACGAGGGATGCCACACGCACGGCTGGCGGAGTAGCTCAATGAGCGCAGTGGTGTGTTGAGGCTTGGGGTCACTCGCAAAAGCCTCAAGGGCAGCTGTAAATGTGGCGAGTTCTTTGACCCATACCGGGTTAGGCCAATCGAAGTGGGGTTGCATGGTGACGGCGCGCGCAAAAGGCGACGCCAAGCTTTTCAGGTGGGCCCAGGGCGGGTCGCCTTCGTGATTGCCGTCGCGTTCGATAAACCAGTGCAGCAGTGCATCCACAAGGCTGTGACGGTTCCCCTTCGTCTTCGGGGTCTTCTTGCCGCTTCCTGCGTCAATGACACCAGCAGATGGAGGCTCCTCGGCAACCTCGGGTAGATGACCATAGGCGTGTTGTGAGAGACGCTTTCGGACCTGCGCGTAGATTTCTGGCTCAAGCGCGCGCGTTAACTCAAGCAGAAGGATTTCGTCCCGGTCCGCGATGCTAGCGATGGGCGCAAAGCGCGCCAGCGTCGCGTTGAGCGCGACCTTGAGTTTGCGCGGCGTCAGCGTCTTTGCGAGGAACGCTTGATTAAATTTCATGATTGCAGCATAGATGGCCTTTTTGTCCGGGTCATACGTCTCATGCACAATCATGACCGGATTGGGCTGAAAACATGCCGCGAAGCCCTCCCGCATGCCCTCGGGTGCAGGGTCCGAGCCCCTAACTTCTGGCAAGAGCAACTTTTCGCGAAAAACCTGAACGACTGAAACCCAATGTTCGAAGGTCAGCGATGGGAGTTCGCGGTCGTTGGCGAAAAGCTTTTCTGGATCACTGGCGACGGGAAAGTCCCACTCTGTCAGCGCACAGACGAGACCGATGCGCGGTTGCTGCACGAGCGCGTGGAGCAAAGATGCAATGGCCCGGACATCAGACGCTGAGCGGGTCTGCTGCAGGGTCGTTGGCTTTGTTGGTGCACCTGCGGGACCTTCCCGTCCCACTTCTTCGAACTTGAGGAAACGGTCGAGGTCGTCGACCCACAGAATCAGCCAGGCATCCAGGCGCTTGAGCACAGCCTCAAATGATTCGATGACCTCGGTGGGTGACTCGCGTGGCCGAAGCAGCGTGTCGAGCGCTGCGCCGACGGAGTAGCCACCATGACCGGCCGCTTGGGCAAAGCGCTGTGCAAGGCGTCGCGTAGCGTGCGAGCCATCGTAGCTGCCGATCGCGTTCTGAATCGATGTCAGGGTGCCTTCTACCAGCTCCAAACCGTCGGCGTAGGCCCAGGCATCCACGTGCACAAAGCTGTGCACACCAGTTCCGCGCTTCGGGCGCTGCCACTGTTGAGCAAGCTGCTGCCCGACCGAGGTCTTGCCCGAACCAGCACCGCCAATGAGACGCAGGCCGCCAAGCCCCCCGCGAGTGCGCGACTTCTCGAACCACTCACAAAGCTGAGTGGCGTAGTCAGGCTGGGCAAAAAAGTCTACCTTGGAGGGTTGGTCGGACTTGAGCCAGTCCTCCAGTTCCTGCTTTGTGAGGGACGCACGCTGGGTTTCCGTCCGAGCCGTGCCTGGGTTTGCAGACGTATCCTCGGCTTCCTGTTGATCGTCACGCTTGCGGTCGCCTGCCCCCTCACCCTTTTGTTCGGGCGAACGCAGACTCGCACAAGACAGGCGGCAACCTGCAAAGAAGAGCGCAACGAGGAGCAACAAAAGCGCAACGCAAACGTAGAAGAGCGCGCCTACAACGAGGAACGAACTCTGGCACACCCCTTGGCTCGTCAGACACGCCCTGAGGACGTGAATTCGTCCGAGTAGGCCGCCGGGTAGAGGTGGCGTCGTGCTGTAGTCTATAAGGAAATACCAAGGGAAGCTCAGGATGTAGAGCTGGGTCAGCCCCGGCGCGGCGCATGGGCGCGAGAGCCCGAGAGTGCCCCGCATCCGCGCTGGAAGGACCCAATCAAGCGCGTCCATCAGACACGAACCTTTAGCCTTCGCATGGGCGCGTTCAGTGCTGCGCGCCTTGGACACAAGCCAGGCCGCGACCAGTGGAACAGTCAGTAGCAGCCAACGGGACACCATGTCCTTGCGCCAAAGCTTCGCGAGCCACTCGAGCCGCGGCGCAGAAAGCACACCAGACGCATTCAACAGCGCCAGCGCACCACCCAGCACAAAACCAAGCGTAAGCTTGCCCAGCCAGTGCGTCACCACCATTCGCCACCAGGACTTGTCGCACGGCTGCTCAGGCTCTGTCATTACACCCACGAGCGAAACCCACCGCTACCCCGCCTGTCAATCCCTAAGGAGCCGCTCACTCCGAGCGGAACGAAGCGGGCCGGTTGACTTGCTACACCGCGACTGACTTTGGCGGCGCAGCGGAACACCCGTCATCGACCGGCCTGGAACTCGAAGCCTCGCAAGGAGAGCTCGCCAGCGCGACCGGATGCTTGGATCCGTGCGCTAGCGGTTTTCGACGCGGTTGTAGTCGAGGATGCCGAAGTCGAGGGGGTCTGAGGCTTGGAAGTCGCGGTGGAGGTCGTCGCTGTGTTGCCAGAAGGTCGGGCTTGTACGCCGGACGCCGTAGCGGTCGAGTAGCTTGGCGTAGTCGTCCTCGGACTTGATAGCGACGACGTCGTTCGCGAAGGCGTTGATGTTGCGTTCTTCTATGCGAAAGAAGGCATTGGGATAGGAACCGAGGACGCCTGGGACAATCGTGAGCGTGTCTTCGTTCGGGAGGCGCTGGGAGGCATCGCCCATGAGCACGGTGACGTTTCGGTAGCCGCGATTGACGAGCATGGAGAAGTGACGCGTCTCGCCGTTGTCACCGACAATGCTGAGCAGGGACATCTCGGGCAGCACGGACACGCCGCCTCCCCGAAGCCACGCTACACGGCGGAGCGCCCGAAAGACGTCGGGGTTCTTGTGCCCGTGCTTGAGTTCGTAGCGCTGTGACAGCGCGTCCCCGAGGTGCGCCCGCAGGAGGCCAAAAAGCTCGCGCTTCGGGTCATCCGTCTGGTAGGCGATTTTACTCGGCGCATCGAACGAAAAGATCTCACCTAGCACATAGTCCTTCGTAGTTTTCTTCGCGCCGCGGTACCAGAAGTCGAGTTCCTTTTTTCGGTGCGCCTTAGGCAGAAGGGCAAGGAACTGGGCCTCACCCTCCATCCTGAGAAAGTCCATGTAGATACGCGTATTGAGCTGATGGCCAACGCTGCCGAAAACATCGTAGCCCGCAACCAACAGGTAGTAGATGCGCTCCAAGGTTCCGTACCCGAGAAGCCACGCTGTCTTCGGGGCGGCTCCCACCATCCCTTGAACGACCGTGGCATTGTCTCTGCCGCGGAACACGCTCAACACCGCGTTCCTATTCTGGCCATTCCCATTCCATACAATTGGTAGGTCGACAGTGCCTTCTCCCGCGAAATACTCCTCTGCGTACTCCGACTTGGCTTTCAAGTAGGCCTTTTGTTTGCGAGAAAACGTGACCCAGTTCCAGAGCACGGCAGCGTTGCTACCTTTGGAGGCGGGCAAATCCAACCGCTCCGCCTGACTGTTCAGGAACTTCGCCTTGCTCTCCGACTGGAAAAGCTCTGGATTCATAAAGAAGATCCAGAAATGGTCATCGATAACGTTCAGCGCGACATGCCCACGGCACACCGTCCCTTTGATGTAGGCCATGACGATCTGCAGTGCGTCATCAAGAAGAAAGTTGTAGCGAGACCCCGTAGGCAAATCCCGGAAGGTCACGAAGGGATTCGACGCCTCGTCGTTTTCGTACGACGGCAGAGATTCTACGGAGAAGTGGGCCTCAAAGAAGAGCTCGTTCCAGCGCTGCGCACGCGCGTCATTCATGGCGTAAGGAATGTGGGTCTTCACGAGAATCGTCTCCTTCACGGGAAGGATTCGATAGTACACGCGTGACACTTGTGGATCGTTGTAGGGTCGACGCGTGGCGATGCGTTCAACCGGCGCACCTGGTGGCGTTTTGGAGCGCACTAGGCTGAAGAACCGCCCCTCCGGCTCCTCATCGAAGTACAGATGAAAAAGATACAGGTGTTCGTATAGGTACCTGCCAATCAGCTGCGCTTTCAGCGAGTCGCCATTGAGGAGCTGCTCCCACTTGGCAATGTGGGCGGCGTCGGTGTCTGGCAGCGCCGGCTCGGGTCCCCGCACCGCCCCCTGCGCAATCCAAGCTTCGATGACCTGAAACTCCCGCGGGGTGAGAGCGGGCATCCCGTAGGGCATGCCGCCGAGGGGAAAGTTCTTGGCATACTTCGGGAACTCCTCGATGGTGGGGCAGGTCTGTTTGCGGTCGATAGAGAAGTCGAAGCCTTCGAGGCGCTGCGTCTCGGGCAAGGGCCCTTCCCGCTTCAGGTCCAGCATGCGGTAGAGCACGCTCGCCTTGAGGTTGGCGGTAGCATGCTGGTCACGTTCGTTGAGGGCAGGGAAGAAGCCTTTGCCCCGCCACTCACTCACGGAGTGGGCGTCTTCGAAGAGGCGGGTCGGGCTGGCTGCGCGCAAGCGTGCCGTGTCGTAGACGTAGTCTTTCGAGGCGCCGCGCTCAATGCCCTCAAAAGCGGTGAATTTAAGCTGGCAAGGCGAGTCGTAGCACCCATGACAGACCACGCAGCGCCGCGTCACAATCGATTGGACCTGGGTGAAGTCGACGCTGGCCTCGGCGGTGCTTACCCGGTTGTACGGACTGGCCTTACCGTAGAGCGCGTCAAGTTGCGCTTTGTTGCTACCGCAGCCGCTCGCAAGTTGCCAAAGGACCGCAACGATAGCGCTGGCATACCCAATCCGAGGCTTGTTCATGGCCGCAGTCCTAGCCGAATCAGGCTCCTGAGCCTAGCGGCCGCGTGCGCCGAACGGGTGCGTAGATGGCCGCGTGATGAGAGTGAACGTGAGCAGGCGGGAGCTAGCTAAGGGCGGAGACGAGGGTGGTGGCGGCGGCGCGGCCGCTGCGAATGGCTTCGGGAATGCCGACGCCGCGGTAGCTATTGCCGGCGAGGGCGAGGTGGGTTTGGTGGCGGGCTGCTTCGTCGATGCGGGCGACTAGCGCTTCGTGGCCGAGATAGTAGCGCGGCATGGCGCTCAGATAACGGTCGACGCGATGGAAGCGTGGCTCACCGCGGATGCCGAGGATGAGACGCAGCTCGGCGAGGAGCGTCGCCACAAGCTCCGCCTCCGGGCGCGCGGCCTGGCCTTCGCCGCCGCTGCCACCGACGAATGCCCGCAAAAGCACCGTCCCTACGGGCGCGCGGCCGGGCCATTTCACACTTGAGAAGGTCGCGGCGCGCAGGCTCAGACCTTCGCGCTTGGGCACCACGAAGCCGTAAGCATCTAGGGGATGCGCGATTTGTTCGCGCTCGAAGGCGAAGGAAACGACCGCCGAGGAACCGAAAGGGATGGCGCCGAGTTCGCAAGCTAACTCAGGCGTGGCATCGCGGAGCACGCCCGCGGCGCGCGCTGCCGGCAGTGCGCAAACCACCGCGTCCGCGCGCAAGGACCGCGTACGCTCGCCTCCCTGCTCGCCCCGGGAGGTGACGTTCACCTGCCAGCCACGGCCGAAACGTGTGAGTGACTCGACCTTCTGGCCGAGTTGAATGCGCTCGGGGCCTAGAGCGCCGGCAAGTGCCGAAATGAGTTCGCCGCAGCCGCCTTGAAAGGAGATGAAGAGGCCGTAGCGCGCGCCAGCGGCCCGGGCGCCCGCACCACGCTGAAGGCGCCGCACGCCGCCGATCAGCGATTGGCCCCGCTGGGCGAGGGCCGCGTATTTGGGCAAGGCGGCGTGCATGCTCAAAAGCCGCGGATCCGCGCCGTAGATGCCCCCGGCCAAAGGCTCCGCAAGGTAGTCCAAGACTTCCTGGCCGAGGCGTCCCTGCACCAGCGTCTGTAGGGAGAGTTCACCCGCCGGTTGCAGGGGCGCAAGCAACGGTTCGAGCAACGCGCGGGCTTTTCCGCGTGCGCTGACGAGGGGCGTCGTGAGGAACGCTTTGAGGTTGCCCGGCGCGACAAGGGCAAACCCATCGGGGACGGGGTGCAGGCGCTTGGAGCGCAGGATGAAGGCGCCGCTCACGGCAGACGACGTGCGCACGATGCGCGGCTCGAGTCCGAGTTCCTGCGCAAGCTTGAGGGCGTGGTCCGGCTGGGTGAGCATGGCATCCGGGCCGCGCTCGATGAGAAAGCCGTCCTCCGTATGTTCGGTGGCTATCGCCCCGCCGACGCGGTCGCCCGCCTCGAGCACCACCACGGAAGCGTCGGGCACCTGCCTAAGGACTTCATAACCGGCGCAAAGGCCGCTGATGCCACCCCCAAGGACGATGACCCGCATGGGTTAGCTCGCCTTGTCGATGATGGCAGCGCTCGCCTCGTGCACGTAGCGCACGAGGGCCTGCACCTGCGGCACCTGCGCCTCGGGCATGATACCGTGGCCAAGGTTGAAGATGTGGCCGGGCTTGCCACCGACGTCGCGCAGGATGCGACCAGCTTCGGCGAGCATCGCACTTTCGGTCGCGAGCAAAAAGCCTGGGTCGAGGTTGCCCATCACCGGGACGGGCCGGGGCAAGCTATCCCAAGTGGCGCGCAGGTCGACGCGCCAATCCACCCCCAACACATCACCGCCCGCATGACACATGGCGGGGTAAATGGCCGGGTTGCCCGTACCGAAGTGGATGACCGGCACGCGTCCGTCGAGACTGGCAAAGAGCGTCTCCATATGCGGTTGAACGTGGGTTCGGTAGGCATCGGCGGAAAGGCAGCCCACCCAAGAGTCGAAAATCTGCAAGGCTTCCGCACCCGCATCGACCTGGGCGTTGAGGTAGGTCGCCGTGCCGCGGACGAGGCGCTGCATCAGCGAATCCCAGAGGCCCTTGTCGCTGAACATGAGCTTCTTGGTTTCGTAGTAGTTCTTCGAGCCGCCACCTTCGATGGCGTACGACGCCAACGTGAAAGGCGCGCCCGCAAAACCAATGAGCGGCACCTCGGTAAGCTCGGCGCGGGTTTGACGAATGGCCTCCATCACGTAGTGCAGCTCGGCGGCCGCATCGATGTGTTCGGCAACCGCGTCTACGTCGACCGCACTCCGAATAGGCTTGAGAATCTTCGGCCCATCGCCCTTTTCAAAGGTGAAAGGCACGCCGAGGGGCCCCAAAATGAGCAGGATGTCCGCGAAGATGATGGCAGCGTCCACCCCGAGCTGGCGGGCCGCCATGACGGTGACTTCACTCGCCAAATCCGGCCTCATGCACAGCTCGACGAAGGATACCTTCGAGCGAATAGAGCGATACTCGGCCTGATACCGCCCCGCTTGCCGCATCAGCCAAATGGGTGTGGCATCGACAGCCTCACCGCGACATGCCCGCAAAAATCGACTCATGCGACTAGCCTAAAAGTTTTCGCCACGCGGCGAAAGCTTCTTGTGTGGGGTCGCCCTCCGAAACAACGCGTGTCCACCTCTCTGCGCCGACACGCCGGCGACAGCGAGGTGCGTTGCGTCGCCACTGGCGGCTAGCGCTCGCCCTCCGAGTCCGAAAAGAAGTGCGCCTCTTTGAGCGCTCGCGTTTGGCGGCGGTCGCGCGTGCTCGGCGCGCCCGCCAACTCCCGCTTGGGTGCTGACAGCGCGTCGAGGCGTTTCTGCTCGCCGAAGCGCGCTCGCTCCGCGACGCTTTCGGGCGTCTCTTCGTAGAGGGCCTGAGCGGCCGCAAAGCTGAGCCGCGCACCCGCGAAGGCCCGCACACACAACACCTGCTCCGCCTGGCCCGACTTCTTCACGCGCACAAGGTCGCCGACCTTCAGTTGCCGCCCAGCCTTGACCCGTTGGCCATTGACCTCCACCTGCCCAAGGCCAACCGCCCGCGCCGCCAGCGACCGGGTCTTGAAGACCCGCACCACCCACAGCCAGCGGTCTACCCGCAGGCGTTCGCCGTCATCCTCCCGCCCCGCCATAGACCACACGCTGACACATCAGCGCTCCCACCACTAATGCGGTCAAGCACTGAATGGCTTGGGGGTGGTTGCGTTGGGCCCCGGACGGAGGAAGCAACGGTGAGCGCGTCACGATTCCGCTAGTTCGGTTAGGACGCCACCGGAGGGTCAGATGTGAGTTTAAGCAGACACGCGCGAACCGCGGCCATGACGAACAGCGAGCCTGCGGCGACAACAAGGTGATTAGAGTCCTCGGTGCCTTGGCTCTGTAGTGCTCCACTTACGCTCGATGTGACGCGTGAAGAGTCACCGGCGCGTGCTGGACCCAAAACCTCTGCGAGGGCTTCTTCTGGCTCGGAGGCCACTGAGACGCAGGCCTCCTTGCAGGTTTCTGCAGCGGCCTCCAGGAGGTCGCTCGCGCTAGCGCTCCGGGAAAGCGGCAGGGGCAAGAGAACGATGCGGTCGAATAGGGAACCGACTATCGCGAGTAGGCTCCCAGGGTCTTTGTCGCGCATGGCACCGAAAATGAGGGTGCGCTGAGGTGCCGCGCGAAAGTTCGGGTGGGTCTCGAGGTAAGCCCTGAGTGCGGAGGCACCTTGCGGGTTGTGCGCACCATCGAGAAGAACGGCGTGATGCCCGGCATGATGCCACTCGAAGCGTCCGGCCCACGTTGCCCGAGCAACCGCCTGCGTGGCACGCTTAAGACGCTCGGGGGACTCGCCCGCACCCAGGTGCAGCAGTGCGCGCCAAGCGAGTGCCCGGGACAGGTCAAGGGGGGAAGCTTCCGTGGCCTCTCGGACCTGGGCGGAAAGATGTCCTCTGGGAGCCCGTGAGCCGAGTGCCTCTTGGTCGCGGACCCAGCTGGCGGCGACCCGAAGCGTGAGTTCACTCCCCTCGCGCTGCACGTGAAAGTCTCGACCGATTAACGCGCAGTGGGCACCGATGCGTTGCGCGAAGGCTTGCGCCACGGTTTGGACGCGCTGCGCAGAGGCGCCTACGAGGAAGGGCTTTCCAGGCCGGCAGACGGCGGCCTTTTCTTTGGCGATGTGGCGGAGGGTGGGGCCGAGGTAGGCCTGGTGGTCGAGGCCTACCTCGGTGAGAATCGCAAGCTCTGCATCGACGGCGTTCGTCGCATCGAGACGTCCACCGAGACCTACCTCAAGCACCGCCCAGTCCACTTGCGCCCGGCGGAAGGTCTCCAGCGCCATGAGTGTGGTCGCCTCGAAGAACGAGAGCGCGGGCAGGTGCCCGGTTTCCATCTCACGGCGTAGTTTCTGGGCGAAGGCCACCGTGGCGGCTTCGCTTAGTGGCTCACCCCCCACTCGGATGCGTTCACCGAAACGGTGCAGGTGCGGCGAGGTGAACGTGCCTACCCGCCAGCCGAAGGCGGCCATGCCTTCGGAAAGAAAGTGCGCCGTGCTGCCCTTGCCATTCGTGCCCGCCACGATGACCGATGGGAAGGCGCGTTCCGGGTGGCCCCAGGCCTCTAGCGCCGCACGAACGCGTTCAAGCTTCAGGTCGAAGTGCGCCGGCATCAAGCTGTACAGCCAACCCAGTGCCCCGGGATAGTCGTCCATGCTGAGCTATCGCACACGGAATCCCGCCGAGGAAGCTGCCACGGCGGTAATGCCCCGGTGATTCTTACAGCCCGTCAACGCTGTGGTAGGGTGCAGGAGCGTGGGCGGCGTGGGGGCCGTACCATTGAAACTTATGCCCTTTAATGAAGCGTTCGATAAGCTGTGGTTGAAGCTCCTCGGTTGGTTCGATGCGCTGGTCGTGTCTCTGCCGAACCTGGTACTCGCACTCGCTGTCCTCGTGATTGCGTGGGTCTTGGGAAGCGCCGCCTTTCGCGGTTCCCATCGGCTTCTCGGGCGCTGGCAGCTCGGTTCCGGCGTTCGGCATCTGCTCGCGCGCTTACTTCAGTTTCTGATTCTGGGCGGAGCGCTGCTCATCGCCCTCTCGGTGCTGCACCTGGACCGGGCGGCGATGTCCTTTCTTGCCGGCGCCGGTATCGTCGGCTTGGCACTGGGCTTCGCCTTCCAGGACTTAGCCGCCAACTTCATCTCCGGCGTCGTCCTGGCTATTCGCAAGCCCTTCGTCATGGGCGATATTGTTGAAACGCCCACGTTGATGGGCGTGGTTCAGAGCATAGACTTGCGTAACACGACCGTGCGTACCTTCGACGGACGCCACGCTATCGTCCCCAATCGCGCGCTCTTCGAGAACACCATCTTCAACTGCTCCGTGTGCGGCCACAGGCGCCTCGAACTCGAATGCGGCGTCTCCTACGGCGAAGATTTGAGCGTTGTGCAAAGCGTTGCCACCGAAGCCCTAGAATCGCTCGAAGGACGCGACGCGACGACGCCCGTTGCCGTGCATTTCACCCATTTCGGCGACTCGTCCATCGACTTTGTCGCCCACATCTGGTTCACGTTTCGCTCACAAGCCGACTTCCTACGCATCCGCAGCGAGGCCATCAAAGCCCTGAAACGCGCCTTCGACAAAGCAGGCATCACCATACCGTTCCCCATACGCACGCTAGACTTCGGCATCAAAGGCGGCACCACGCTCGCCGAAACCCCGCTATCCCTGACCCATATCCCCCCTGACCGCTCGGCCTGATGACAGCACGGAGACGTCTATACGGGTCGGGCTGCCTGGGCTTAGCGCATGTGTTAGTCCAAGAGGATGACGGCATATGGTGCGGGGTTGGGGGGCTTGGCGGGCAAGGTGCGGGCGTTAGGGAACCCGGACTTGTGGCTGCAGGGGGTGATGAGCGCGTGCATCGAGGCGGCCAAAGCGCGGCAGAC
>SLEO01000197.1 GCA_007124745.1 Myxococcales bacterium
GCGGCCTCGGAGGGGGTTCCTGGTGGGTACCCAGATTTGGGTACGGAGCGCAGCGCAGTGCGCTAATCTGGGCGGCGCCAAAGGGCACGCCAGCGTGCCCGGTTCCCCGCAGAGGCCGTACCCCCGGGTCTCTCGGGACACGTCCTCGAAGGTGGGATCCTCAGCAAATATCCAGAACCGCACCCCCGAAGAACCAACCCAGGCTGTCGCCCATAAAATAACACTCTGAAATCAATGGGATTTAAGGGTGAGACGCGCAGCGTCGGCGTTGTCGGAGCGGAGCAAATGAAAGATCTATAGAAAAAGACCAGCAGGTGATGGAGCCCCGCGCGCGTGCGACAAAAAATGGCCGCACTCACAGGACTCAGTGTCTCCGTCGACCACGAACGCGCAAGGCGAGGGGATTCGGGGCGAGGGTGCCTCGATTATCGAGCGCGCCCACAGCACGGGAAGGGGCATGTAGCAGAGCTACCTGTCCCTTCCCGTGCGCGGACGTAAGCAGATAAGCGGGGTGCCCTCGCCCCGAATCAAGGGCGGGGGCAGAGGCCGGGGATGAAGTGCGACCCCGACCCACCTGCGGCGCCCATGGACTTGAGCTCGGTGTAGAGCGCCTGCGCGTCCTTGCACTTGCCCTGCAGAATAAGCATGCCCACCAGCCCGGACCCTTGAGAGCGCATCAGGTCGCGGGCCTGCTTCGCCTGCCCCTGGCCCTCGGGATAGCTCTCCAATATCGCGAGTTCACGCAGCGCAGCCCGGACGTCGCCCCGGCGGATCGCCGCTTCGCCACGCGATGCTGCAGCGTTGACGATAGCCTGATTCTCCCGGCTCTGGGCCGCCGCAGCCTCTCGGGCAGCCGCGGCGGTATCCGCCGCCGGGGTGCCCGTTGCCGCTTCCGGTCGAGCGGTTGGCGATGCGTCTGTTGACGTCGCCGTACCGCCCCCGCCGCTGCTCGGCGTCGCGGCGGGTGACGCGGTGGACGACGTCGCTCCCGAGCGGGCGGGCGCGCGCGTGGGTGCTCGCGTGGGTGCTCGCGTCTGGGCGCTCGTAGGTGCTCTCGTGGGGGCGACGCGCGGGGCTGTTGCTGTGCTCGGTGGGGACTCGGCTTCTGTACCCAGGCCCGGTTCCTGTGAGACACTATCTTCCCCCGTTTTTTCCTCGGGGTCAGCCTGCGCGCTCTCCCCGTCTGGGGTTGGATCCGCACTTGCCGCGCGAGTGCTGTCAGACGCGGCGCCTGCGTCTGCGACTTCGCCCACTTCAGCTTCTTGCGCCGCTTGGTCTCGGCTTTTCTGCCAGGCCCACGCGCCACCAGCCGCCAGCAAGAGCACGAAGGTTAGTAGCAAGAATCCACCGCGACCTCGCTTGGGCGGAATGCCCGCTGCGGCGGCTACCGTGTCCCACGATTCGTCGTGGTCATCATCGTAGGCCTTGCCGGGTCGGGGACGTAGAGGACGCCCGAGGTTCGACGCTACCGCCTCGGATGAGGCCATTGCCCCGGTCAAGCGATGCGCATCTCGCTCAGTTGCTTGTTTTGCCGCTTCAGCGCTGCCGCCCGTAGCAGTTGAGCCGGTGCTGACGGCCTCAGCGCCGTCTTGACTCGCTTCACGACTGCCGTGTGCTGAAGATGCGCTGCGGCGGACCTTACCTACCGCGCTCAAGGCGAGCGCATCTCCCATCTCGGAGACACCGGCGAAGGCCGACACAAACGCAATCACGTCGGAAAAGCGCGCCGCCGGATCCTTTTCGAGCGCGCGAAAAAGGGCGGCTTCTCGGGCCCGATCTAGACCTAGACCCGGCAAGGCCTTCTCAAGGGCGATGGGCGCGGCGGTCATGTGGGCGGATGCCCATTCGAAGGGCGTTGTCGCCTCGTAGGGCAGTTTCGCCGTCAGCATCTGGTAGGTGAGGACGCCTAGCGCGTAGATGTCGCAGGCAGGCGTGAGTTCAACGCTCCGAAACTGTTCCGGCGCCATATACATGGGCGTTCCAACGATGACGCCCGCATGAGTCAATGCGGCCTGGTCCGGCGCGCCTGCGGCGCTCTCCATGTGCTTCGCAATCCCGAAGTCGAGCACCTTAACGAAGTCATCCTGGGCACCGCGGCGCGTAAGTAGAATGTTTTCCGGCTTCAAATCGCGATGCAATACACCCAGTGAGTGCGCTTCGTGGAGCGAGCCAGCAATCTGCAGAAGGAGACGGTCGATACGCAGCAGCGAGAAAGGGCCGGACTCCAGCGCCTTACCCAGCGACACGCCATCGATGTATTCCATGATGATGAGCAGCGTGCCGTCATCAAGGTCACCGAAGTCGTAGAACTGAATGGTATTGGGGTGGGACAGCCGGATGACTGTCTCGGATTCTCGGTAGAAGCGGCTGACGATGTTGGGGTCGCCGCGGTGTTCAGGCAGGAGCGTCTTGACCGCCACTTTGCGGGAGACATTGCCCATCTGCTGCTCGGCAAGGAAAACGCGGCCCATGCCGCCGCGACCGATCTCTCGCACAATGCGGTAGCGCCCCAGCAGCAGCTGGCCGCTGAGGTCGTCGGAGCGTTCGGCTTCGTTTTGTACGCTGGGCATCCCACGTAAGAACACGCGCCGCCCAAAGCGGGCCTGGCCCCTAAGCGTGCACGCTTAACGCGCCCGCTTCAAGCATCAAGCCTACACTGCGCGGACGCCGGTGCGCACCCCATGGCGCGCCCGAGCGCGGAGCCCGCGTAGACTGGACCTCCCAGCCCATGCGTGATCGGTTAAGCGAGCTGCGTGTTCGGTTGAGGGTCTGAGGCGAGCGCGCCCACAGCCAAAAACCGCAGCGAACTTAAGGAACGCGCGGGATTTTTTGCGAGGACGTAAGCC
>SLEO01000037.1 GCA_007124745.1 Myxococcales bacterium
GCGCCGCAAACGCGGCGTTCGTCGGAGCGAACACCGTGAAAGGACCTTCGCCGCGAAGCGTGCTTACCAGGTCCGCCTCCGTGAGCGCAGTGGCCAACGTCGTGAGTCCAGCGAATCCTGCGATGTCGATAAGGTCAGGAAGCGCCAATACTTTGTCGATGACGTGAATGATTCCGTTCGACGCTGGGACGTCTGCTTGGGTGACCGTTGCATCGTTGACACGCACGCCGGCGCTAGTGTCAAAGAGCAGCGTAAGCTCTGAGATGCTGTTGGCAGACGCTGGAATCTGTGCCTGGCGAACGGTGCCACTTACGACGTGGTACTGGAGAATCGCCGCCAGCGTGGCTTCGGGCACATCGTCGACGCTCGTCGCCCCGATAGATGATAGCAACGCCGCGAACGCTTCGTCCGTGGGCGCGAACACAGTGAACGGGCCGCCGGTTGCGAGGGTCTCCGCTAGGCCCGCGCGGGTCGCCGCGGCGAGCAGGGCGTTGAAGCCCGCACCCTCGGCCACCTCGACGATGTTGCCTGGGCCTTCGGGTTCCGGCGTGGGCGTTGGCGTGTGTGGGTCGGTACTGTCCGAGCTGCACGCGGCGGCCGCGATGAGCCACGCACCCAGCAAGGCCATCTGCCATCGTGCGTGCCGCAGGGGTTGGGTTTGTATGTCGATGCTCTTCATGGTGTTTTCCTCTTTCTCGGGTCCCGTCTCAGCGTCGTCGCGTGCACTGGTGTGTTGTTTTGCCGGAACGCCAGCGCGTGCGTTTCCTCCGAGACGGGCTCTCGGTCTCGTGATTGGGCGCAAGAGTGCGCCGGCGCTCCGCGAGCGCATACACTTCAGGTTGGGAGGGCTGGCCCGCCTAGCGGGCAGCCTCGGCTAGAGGGATGTCGCTGTCCGGGCGACCATCACCGTCTTCGTCTGGGTAGAGCGCAATGCCCCTCGCAAGGCGTTCCGCTATCGACCGCGCCGCCGCTTCGTTCTCCGCGGTGCCGGCGTCGGTCCCTTCGTCGCTGGCGCTGTGGAGCCGGATGCGACCAGCAACAGGCTCGAGCGCATCGAAATCGACGTTTTCAAGCCAGGTGCTGACGTCAAACGCGAGTACCTTTCGGGGCGCGTCTGCGCCGAACGCGACAGGTGCTTGCGCTGACAGCCGCACCTCAGTTGCGGGCGAGACCGCCGCCTCGAAGGGAATGCCGCTGGCAGTCACGCCGCTAAGCACGACGGCGTGGTTACTTAGCGCAGCGGGGGCACCCGCCGGCAGCTCGAAAGCCTGGTCAGGCAGGTCCACCCGGAACCTACAGTACCCGCCCCCATTATCGATGGCGGGCAGCGGCGCCGCCTCGGGTCCACCGTGGTCGTCAATGCCGAGCGGTGCGATGCGGCCGGTAGCGTCCGCACACGGGTCAGCGCCCCCGAGTTCAAGCTGGCCGAGGTTGACCCAGACCTCCTGCACCGTCGCAACCGTACCCTCACTGCGCAATGTAACCGCGCTGCCCGTCGCTATCGCATTAGCGCTGACCTCACCGCTGAAGGGTGGATTGCCGGTCTCGGTACCGGCACACGCGCTGCCGAGCGCTACCACTGCCAAGCCAAGAGCGTTTCGAAGTCGTGTGATGCGCGCGCTCATCGGATCACCTCGTTTTGGCCGTCATCGTCTGCTTTGGTAGTGACGTTATCCTCTGGGAAGGGAAGCGATGACTCAATCGCCAAGCTGAGGGGGAACACTTGAAAGTTCACCTGCACTACCTGCGTCGGCTCATTTTCTAGTTCGGATAGCTCCAAGAGCTCCCGTCGGAAGCGCGCGAGGCGTGCCTTGAGCCGTAGAATGCCTTCGGCGCCCAGCGCCAGCGTCAACGCCGAAAGATCCCGCTCCGCCGCGGGCACAAGTTCGATGGCCGCCTTGGCGCGGTCCAGCATGGCGCGATGATATGCCCCAATGTGAAGGCCTCGGGTTTCTGTTCCCGTCGACACAATACCGTCTGTTTGCGCGAGTTGGCCGTTGGCATTGCGCCGCAGCAAGCCCAACGCTTCAAGGGTACGCAGTGCGTCCTCCGCCTGGCGTTTGGTAATGCGCGGCACGAGCTGCGCTGCGACCCATGCAGGGTCCTCCACAAAACCAGGGAGTGCGACAAGTTCGCGAATGGCGGGCAGGTACCAGTGCGCGTGGTAGTCGGCTTGCGCCATGTCGAGATGATGCACCCGACGAAAGCGCCTTGAACGCGTGAGGCGCTCGTAGGCAAGACTGCGGGCGTCGTGCGACGTGGCCTGGGTGAATGCCACGAGGTCCACGAAGTATTGGCGCCCATCACCCGTTAGCGTGAGCGCGTCTGCAAAGCGTTCTGCCATCACCTCGGTGAGGTTGCGCTCGCCGTCCATGACTAGCTTGAGGTAGTTCGGTGAACGAAGCTGCGCCTTCCGGGAGAAAGCCCGAAACGACAACGGCCTCCCGGCATCCCTACGCGCAGTATACACATCGCGCAGGTAGGCTCGGTAGTCGAGGTACTCGAATACATCGATATTGACCGCCTTTGGCACTCGTTTAGTATGCGGCATCGCGGCCCCTTGGCCACCGACGCTCACCATATTGCGTATACATCTAGTATACACCTCGGCGCGGCCCGTCGCTGGCTTAGGCACGGCGCGCCGAGTTCAACGCTTCGGGTCGTGAGACCTGCGGCGAACGCCCTAGCACCAGCGACGCAGGGCGTAGGCGAGCTGCGCTTTGGCGTCGGCGCCGTCAATGATGTCGCCGTGGGCGAGGAGGACGCGCTTGAAATCGAGGTCGAGCAAAGTCCGGACGCTGCGGCGCATCGCGGCTTTGTCTTTCACCAGC
>SLEO01000032.1 GCA_007124745.1 Myxococcales bacterium
GATGTGCCCGGCCGCGCCCTGCGCCTCGTCATCATCGACAAGCTCCCCTTCGGCGTGCCGACGGACCCCTTGCAGCAAGCCCGCTCCAAAGCCCTAGAAGCCCGCGGCCTCTCACCCTTCCGCCACGACCAGTTGCCCGCCGCCGCTATGCTCCTCAAGCAAGCCTTCGGCCGCCTCATCCGCAGCGAAACCGACCGCGGCCTAGTCGCCATCCTAGACTCCCGCCTCCTGAGCAAAGGCTACGGCAAAGTCCTCCTCCGCAGCCTACCCCCCGTCCCCCTAATCACCGACCCCACCCACCTACCCACCCACCTCTTCGAGCCCTAAACGGTGGCGGCCACGCAAGACTGAAGACTGACGCATCATCAAGGCTGTGTTTCATTGAAATGGAATAAATTGAGGATATGGTTCCAAAGTGATGTCCAAAGAACACGCCCAGAATATGTCGGTCTTCTGTGCGCGCGAATCGCTTGGCGCCGCACGCAGCCTTCGCAGTCGCTTTGAGTCCATGCTCTGCGGAGCGACGCTGACGTTCGCAATGGCGGGATGTGCCGCTCAAGGTGCGCCAAGTACACTGCAAGCGGAGGAGGTTGGAGGTAACAAGCGGGGCGGCGCTACCAACAGCGAACCCAATGAATGTACCTTTGAAATCGACTTCTTTATCTACGAAGACTGTCGGCGGTTCTTCTGCTTGGACCCAGCCGATGCCCACATGCGGCAGCATCTCCCTGACGTAGGTTGGCGCATGACAGGGTATTTGGACGCCCTAGGAAGGACCCCTACCGTCCACCGACCACCTACGCGTTTTTCAACAGAGTTCACGGGACTCGGTCGCATAGGTGCAGCGGCTCACATTTCCCCGCAGGTGGCTGTTGGAAGCGAGGCAATGCTACCAACGCATTTCTGGCGGGCTGAGCTGGTGACGTATATCGAGAACCGTCCGGACCTCGTACCAAGAGTGCTAGCAACGTCTGACTTGGTGTATTGTCAACCCTCTAATGCTCCGAGAAGGTTGGGCGTTACACTTAGCTGCATGCACGGCCGATGCAACCCGATAGTAGATCCATCAAGGTAGATGGTCTGCACGCGCGGCCAGGCTCGACGATGGGTTGAGAAGCGGCGGTCACCGTTCCGATTATGTGAATAAATCCCAGGTCTTTACGAAACTCTTCCATAGGGCTTGTCTAATCACAGACGCCACCCACTCTTTTACCCTTTGAATGCCCTCGGTTCTCTAGAGGCTGATTGCGCCGGAACTGGTAGCTTTTGCCGCCAATCGTTGCGATTCATGGTTGCCCCGATCGAGAGCGTGATCCGAGAGTGATGCAGGGCACAGCTCAGTGCTTATACGTGCGAGGCTCGGAGCTGAACGAGTGTGCCCCGTGCGCGACCTCGCGGTGCTTACGCCAGACGTGATCTCTGCTCTAGATACTGGCGAACTGTCGGAGGACCATTCTAGGAAGCCCCTGGCAAGCTGAACGAAGCGCCTGGAAGGATCCGTCTGGGAGCTGTCATGCGGCCGGCTTCGGCCAGCTCTGGTCGCGGGTCGCGTCGCTTGGATCTCTCTGAGAGCGGCACTGCAAGTGCTACAAGGCATGTCTTTCTAAGGCTTGCGCCATGGACCATCTACGTGTCCCGCGCGGAACTCTCGCATTAGGCTCTGTTTTGCTTTGGATAAAGGATGTTACCTTTCAAAGCGTATGCCGCGCATACCGTTGCCTCCATTTCACGCCGAACCTGGTGCCAGTGGTCATCCATTTCCGCACCAGATTGCTTGTCAGGCCCATGAGTTCATCCAGGCGGCCCTGTTTTATGCGGCCTTCATGGATGCGGCCGTAGGCGAGATGGAATCCCGAGCAGGTGAGTTCAAGGCCGTTGAAAAACGAATGGGGCTCAGCGTCGGAGAAGCAAGACGAGAGTGGGCTTTGGTCCAAAAGTATCGGGCCAATTTCGGAAGTGTAGTATTTCAATCGGTAATAATCACACTTTGCAGCCACTGGGATTGGTATGTACGGAAGCTTTCCGGCTTCATGCTTACTTCAGCTATGAGCGTTGGCCCAGCTTCCATGAATAAGGAAACCCGCGAGACGCTCAAGAAGCCCGATCGGAAGACGATTCGGACCCAGCTGGACACAATATGCAATGTTTTAGGCGCCTCGTTGCAGCTCGATAATTCGGACGTTGATGCACTTGATGAGATGTGGCGGGTTCGAAACCTCGGTCTTCACAATCGTTGGGAAGTCGATAGAAAATACCAAGCTCGCGCGGGAAACAGGTCCCCCGCGCTTGGCGAGCTACGAGTCGTGGATATTTCTGAGTTGAGTCATTGGCGCGCCGTGCTGACCAAGGTCATCCGCCTAACGGCAAACGGTTGCTCGAAGTTTTTTCATGGCGCGCCCGCATACGTGCCCGAACTGTCCAGCGAGCCCGTTAGTGATGACTAGCTGCGGAAGCGCCCAGTGCAGGATCCCGAGCTGAAGAGCCAACCGCTCCCACGGAGCGTGTCCCGGCGCAGTTCCTGGGCCAGGCGAAGGTCCGCGACCAGCTTCGACGTGGCCCCGGTGTTGACCCGCTTGGGAGCCTGCGCCGCGATTCGCAGCCCCGCGCAGTAAACGCTAGAATCGCTGCGGCTTACGAGGCTGTAGCCGGGTGTGGTTGCTTTGGTCACGGCCTATTGAGACCGTCGGCCCTGAAACGGTCGAGGTCCATGCGTGATCGGTTAAGCGACAACCTCGTTGGAAACGAGGGCGTTTTTGGACTTTTTAGCGGATCTTGGGGGTGCGGGGGATGTGAGCCAGCCTCTCAAGCGGTCTAGGACGGAAGGGC
>SLEO01000368.1 GCA_007124745.1 Myxococcales bacterium
ATTGATCGCGGAGCAGAGGCTTCGTGTGCTGACGCCCATGATCGACCACGACGAGGTCACGCACCATCTCGTGTTCCGGTACCACAGCGTGGTCAGTGGCGCTCTACGCGCATAGAGCAGTGCTTACGGCGAGGCGCAGATGGCGTCGTAGAGGGCTAGGCGGGCCTTGAGTGCACGTGCGCCTATGGCGTAGACGCGTGTCCAGGCGTCCGGGTCCTGGCCGACGAGGTGTTCGAGTAAGCGACCTGCCCATGCGACATGGGCACCGCTATCGAGTTCGATGTGTCGTTCGAGGTAGAGGCGCAGGCTTGGCGCGGTATCTTCCGGCAGTGATGCTAGCGCCGACTGGAACATGGCGGGGATGGGCTCTTCACGGCCCAAGAGTAGTGCGGCGGCGACTTCATCGGCGCGGTTGCGCTCTGCGACTGTCAGCGTCTCCGTGACAAACGCCGCCGCGGCGGGAGGGACGTCCGCCGCGCGAAGGGACGCTTCCCAGGTAAACCCATCTCGCAAGGCGCCCAGGAAGCGGTCGATGGGGCCCGCATCGGCGTCCACCTCGGACATCGCTTGGCGGTAAAGTTCGAAGTGCGAGAGCACGCGCCCATCCGGCAACACGTCCACCGTTTCGCCCGTAACCAGCTCGCGCACAAAGCGGCTCACCTCAGGCGCTGGGTGCGGCCGCCACGGGAAGCTCGGCGGCACCAATAGCGTCTCGAGACGGGTGACCAGGCTCATGAAATCCCACACCGCAAATACGTGCAGTCGCATGAAGGCGCGCACCGCGTGCACGTCGCCAAGCCGGAGTGCGGGGTGTGCAGCCACCGCCGCACGCAAAGCGTCAAAGTCGGCGTCGGGGGCGTAGTAGGTGCGCGTCTGTGTCATGCGCGGAGCATAGGCCCAGTCGCCATGCTTCCAAAGCGCGGCGTCGCGACAAATCTGGGAGGTGCCTAGCGCTAAGTGACTGGCGTCAAACACGCCATCGGTCTCGCGGGTGCCGAAATGACAGGTCGGCCCATCCAACATCTCTCCGCCGTCTCCGGGAGAGGCCGCGGTCTGCGACATGTATCATCCGCCCTAGCCGAGGCCGCTACAACAGGCAGAGACGCGTCGGGGGTACGCCGGAATCGTTGCCCGGGCGGCAGTCCGCGACCTCCTCGTTGGGGTCGACCCGCACGTTGAGCGTGCTCGCGTTCGTGACGGTGCCGGTGCACGCGACTTCTTCGCACTCGCCAGGTTGGAGCAAGCGCGTGGTCTCGGTTTCACAGACCACCGTCTCCTCCTCGGCGAAGTGCACCAGTACCCCGTCGCCAACACCGTTGGTGCCGCGGTTACAGACGCGGGCGGTCAGCGCGAGTTCCGCCGGCAAGTTGGCACCGCAAATCTCCGCAATTGCGAAGAACGCAACGGTCAGGTCGGCGATAGCGAGTAGGCCTGTATTGCCCTGCACGTTCTGCCGGAAGTTGTTCAGGTCCGGGTTGAGCCAGTTTTGCTGCCAATCTCGCGTGCGAACGACGCGCCCGTCGTCGGTGACGTGGGTCACCGAATACGCGTGCTGATTCCAAATCGACCGCGATGCCGCCCAACGGTCCTCCGGGTCGCGCAGCACCACGAAGCCGTCTTTGTTGCTGAAAGGTGAGGTCTCGCCATCGCCGAAGATGGGGTCGAAATCTGGGCAGTCCTCGTCGGGCACCGAAGTGCGCGCGACGACAATTTCCGTTGCGAAGTCCCCGTCGACATCTGCGATCACCGGGTACTCGTAACCGGTGCCGCTCGACCCGGAGCCGCTGAAGATCACCTCACCCGTCGCGCCGTCGTAGACCCGCGTGAAGCATTCGTCGCTGTAGACCACCTCGGCGCGTCCATCGCCGTTGAAGTCGAAGACGCTCGAACCTGTGGCGTTCGAGGAGCGGTCCTCGCTGGGCTGCGCCCAGAGCACGCCCTCGTTGCCCGGCAAGGCTGCCATGGCAGCGCTACGCATGCAGCGTCCACCGGGGCGTTCCGGTAAGCTCTCGCCTTCCGCAGCGAGACAGTCCGGGTCGTAGACGGCGTAATACTCACCTGCAGCCGCCGCGAACTCCACCTGACCGTCCCCGTCGAAGTCACTGGCCGTGGGTGGGCCGCCTTTGCCCGCATAATCGTAGGCGCTCGAGTCGAAGTAGAGGGGGCGCGGCCCGAAGACGATGCGCCCATCCAGTGTCTGCACGCGAATGGTCCCCGTGCTCTCCGTACCAGCGCTGAAGTTCTGCGCTGACACCACGACCACCTCCGGCAGCGTATTCGGCACCGGCATCCCTGGCAGCGTTGAGTACTGACCAACGTCCACCAAGGCAACATGGCCCGTGAGCAAGGTCTCCTCCGGCCTGAAATACTCCTCACGGACCCACTTACGCGCCGCGCTGTCCCATTCGGCGATGCGCGTGCCGGTCACGAGCTCCACCTTGCCGTCGCCATCGACGTCCGCGACGGTGTACATGGGCCCGTGCGTCACATAGACCGGGCCGAGATCGTCGTCATCCGGTTCATTGAGCAGGCAGCCGTTGTGGTCAAAGACCATCGTGCCAACCAGCAACTCCGGGCGACCGTCGTCGTCAATATCGAAGGCGCCCGGACCGTAGTTGGCCTGGTTGGTGGCGAAGTTGATCACCTGATGTGTCTCGCAGTCTCGACCGAGCCAGAGTCTGCGCGGCCTGGGTTCGCCGTCCACGACGTCCACCTTGATGGCGTAAAGATTCAGTGGAGGATGTTGATTGTTATTGACCGAGATCTCCGCCCGTCGCATCCCGACGATTTCGGGTCGCCCCCCCTGGCCCACGTCATCGTCGAGATCGACAACCGCCCACTGAGTGCCGTAGCCCGGCGTATTAAACTCTTCCTCTGCCGCTGAGCCGAAGTTGAACTGCTCTTCACATGTGCGGCCGTCGAATACCCGCAACATCCCTACGCGCCACTGCCTCAGACCACTGTTTGGCCCGTTGTAGAAGGTGGTTGTGATGATCGACGGGCGGAGGCGGTTGGGGTCTTCGTCGAGGTTCAGGTCTGCGACCAGAGGCGCCGTGTAGATGCGCTTTGACTCAAGCTCTTCCTCGACGCCGGCTTCCGTGGGGCCCTCCCACTCGCACTGCACCTCAGGAATCACCTCTTCGACCACCTCGCGCCGCTGGCAGGCGGGGTCGAAGGTGACCTCCGGCGGCACACCATAAGGCAAGCACTCGCCGTCGCCGCTGCAGTAGCTGTCGCCCTGACATTCTTCGGACTCCGTGCAGGTGCCGAGGTCCGGCACGCAGGTGTTGAAGCGACAGCGCTCGCTCCCGCGACAGGCCGGCTGACAGTCACCCCCGGGTGGTGTTACGGGCTGTTCACCGTTGCCGGGCGCGTCCGAGTCGCCTGAGACGCAGCGTTGCGCTTCGCACCGCTCGCCCGGCGCACAATCCGTAGCGTCGGTGCAAGGCTCCGCCGCCATGCCGCCCATCTGCCTGCTGCACCCAAGTGCACTCAAAGCCAAGAGACACCACAGAAAACACGCGCCCCGCGCGAAACACCGCATAGGCTTGAAGTCCATTTTCAAAGGATAGCCCATGTTGCCGCGGAAAATAACCACCGAACCTTAATCCTTCTGGCTACTTACCCGTGAGCACACCGTAGGTCTTCTCCCCCCTCGTGGCCACGTGTCCATCGCTGTAAGGCTTGAGTACCCGCACCCCTGAGCGATCCTCTCATGAAGTCGAGACGTAGAAAGCTGCGGGGAAATGGGCCTGGAGTAAGTGTGGTGGGGTGGGTGGGTCCGCGCACGGAAGGCCCACTTCCCGTGGCTTTCGTTTTCCCGGCTCATTGAGGGGATGGCTCAGCCCGCACCCTGGTTGCACCACTTCCCCGGGCCGGTGCACCGCCGCAGCGCGCCACCAGAGGCCCATCTGGCTCATGTCTGCGCACTTAGTCGTTGGCGCAGGGTACAAGTGAGGTGGGTCAATGCCTGCCTGCGCGGTGGACTGTCAGCAGTCGAGGTGTCTAAGCGACGTTCAGTCCCGAGTGAAAGGCAAAGGTACCTGCCAACATGATTGCACTTTCTCGTACTCATGGCGTCCGCATCAATGGAGGGAAGATGGCGCGCGTCTCGCACTATGTAGGTGCGAGGTGTTTGGATGAAAAAAACGAAAAGGTGCGTGTATGTTGCGGCGGTAAGTGTGGTGTGGGTTCTTTCCGCGTGTGCCGTTTCGGCGCCGTATGAAGGCGTGACAGCACTGTCGCCGAAGTTGCTTGCTGTGGCGGTCACGCCTCAGTTGAAGGAAGTGCAAAAGGGTTCAGGCATCGTGACGTCTTATCCATGTGCTCGGCAGATGGACGTGCGCAACGCGAAAACGGATACTTGCACGAACTATATCGGAAGCGTGCCCGGAGAGATGGCGGTGCTTGGAAAGACCCCGGACGGCAAGCATATCGGTGCGGTGGTCGACGAGCGCCGAAGGCCCATCCTCTATGAAGAGAGCATTGCAAGCGCAGTCTGTAGCAACAGCAAGCTCAATCGCGGCGAGGCACTGGATACGGCCTGTGAGAAGCCGATAGATCTCAAGCGGCCAGCGCAATGCGAGTACCTCAAGAAGACGGACATGTGTGATGACCTCGGCGCCGATAACGCATTCCTGGTCGCAGTGGTGGAAACCAAGATTAACGGTCTCATGTCGCTGCTCGACGAGGTCAAAGTCGAGCAGGCCGCGCAGGCGGCGCTGACGCCCAAGGCCCTCGCTGAGTTCCGTGCGGAGCTCAGTGCTGGATGACCAAATCGTGTAGCGATGCCGAATATAAGGCACTCGTGGAGTCCAGTGACTGGACCCAATACCGCGACAGACATTGCGTGGTCTTCAACCCGAAAACTGGAAACGCTGTGTACGAGAATCCTGAATGTCCAAAGGTTGACTACACGCCGGAACTCAGAAAGGAGATCGAGGAATGTCGCGCCAGAGTCCTGTATTCCTACGGCGTCTACAAAGCCGGACCGGCCAGCCTGGCGGGGCCCATGCGCGTGTCGTGTTCTCCACTGGTGTTGGACTTAAACGGGGATGGCCGGGTAACCACAGCGGGCGACCGTTGGAACTTCGATCTCACTGCGAATGGCAGCCTCGACCGCATGGACTGGATAGGCGAGGGTGACGCTTGGTTAGCTCGCGACCTCGACGGCAGCGGCTGCATTGAGTCAGGCGCAGAGCTCTTCGGCGAGGTAACGCGCTTGCCCACGGGCGCGCTTGCACGTGAAGGTTTCGAGGCACTCGCAGTCTTCGACCGCAACGGCGACGGCCAAGTCGACGCTACCGAAGCCAAGCTCGCGGGCATCGTTCTCTGGAAGGACGACGGCGATGCCATCTGCACCCCCAATGAGTTGCACAGCTTCGAAGACGAAGGTATCGCCGCCGTCTCCGTGCACTCAGCCCGCTCGACAGAAGAAGACGCTGCCGGCAACCGCTGGATGCTCCAAAGCGCCTTCACCCGCACGAGCGGCCGCCAAGGCACCGTCGTCGACGTCTTCTTCCAACTACGCCACTAAACCGGTGGCTCTATCTCGAGTTAGCCGCTGCGCAACCGCAAGGGTGGTTTCCCCCTCAGGCATTCGACTAGCCTGAAAGGGTGGGTGTTGTTGGGGCAAAGGGATGGTTTGTGAGGGGGGCTCGAGAAAAAGCTTCCACACAGGACAAGGTGGCGGTCACGCTTCAGCTTCGTGAGGGTAGCTACGCGCTGACCGGAGCGCAGCGCGAGCGGCTCCGGAGGGGGCTTGGGCGGCTGGGCTTTGCGCTCCCCTGTGACCTGAGCCCTGGGGCTGTGCTTGTTATAGGTCTGTCGCCTCGGGAAGCGCGTTTTGTGGAGGGGCTGGCGAGCGATGTGCCGCTGACGCGCGTGGCCCATCTCGACGACGGGAACGCTGCCGCGGATGAGGCCGCCCATTCGCTACGCTTCTTTTCGGCTGCCGAAGCTCAGGCCACCGAGCGGCTCGTCACGCAGCTACGGGTGAGTCAGGTGGCTGCGGCTATCCTCGCGTTGCCGCTTAGCGCCAGCGCCGCGGTGGTCCTCACCTACCGTTGTGCCCAAGGGCCCATGCGCTCCATTCTGGGCCTCCACGTCTGCCAGGTGCACGACTTCTCCTGGGCCGAGTGGTCACTCGCCTGCGTCCCGTTGGTCTTTGCTTTTTACCACATGGTGCTGGACGCGCTGAAGGAGCGCTTTCTCTTCAAGTCCCAAGGGTGAAGAGGGTGAAGGGTGTGCGGGGTGCGGCGACATCGGTGTCGGCGCAGCTCGCTGTCATGTCGCGCAGGCCGGGCAACGCGGCGAGGCCAAGGTCGGTTGCGTTTTGGGTGCCCGGTAGCGAGAGGTACAGGGTGCCGCTCAGTTTGAGTAGGCGGCGAAGTGCGTGGGCGAGGGGCTCGATGTCTTCTGCTAGGTGAAAGCCAGGTGCGCGCTTCGAGGTTGATGACAGCGGCGGCGCGCAGTAGATGACGTCGTAGCGGTCGCGGCAATGTGTGACGAAATCCCCCACGTCGCCCTGGTGGAAAAGGTGGGGGCGCGTGTCCAAATCGTTAAGCGCGAAGTTGCGCCGGCCCCAGTCGAGGTAGGTGCGCGAGAGGTCAACGCTTGTCACCCGTGTGGCGCCGCCCGCGGCTGCGGCGACGGATGCCGAGCAGGTGTAGGCGAAGAGATTGAGCACGGACTTGCCTTGGGCCTCCTGGCGCATACGCCTGCGCAGGCCGCGCTGGTCGATAAAGAGGCCCGTATCGATATAGGCGTGGAGTTCAATCTCGAAGTGGAGGCCTTCTTCCGCCACCGTCAGTGCGCCCCCGTGCGGGCCGAGGGGCGCGTGGCTCTGAGCGAAGTCCTGCATCGAGTGGTGCTTCACGATGACCTGCTCCGGCGGGACGCCGAGGGCGGCGGAGGTTGCGTCTAGCAAGTCGAAGCGCCGCTGGGTGGGGTCGCCGTCCTGGGTGCGGGGGAAGTAGCGCACGTGGACCCAGTCCCCGTAGCGGTCGATGGTCGCGCGCACCTCGGGGATATCGCTGGCGTAGAGGCGGTAGGCTTCGATGCCTCGCCGCGCCATGTCTTTGCGCAGACGTTTTTCACTCTTGCTGAGGCGGTTGAAGAGCATGTCGCCCACGGCGGTGCGCTTGCGCCAGCGGGCCTTCTCCCCCTCCGGCGCCACTTCTGCGATGCGAAAGTGGCAGAGCCGGCATTCTATGGGCCCATTGAAGACGACGTCGCTGTGGAAGGTGCGCAGGCCCAGCGCCTGCTTGTGGCCGCGGTCCGCACAGAGCACCGCCGCTTGCCAGCCGAGAAAGCGCCGGCGCAGCGTGTCGCCCAAGGCTTCGTAGAGCGGCATCAGGGCTTGCACTTGCCCGAGCCGTTCGCCGTAGGGCGGATTGGCGACCATCAAGCCGCGCGGCCCGAGCGCCTCCGCGGAAATGTTCTCCAGTGGCGCTTCTCGGAAGGTGATCGGCAGCCCGAGTTGCCGAGCGCGCGCGTCTGCGCGGTCGAGCTGTTCCGGGTCGATGTCGTAGCCGAGTACCCGTAGGGCATCGCGGTTGACCACGGGAACGTCGTCCTCCGCCCAGGCAGCGGCGAGGGCCCGCTCGAAACGGGCGGGGTCGTGGCCGAGCCACCCGCTGAGGGCCACCTTGACCCCAGCGGCTAACTGGCCGGGTCCCACGTCGCGCTGCCGCAGGGCGTCGAGCAACGGCCGCCGCCCCAAAGCCATCGCGGCGCCTTCGAGCAGCAGCGTGCCGCTACCGCAGCAAGGGTCGACCAAGAGCGGCGTTTCCTTGAAGGCTTCCGGCCAACCCGCGAGCGCGAGCACCGTCGCCGCAAGGGTCTCACGCAGCGGCGCGCCACCCCGGGCCTGACCCGAACGGTGGTAGAGACCGGCCCGCCCGAGCGCCACCGTCACCACAAGCTCCCCGCCGGCGTAGACCGTGCGGAGCCGTACTTCGGCGTTGTCTTTGTCCACGGAGGGACGCACGCTGCCGGTATGGGTGGCCGGTGCCGCGCGGAAGCTGCCCCGACCGAAACCGCCGGTTTCGCGCGTGCGCGCCGCCGGTGCCCGCAGCCGACGCACGACTCCCGGTCTGTCTTGCGGTGGCGCTTCCGAATCCCGAACGGGCTCGCTGGGTACAGCGTCCGGAGACCCGGCCGCTACGTTCGTGAAGGCGTCGACCAGCGCATCCTTTGTTTGAAACATGAGGTAGCGGGGCGTGTGCGGGTAGTTCCCGAGGACGAGCGCATCCACACGAAAGGTGGCGTTGGCGGCCATAACCTCCCGCCAGGGCACCGCAGCGAGCACTGTCTGGAGCGGGTCACTCTCGGGCGCGTCGTTATCTTGCGCGCTGTCGGTTTCGTCTGCTTCTTCCAACCCGGAGCTTCGGCTGAGAACGACGTCGATGCTTTGCAGCAGCCGGCAATGAATCAGCGCTACGTATGCCGCCGAAAGCGTACCTTGGGCCTCAATGCTGCCGCGTAGTGCTCGCCCTAAGCGGGAGTCGACGCGCGTTAAGCCCCAGCGTTCCAAGTCCGCCGCCAGTACCGCTTCACCGCCCGGACATCCCCTCACCAAGAAGTGCATGCCTGCAGGCTTGGGCCGCTAGCCCTCCATCCGCAATCGGGCATGCGCCCCTACCGCGCAAACCTTTCCCTCATAGGGTGAGTGCTAGAGGCTGCTCGCCCAGGCGTCGCGGACGGCGGCGTGAGCTTCCGCTGCCTCTTGGGCGAATGCGGGGTCGCGTAGGTCCGCAAGCGCAAGGCGGTCGCGGTAGTGGGTTGAAATGGCCGCGCGCAAATGGGCGGCACGGGCGGGCGTCAGCCAAACGTTAGGCGGCAAGCATTCGCACTCCTTGGCGGTGAGGGGGACGCGCAGCCGCAAGCAAGCGGGTCCCCCGCCGTTCCACATGCTCTCTCGGAGGTTGACGTAGGTGACGCCGCTCAACGCGCCGCTGTCGAGCCAGCGACGCACCAGCGCTTGCACCGCAGGGCTCTCGGCACACTCCGACGGCGCGACCAGATGGGGCGCGGCTGAACTCACGCCGTGCGCGCGCGGTGCATCGGGAGTCGATGCGACCTGCTGTGCCGCGTCTCGCGTGACAGCGGGCAGCGTGGCCGACGGGATGACCTGGGTTTCGCTCGTAGCATCGCCCTTCGTGACCTGCTGCGGCGACATCTCGGCTATCGCCCTGGGAAGAGCCTGGGGCGTGATGAGCTGCGAATTGAAGAGGTAGCAACGCACAGCCTCCTCGAGGCTCAACTCCCCACTGCGGACGACCTCAAGGTGCAGGTCTGGGCCGCAGCGCCCGCGAATGGTCTCAAATGCCGCCTCACCTTCGGCGAAGGCCGCTTCGTGGGCAAAGAGCCAGCGCTCGTGGCCCACGGCGATGACATCGTTGTGAAAGACGCCAGCGTCGATGGCGGCGGGCGCCTGCTGTAAGTGCAGCACCTGCTCTGGTGCGAGCCCATGCCTGCGCGCGATCGCCGCGCTGGCTGCGTGCGTATGGCGCGCGGGGTAGCGCGTTGGCAAGTTTGGGCCGTCTCCGTGGACGAAGAGGTGGAGGGCGCCCTGAGACGTCACGAGCCGCGTGTGATTGGCCGCGCCCTCGTCGCCGAACGTTCCATGCGCGGGCAGTGGCGCATGTACGGCGAAAAAGGCTTCGTCGAAGAATACCTCGCGGAGAAGGTCAAGCGTCTCGCTCGCCTCAAGCGCGCGGTGAAAGTGCGTTGTCAGGTTGGCGACTGAGAGATGGCACCGCGCGTCCTGAGCGCCGATTTGGGCGTCTGCAGAGGGTGTGATGGTGGCCGCATTCGCTCGCCACATCGCCGAGGCTGAGTAAACCGAGGACAGCAGCGCGTCCGGCGCCGCCGCTAGGCTTTGTGCTGGCCGGCTGCCAAAGCCGAGGGTCGCGAGGATGTCCAGCCGAGGCCTCATCGGAGGCGGCAACACGGCCGCAGGCGCCCCGAGAGCGGCGACGGTCTCCATTTTCGCCAAGCCCTCAAGCGCCGCCGCCCGAGGATTGGATACGGCACCCCGGTGCTGGGTAGAGGCCTGATTGCCGTGCGCAAGCCCGGCAAAGTGATGGGTAGGTCCAACGAGACCATCGAAGTTGACTTCAACCATTGGGGCCTTGATCCTGCCGGCGTAACCGACGAAACTAGAGAAAGTCCGTTCTGGGCGTAGCACGCAGTGCGGGCAGGCGCGCTCGGTGGAAAAGTGATAGACGCGCCGACTGGGGGAGTCATGGCAGCAACAGACCAGGTTCAGTGTTTTATATGCGGTGCGAGTAACGATGCGCACCTCGCGCGCTGTGGTTCCTGTGGCGCCAGCCTCGACGCGGGCATGGCGGAGCTGAGCGGCGCCATCGAGGCGCCCACCGGTGGCCTCTATCAGGAGACCTTCTCTTGGCGCGCGGTTGTGGTGTCTGCGGTAGCGTTGCTGGTGTTGGTGACCTTTGTGCTCGCCTTGCTCCCCGCTGTGGTCGCCGGTTTTGACCCCCAAGGCTTCTACGGCGTGCTCATCGCAGCCGCGATTTATTTTTTGGTGGCGCTGATCGTCGCGAACCGCTCGAGTGTCGCGACGCTTGTAGAGCCCGCGGTTGCCGCCCTGGCGGTCGTTGTGCCGACTTTGTTCTACCTCAGCTACATTTCCGACGTTCACCACATTTCCATGCTCACCCACTTCTTCGGGGGTGCCTTGATGGTGCTCGTCGCGCTCTTCGGCGCCATTATTGGCGAGAAAGCCCAGCTACGGCGTGCGACCGCCTAACCCCACGCGTGAGCGGTTAAGCGAGCTGCCTGTTCCGTTGAGGGTCTGTGCGCGAGCGCGCCCACAGCCACACACCGCAGCGAACTTGAGGAACGCGCGGGATGTTTTGCGAGGACGCACGGCCGGCTCAGGCCCTTAACCGGACACGCATGCGCCTAGTCCTAACGAGCAGGTTTCGCGTCGTCGTGGTGACGAGCCCAGGGCAGCAAACACCTCGCGGGCTGTGCAGCATGGACGCGATGAAAGCGCGCCGTGGCGCGTGTTCCGCAGGGGTGTCGCGCTAAAATCGGGGGTCCGTTTCGCATTATGAGAGGTCCGCGCTAGACTGCATTTTCATGGTTCCTTTGCGACTTAAGCTGGATACCGACCGACGCTTGCCGCTCCAAGCAAGCATGAGCTTCCATCCGGGATGTGGGCGAGTTCAACCGCGCGTCACCGGGTGGCCGTCGGCTGCGCCTGGCCTGCTTTGGCTGGTAGGTATCGTTTGCGTATCCGCAGGGATAGGCTTTACGTTGCCTCAATCGGCGCGCGCTCAGTACCGGATTGTCCCGCTAGATGCTCCGGAGGCCTACCAGGGTGACGGCCGTGTCTTCGGTGGGCGGGCCTACCGGCACGAAGGGCTGCTGCTACGGATGACCGTGGGCGGCGGCTATCTGCAGAGCCGGACGGTTGACCTCGCTGGCGGACCGAGGGTCTACGGTGGCGCCCTTGAGTATTCGCTTGGCGTTGGCGGCATGGTAGCGCCCAACTTCGGCCTCTTCGCCAACGTGTTCGGCAGCTCGGTTATCGACGCGCAGGTTACCGCTGGCGTCCGGGCGCCATTTCCCGACGGCCGCAATGACCTGCACGCTATCGGCCTCGGCCTCGGTTTCACCTACTACTTTATGCCGGTGAACGTCTACCTTTCCGTCTCGATTGGGCCGGCCTTCGCGCATATGCGCGCTGACGCTTTCAACATTCGAAGCAACGAAGTGGGCTTCGGCAGTGAGTGGTCGGTGGCCAAAGAGTGGTGGATCGGCCCGGAACTCGGCTTTGGTTTGGGCGGCCGCCTCCTGGTCATGCAGTTGCCCGGCGCCTCCGACATCGGCTTCAATGTGTTTGGCGCGTCGCTCTTCACGTCGCTGACCTTCAACTGAGCAAGCGCGCCTTCGATGGCCGAGTTCCTCCGGCTCCCGCAAGCCGACTTCATCTGGGATCGCGCGGGAATGTGCGCTGCTGTCGTGAAATGTCGCCTGTTCAAGCTTGAACGACACCGTTCCGGGAGGCATGCTCACACCACGACGCAAGGCTTTGGGTGCGTTCTAGGGGAGGCAGGGGACATGACTAACGCGCGAATATTCAAGCGAGACCGGGACGCATCACACGCTAGCGAGGTTGCCCCTGGGCCGCAGAAAGCACGCCTTCTTCCGAAGGAAGGTCGTTTTTCGTTCGACGTCGCGGGTCTAGCCGCGCGCACGTACGCGCTCGCGCTCGTAGGCGCCGGATTCGCGCTCGCGCAAAGCGCGTCCGTGGCCTCGGTGGCCCGTGCGGACGCCGCCGACTTAGGCCAGGTGCCCTCCGAGCGCGCCCGCGTCAGTGCCAACGTGAGCGACAACAAAGAAACGCTCACCTTGAACGAGGCTGCCGCCAGTGTCGGCCAAATCGAGGCCGCTGAAGCGTGCTTGTCCGCTCAAAAGGCGACGCAGGCCGCCAAGCTGCGGCAGCTTGAAAGCGCGAAAGCGCAGCTCAAGGCGCGGGCAGGTACGCCGCAAGAATCCGGCGCGCGCTTGATCGTGCAGACGCTGCTCACGGACATGGGCGAAGTCCAGCGTACGGCGTTGCAGTGTGGAAAGCACCTCAGGAGCCGCCCGAGCGCCACCGCCCAAGGTCGCATCATCAATCAGCTTAAGGAACAGCAGTCATCGGAAAGCGCGCTTAGGCCCGCAGGCTACACCCGGCGCGCAAGCGCTGAGCCCGCGCCTGAAATGAAGCCCGAGAACGAAGCGGCGCCCCTTGCGCTCAACGTGCGCTTGATATCGACAAAGCGCAGCGGCGGTCGTGGGGCCATGGGCACTCCGATGGCGCGCAAGGCCATCGCCTCGACGGCTTCAGCGCTCTCCCAGTGCTACGACGGTTACGTCGAACGCAAGAGCGTCGAGCCCATCACACTTGAGGTCGAGCTGCGTTTCGCCCAGCGCGCCGCCGCACGCCGCCTGCGCCTGCGGACGCTCCGACCCGGCGACGTCGACCTCCACGCTTGCACGAAAGAAGCACTGCAAGGCGCCCTGAGCACCTTTGCCCCCGCAAGCGGCTGGTCGGCTTTCGTTTACCAGGTGCACATCGGCCCCTACGACCCCTATGCGCAGCCCCAAACCAAGAGCGCTAAGCGCTAGGACTTGTTCGTTGCAACGCTTCGCCGAGCCCGCGGATAGCGCGAGCACGCTCGTCGGCCTCGACCGTGCACACCTCTGGCGACCTTATACCGCCCGCCAGAGTCAGCTTGAGGTCGAGCCCCTCGTCGTGACGCGCGCCGAAGGGCCCTGGCTATGGGACTCGGCCGGTCAGCGCTACTTCGACGGCTTCGGGTCGTGGTGGGTCAGCAACCTAGGTCACCAGCATCCGCGACTTGTCGCCGCGCTTCGGGCTCAGAGCGAGCGCCTCTGCCATGTGTCGCTCGCCGGGATGATTAACGAGGCGACGGTGGATTTCGCCGCACGCCTGGCAGCGCTGTGCCCGGGCGACCTCCGCCGCGTCTTCTTCAGCGATAACGGCTCCACCGCAGTGGAAGTCGCGCTGAAGATGGCGCACCAGTATTTTGCTCAGAACGGTCAGCCGGGACGCCAGCGCGTGCTTGCGCTCTCCGGCGCGTTTCATGGTGACACCGTCGGCGCCATGAGCGCTGGTGATATCCCTGAGTTTCATCGCATCTTCGCCGACATGCTCTTCGCCGTCTGGCGGCCCAGGGATGATGACTTCGACGCGGCCGCTGAGGCGCTAAGCACGCACCTTGAACAGCAAGGCGACCGCGTCGCCGCGGTGATCGTCGAGCCGATGGTGCAGGGGGCGGGTGGGATGCGCTTCTGGTCCGCCGCGCACCTGACCCGGCTGGCGCGCGCGACGCAGCAGGCGGGCGCCTTGCTTATCGTCGACGAAGTGTTCACGGGCTACGGCCGCACGGGGCCCATGTGGGCCAGTAGCCACGCGAAGATCCTCCCCGACATCCTATGCACCGCTAAAGGGCTAAGTGGCGGCCTTTTGCCCTTTGCAGCCACGGTGGCGAGCGAGCGCGTCTTCGAGGGTTTCTCCGGTGATGCGACGCGAGCCTTGATGCATGGTCATACCTTCTGCGGCAACCCCCTCGGCGCCGCCGTGGCGCGAGCGGTGCTCGATGTCTACGAAGATGAACAGGTGCTCGCTGAGGCGGTGCCCAAAGCCGCTCGCATCGCCGATACGTTTGCGGGCTTCGGCGCCAACGCGCATCTCTCCCATCCGCGCGCGCTGGGAATGGTGGCCGCCGTGGATATCAAGGGCCCTGCTGGTTATCACGCGCCGCTAGGCCAGCGCGTCCACGCGCTTGCGCGCCGCAAAGGCCTGTGGCTCCGGCCGTTAGGCAATACCGTCTACATTACCCCCCCGCTCAACACCCCGGACCCCGACCTAGACTTTCTGCTCGCTACGCTAGAAGAAACCCTTGACGAAATAACCCGCGGGCTGAGCTGAACCGAAAGTTTGGTTTTTTCTGTCAGGGCAGCACAGAGAGCGGGCCTGTCTTGCCGAAGGGAAGCGACAGTCCCGGACTTGGCACCAGGTAAGTGCGGCGCTAGGGCGGGCCGGATGACACGGGGCGTGATTTTGGTCTATGACCGCGGGCAATGCGCACTTGGGGAAATAAGCCGAAGACAGCACGCCAGCCGGCAGGCTGGAAGCAAACGGGCGCCTACGCGCTCGCGTGTGCGGTCAGCGGTGTCATTTACGCGCTGGGCTTTGCGGGCTTCGATATCTGGCCGCTGGCGTTCCTGGGTCTGGTCCCGCTGCTAGCGGCGCTCACTTGGGGTCGCGTGGGTGTACGGCGTGGTTTTTGGGGTGGCTGGCTCATGGGTACGGTCGCCTATGCACTCGCCACCTATTGGGTCGTGGGCATGCTCGAGGTATTCACCACGTTTCACGCCGCCATCAACTGGCTGGTGAGCACACTGCTTTGGGGTTTTCAGGGGCTGATGTTTGGCGTGTTTGCGGCGGTCTTTGTCGCGCTGCGACCGCTCCTGCCCCATGTGTTGCTGCGCGCCATCGTCGCGTTTCTGCCCGCTGAGTGGCTGGTACCGACCATCTTTCGCGCTTACTTCGCCAATGCGCTGCACCCCGTGCCGCTGCTCATCCAAATCGCCGATATAGGTGGTCCGATGTTGGTCTCGGCGCTGCTAGTCACCGTCAACGCGGCCATCTTCGCGGTGGCGCACGGGTATTGGGGCAAGGGTCCGAAGCCCTGGCGCATGGTCGGCGCTGCCGCTGGTGCACTTCTGGTCACGCTCGGATATGGCGCATGGCGCATGGCTCACTTCGATAGGCAGTCTGCCGCGGCGCCGGCGCTCAACGTCGGCTTGGTACAGGCCAATATGGGCACCACGGCCAAACGCGAAGCGCCCGCTGAGGGATTACGGCGCCACCTCAAGCTCTCCGAATCGCTCATCGCTGCCCATCCCGAGATCGAACTGCTCTTCTGGCCCGAATCAGCCTTCTCGTACTACTTGAGCGCAGAACACACCTCGCTCGCCGGCACGGCGCTGGGCGGTCTAGAACGGCCGCTGCTCTTCGGCGGCCTCTACGGCGTGGGTGAAGGCGACGCGCGCCGTCACTTCAACAGTGCGTTTCTGATGGATAAAGGCGGCGCCCTCCTGAGTCGCTACGACAAACACATCCTCATGCCCTTCGGCGAATACATCCCCTTCGGTGAAACGTTCCCGGCGCTCTACGACCTCTCTCCCGCTTCGGGCCGCTTCGGCCAAGGTACGTCCTTCGCACCGCTTGTCTTCGGTGAGGCGCGCATCGGAGCCCTCGTTTGCTACGAGGACCTGGTCCCCCACTTCGTCCGCACGGCCATGACCTTCGGCAAGCCCAATCTCTTGGTCAACCTGACGAATGACGCTTGGTTCGGCGACAGCACCGAACCGTGGATCCACCTCGCCCTCGCTAAGTTTCGCGCCATTGAGGCGCGCCGCTACCTGGTGCGCAGCACCAACAGCGGCGTTAGCGCCATCATCGACGCTAGCGGCCGCGTCACCGCCCATGGCCCCGTCTTCGAAGAGGCCACACTAGCCGGCCCCGTCGCCCTACTCGAAGGCCGCACCGTCTACCAAACCATCGGCGACTTCCCCGCCTACCTGAGCCTCCTCACCCTCGTCCTACTCAGCGGGCTTCACTTTCGCCGCCGTCGCAAGAACAACGCATAAGCTGAAGTGCACCTCGGCCGTCTACTTCGTTCTTGATCGATCGGATGGGCCCGAAACTGTGCACTCATTGGGAAAGACGTAGGCGTGGCCACTCCACTGCTGCGAAGTCGGACATCTTGTGCATTTAAGCCTTTGAGGTCACCACGCGCGCTTCGTAGGTTGGTGCCTCACAAACGGTGATCGATGCAGATTGCGAAACGTCCGCGATGTGCCATGTCGCCCAGATGATCACGCAGTTGTCACGTATTCGTAACGTCTGTGTCGTTGTTCTAGGTCTCTCCTCGGGATGCTCAGTGGAGCCTCAGGCACCCGATGGCTCCGGCGCGCTCGCCGAGAGTAGGGAAAAGTTTGTAGGCCCATCCCAAGCCGAAACGTTCGACGTTTTACACGCGGTCGCTGGCGTAGCCACGGTGGTCTTTGGCGGGATCGGTAGATTCTTCGCAAGGTCGTGGAACCGTGAAGAGCCACTTCCGGCACATGAAGCTGTCTCACGCAGCGAAGGTTTTCATGCGAACTTTGCCGAAACCTTTCCCGCATCGTGGGTGCTTGGACGTTATGGCTTGGACAAGGTGCCGGAGGACCCGCGCGAGTGCTGCATGCGTGCGGAAAAATTACTTCCCGAATCGAGCAGTTTCGCGCGGGGCTCGGCGTCGGTGCTCTCCATCACTGCGGTGGCGAAGGAGTGTCCAGACGCCATTACCCTCATTGAGGCTGCATGTCTCGCATACCAAAGCATCGTGAACTCAACCCCAGGTCAGGCTCCTATAAACTGCGATCTCGGAAAGCCCACGCCGCATTCGTCCGGAACTTATCGTAAAGTAGAACCGTTAAGCCACTGCTCAGACGCTAAGCCCATCTCCGTAAGACTCATTACCACCTTTAGCCAGAGCACCTATGGTGGGCGCTATCAGATGAGCGCCGTCTCTACGCCGCTCTAGTTGGGGGCGGAGTTGAGGCGGGCTAGGGCGTGTTCGGCGGCGCTTAGGGAGACGTCGCCGAGGGCGTGGATTTCGGAGGCGACACGTTCGACGAGCTTGCCGGTGGCGCCAGCGGCTATGGCGACGCTGCGGGCGTGGAGTGCCATGTGGCCGCGCTGGATACCGGTGGTGGCGAGGGCGCGTAGTGCCGCGAGGTTTGAGGCCATGCCGACGCAGGCAGCCAGTTCGGCGAGCTGCTGCGACGAGGTGACACCGGCGATGCGGATGCCGAAGCGGGCGCCGTCATGGACGCGGCTCGGGCCGCCGACGGTGCCGAGCGCTAGCGGCATCTCCAGGCTTCCGCGGAGGTTGCCGTTTTCGGCGACGCGCCAGGTGCAAAGCGGCGAATAGGTGCCTGAGCGCGCGGCGTAGGCGTGGGCGCCCGCTTCGACGGCGCGCCAGTCGTTGCCCGTTGCAATAACGACGGCGTCGATGCCGTTAAAGATACCCTTGTTGTGGGTGGATGCGCGGTAGGGGTCTTTCTCCGCGAAGATGGAGGCGCGTACGATGGCGTCACGCACGGCGGTGCCGCTGCGTTCGCCCTCCGCGAGAAGCTCCGGGGGGACTTCGCCGGTCACGCGGACGCAGCGGCGGTCGCAGAGATTCGATAGGATGCGTAGGCCAACCCGGCCTTGGGCAAGTTCAGCAACGCGCTCGGCGACTTTTTCCGCCACCGTGTTCACGAGATTGGCGCCCATCGCGTCGCGACAGTCGATGATAAAGTGCACGACGATATAGCCGTCGCCGAGATCGCGCACCTCAAGGTCCACGGCACCGCCACCGCGCCGCACGAGACCGGGTACCGCGGCGTTCGCCCGTTGCATGAGTTCGCGGCGGTGCTCAAGAATAGCGGCACAGGCGGCGGCAGGGTCGGCCACTTCGTCGAGCTGTACCTGGGAAATCATGTGCGGCGGGTCGCTCTCCGCCGTGAAGCCCCCGCCGCCACGGATGAGGCGCGCGGCGTTCGACGCTGCGGCTACCACTGACGGCTCCTCTACCACCATCGGTGCGACGAAGTCGTCACCGTTAAGCGAGACGTTCAGACCAAGCGCGAAGGGGAGTGAGTAGACGCCAACAACGTTTTCTACGGTCTTGTCAGCGGTTGCACAGTTGAGGCCACCTTCTTCGAGCGCGGCGTCGAAGTCGCGCTCGTCGAGGCCCAGGGCCGCCGAAGCGACGTGGCGTCGCTCACCGACGGAAAGCTTATAGAACCCAGGCAGGCGAGATGTTTTTTTCATACCCTTTTTGTTCCCCGGGGCCGGTTTAGCACAGACCCTGCCGGCACCCGATGCCGCCTATGTTCGGGACTGTCCCACGCTTTGTAACGCTGGACCCCGCCGCCAAGCTAGCTTGATCAACCTTGCCGCTGTCTTCCCTAAACACGCCGCCCTCTGGCTCTGCAGTCTGGAGACTTAGGGTCGGAATGCGCAAAAATCCCGCATGCTGCCTTCTAAGTGTCCCTGCCCGCTAAGTGTCCCTGCCCGTTCTCCTGGCCAGACGCGCGCGCCCGGCGGTATAGCGTACCCTCAAGGCACCTGCTCGGATCGGACCCCCTCAACGTGCACCTCCACGTCGAGAAAGTGGCAGCCCATGTCCCCAAGCCTTGTGCATAACCGCTTAAAGGCCTCGCTGTCTTGGTAAAACACCACCGCGACATCGCCACCGCCCGCGCCCGATGGCTTGGCAACAAGACCGAGTTCCGCTGCGGCCTGCGTCAGCGCGTCCAACCTTTCGGTGTAAATGGGAAGCCGCGCCGCACGACCGAGCGCCCGCAGGCCCTCGCCGTATCCTCTGGCGGCCTCAAGGACGCCGGCGCTTTGGCCTGAATAGAACGCCTGCGCGCCCTGCCAGGCATAGGCGCGCAGCGTCTCCATCTGGCTCGCGTAGGCGCCGGACTCCGCGCTCGCGTAGCGCGACAGTGTTTCCACCATCGACGACGTGCGCACGGGCGTGCCCGTCCATACGACACCCACCCCGAGGTCTGGCGGCCAGGCTAGCGGTTCAACATCTAGGCTCACATCGGCCCCAGGGGGCGCGTCACTGCCACCCACTTGGCGCCTGACGCGCAGCGTGCCACCAAAGGCCGAGGCAGCGACATCCGTGCCGCTTCCCCGGGGCGCCACCGCGCGGTGTGCCGCAAACGCGAGGTCGAAGACCTGTTCCTTCACACCCGGGTCCGCGAGATCCGCCCCCGCCGCCTGGGCCACGCGCCCCGCCGCGGCCACCGCCGCCGCTGCGGAGGACCCGAGGCCGAGCTTCTGATCGCCGGAATAGAGCGCGGTGACGTCAATGTCGGGCCAGGGGAGATTCCGCACGCTGAACGCGCCGGTGGCGAGCACGTGGGCCTCGCGCACTTCCGGGGGCAGTTGGGGTTCGTCCGCCGCCGCGCTCGCACGGACACATACCCTGCGGTTGACCGTGGTGACCAATGCCACCGCGCCTTCAAGCACCGCGTATTCGCCCAGCAGTAGCACCTTGCCCGGTGCGCTCACCGTTGGGCTCAAGGCGGCGTTACCGCCCGACGCCACGGGCAAGGGTTGCTGACTGCCCAACGCCATGATTCAGCAGACCGAGGCGTGGCAGGTGTGGAGCTGAAGTCCGGGTCCCGGCGCGACTTCAATAATTTCCTCAATGCCCGCGTCTAGCGAATGCAACAGTGCGCGGACGCGGTCTGCGTCGGCCTCTTCGCAAAGCGCCTTGACGTGCGGCCCTGCGTCCATGGTCATCCAGACCGGCAAGCCCTGCTCCTCGCGCTCGAGGCGCAGCCGGTGATAAACATCAAGGGTCGAGCCCTTCCAGTAGACGATGCCCGGGTCCGCAGCGAGAGCACTGGCAATGTAGGCGAGTGTCGAGCGCTCCATAAACCGTCCGACGCGCTCGAGGTCCCGCGCCGCCAGGCCCAGGCGAATCTCCTCAACGTACTTAGGCGCTTCGGTCACCCAGGCATCGTAAAACGGCGACGTGAGCCGCGTGCGCTCCATGCCGTCCGTCGACGAGGTGGCCTTTTTCTTGCGGTCGACGACAGCGATGAGCATGCGCAGTGGCCAATGCTCGGCGGGGAAGAGCGGTTCTGCCGCTAGGCTATCATCGCCAGGCACCCCGGCAGCGAGGCGCACGTAACCGCCGAAGACCGAGCGCGCTGCCGAGGCACTTGCCCGTCGGGCGCGCCGCGAAACCTGCGCGGCGTCTACATCGAGGCCCGCCGCTTGGTAGGCTGCCCCTACCAGCGCTGCGAATCCAGAGGCGCTGGATGCCAAGCCCGCGCCGGTGGGGAAGGTGTTGTAGGTCGTGACGCGCGCGCGGGACTTCAGACCCGCTTCCTCCCGCACCCAATCGAGGACGCGGGTGATGCGCTCGGCGGAGCGACCTTCGGCGAAGGCGCCGTCGAGCACGACCTCATCGGCAGCGAGGTCACCGTCGAAATGAACGGTGGTCTCGGTTTTGAGGCTGTCTGCCGTCAGCGAGATGCTCTCAACGGCAGGCAGGTTAAGAGTACGATCGGCCTTGCCCCAGTATTTGGCGAGGGCGATGTTCGCGCAGGCCGTCGCGCTGCCCTGTCCCGAAGAAGCGGAAGTGGAGCCGGTGACCCCGGTCCGAGATTGCTCCGAAGCGTTTTGCAAACCTTGCGCCCTCACGTCATGACCCCTATTCACCTCTGCGCACCTACATTAGGCCAGCGCCGCGCCCCGCATGCGGTGAATGCTGGCGGCGGACCCTAGGGAGCCACGAGCTTCGGAGGCGGAGATGTACCGGCGCTTAACACCCCAGACATCTACTTGTCACTTACGCGCTAGCCTCGCAGGACGCAAACTGCTCGGCACCGATAACCGTCGAGAAGACGTGGCGGCTGTGACGCCGTAGGGCTGCCTCTAAGCTTGGCAGCTTCGTTTCATGGCGCGCGAGCACCACGAGGCAACCGCCGCCACCTGCCCCGGTGACCTTGGCGCCATACGCGCCGGAATCGAGGGCTACGGTGCGTAGCACTTCTAGGGCCGGCGTTGAGAGGTCAAGCGTGCGGAGCAGTGCGTGATTCTCGTTCATGAGGTCGCCGAGCGCTGCAAGATTGCCGCGCTCAAGGGCCTGGGCACCTAGACGGGTCAGCTGGCCGACTCGCCCGAAGATGGCGTCGACGCGCTCTGCGTCGCCTTGGCGCGCTGCCCCTACCTTGGCCACGAGGTCGCTCGTCGCGCTCTGCTCCCCGGAGTGGGCGATCACGAGTGGAAGCGGCTGGCCCGGCACGACTTCTTCCCAGCCGCTCTCCAGCGAGTAGACGCCGACACCGCCGTAGGTCGCCACGGCGCTGTCGACGCCGGATGCTTTGCCATGAAAGTGGCCGTCCCAGCGACGGGCGAGTTCGGACAGCGTCGCCCGCTGGAGTGCGTTGCCCTGCGCGCGTGCGACGGCTTCAATCACGGCGACGCCAATGGCCGCCGAACACCCCAAGCCCGCGGCGCTGGGAAGCTGGAGGAGCACGTCGAGCGCGAGCGGTACGCCGCCGAGGGTGTCAACTACGCCCGCAAAGGCGCGCTCGATAGGGTCGGCATCTTCGGTGTCGCGGGGGCGGACGGTGAGGTTCCAGCGGCCGATATGTAGGGACCAGGCGCTCGCGAACTGCGCAGTGGCGATCACACCGCGTTCGAGGGAGGCCGCGAGAGCGGGCTGGCCGTAGACGACTGCGTGCTCGCCGAGCAGAATGACCTTGCCGCTGCCTACACCGACACCGGCGCACGTCTCGTCGTGCATCACGTTTAGGGGGGTCTCGCCCAGCGCGTCCATTGGGGCCGCGCTATAGCGCGGGAGGTCCCTGCGGGCCAAGTCCGGCGCCATCTTAGGCGTGGCTCCCTATCCGTGCGGTCAGCGGTCGCGGTCGACGAGCAGCCGGACGATATCCTCAAGCATGGCTTTACCCTCGCGGGAAAAGGGCGCTTCGGCAAGCCGTGCCCGCGCGAGCGCGGTCTGGCGCGTTAGCTCCGTTTCAACCGCTTCCGCCGCACCGGAGTCGCGAATCGCCGCAATGGCGACTTGAACATCGGCTTGGGCCGCCTGTTGCACACCAAAGACGGGCGAGACCTTCGACCAATCCGAGCCGAGGCGGCGCTCCGCTTCAACGGTGAGCGCGTTACGTTTGCCCGCGCGCAAGTCGTTGCCCGTCGGCTTGCCCGTATCGGCGGCCTGCCCGAAGGTTCCGAGCAGGTCATCTCTAAGCTGGAAGGCGATCCCGATCGGTGTGCCGAAATCGTTCAGCGCTTGGAGCTGGGCTTCGCTCGCGCCGCAGAGGGCTGCGCCGATGCGTAATGGGCCGGTCACGGTGTAGCTCGCGGTTTTAAGCGTGTGCATGCGTTCGACGTCCGGCGAAGCTGTCACATCGAGGTGCTGGCCGAAGAGCACCTCCTCCTGCATGCGCACGTAGTTGCGCACTACGGCCAACAAATGCTGTGCCGGCGCCGCTTGGCTCAGGAGCTCCCAGGCGTAAGTCCCCGCCAAATCACCCGCCAGCACTGCGAGCGATGCACCAAGATGCTCGTTTTGGCGGGCATCCGCGAGCAGCCGGTGAATGGCCGGCCCCCCCCGGCGCTGGTCGTCCTGATCCATCCAGTCGTCGTGGATGAGCAAGTAGGTCTGGAGCAGCTCGATGGCGGCACCAGCCCGAAGGGCGGGCTCAAGCTCCGCTTTGGGGTCGATCGCGACCATGCCCGCGCGCACCACGAGGGCGCGCAGGCGCTTGCCGCCACGCATCGTCAGCGTTTCGACGGCGTCGACCAGCTCGATCGCTTCCCGCGCCAAATCACCTGCAGAAGCCCGCTTCGCCGTGAAGTATTCCGCCAACAGTGCCTCAACACCGACCTTAAGTGTCTGGATCTCGCTCTCCAACATGGCTGCCACCTTAAGGCCAAATTGGTCCCAGAACTAGCGGTCACGTTTGCTACGCGCGCCGAGAGCCTTTCAGGAGTCCGGTTACCCTTAAGTGCGCGAGTCCGAGAGGGAAGTCCGAGAGAGGGTTCCCCCCAACCTCGGGGCTGTGCGCTGGCGAGCTGACGCCGCCCGTGACGTCGCGAGCGACCGAGTGTGAAAGAGGCATTGGCCTCTGGCGCGGACGTATGGCACCGTTGCCGCTTTCACGGGTGCGCACTCCGACCCTCTATGGCGCAGGTGCGCTGCCCGTGACGAAAGTTCTCTGCGCATGTCCACCGATATTAAGCAACGCAAAGTCGACCACCTTGATCTTTGCGCGACGGATGCCGTCGCCTTCAAGAACCAAACGAACCTTCTGGGTGACGTGCGCCTGATGCACCAATCACTCCCGGATTTGGCGCTCAGCGATCTCGACCTTCGGGTCAATCTCCTGGGCAAAGAGCTGCGCGCGCCCATCGTGATTGCCGCGATGACCGGAGGGACGGACAGGGCCGCCGATGTTAACCACACGCTGGCGGCGGTCGCGAATGACCGCGGTTATGGCTTCGGGCTCGGCTCGCAGCGCGCCATGCAGAAGTCGCCGGAGACGGCCTGGACGTACCAGGTGCGCGAGCGTGCTCCAAACGTGTTGTTAATGGGCAACGTAGGCGTGGTTCAAGCCCGCGACATGAAGACCTCTGAGGTGCAGGCCATGCTCGATGCCATCGGCGCCGACGCCCTCTGCATCCACCTCAACCCCGCCATGGAGCTCGTGCAGCCCGGCGGCGACCGCGATTTTCGCGACGGAACCGCGACGCTCAAGCGCTTCGTGCAAGAGCTTGATGTGCCGGTGGTGGCCAAGGAGACCGGCAACGGCGTCTCCGCCGAAACCGCGAAACGGCTCGCCGAAACCGGCGTCCGCTACGTCGACGTTTCCGGAGCCGGCGGCACCTCCTGGGTGGGCGTCGAAGCGCTCCGCGCCGAAGGCGTCGAGCGCGCCCTCGGCGAGATGCTCTGGGACTGGGGCGTCCCAACCGCTGCTGCAGTGCACTACGCCGCGCGCGAAGGACTGACGGTCATTGCGACGGGCGGCATCCGTACCGGCTACGATATCGCCCGAGCGATAGCGCTCGGCGCCACAGCTGGCGGCATCGCACGCTTCGTCTTTCAGGCCTTCCAGCAGGGGGGCCGCGAAGGCGCCGACCGTTTCCTCGACCAGGTGGAACAAGAGCTGCGCGCAGTGATGCTGCTTTCCGGCTGCCGCACGATCGACGAGCTTCGCCGCGCCCCACGCATCATCCGCGGCGAACTGCGCGACTGGATGGGCCACCACGCCGACACCCACGCCCGCTAGTGTCGTGGGAAGCTTGGCTGAAGTCGTTGGGCGAGTGCCTCTCGCTGGCCGCGCCCTGCTGAGGCCCAGTCTATCCACTAAAAGCAGAAAAATTCACACAGGGTGTCGCTATCGTCGGGCCACGCATGGTAACCTCGGAATCGGCGAGGGTTAGGCCAGACGCTGTGATCGGAAGCGAGCACAGGTCCCTGGCCCCCCCCGCCGTATGTGCTGGCTGACGAGGTGAGCGTCTACGTGTCCTAGGACGCCGGCGTGCCTCGGAAGCCCAACTTATGGGGGGACGGGATGATGCGGCTTTGTAAACTCGGAATAAGCGGCTGCTTGATGGCGCTCTGGCTGCTGTCAGCTTGCTCTGGCAGCGAAACAGCAAACCCAACACCTGGTGAGCTAGAGCCCACCACGCCTCCCGCCGAGCAACCGCTCCCGGGCGAGAGCGACACGCCTACTGGCGATGCGCCTGCGGAGGTGATTCCCGATGTGGAAACCGTACTTGAGTTCACCTGTGGTCGCGCGGGCGCCGAATGCAACGCGGGCACCGATTGCTGCGAGGGCACCTGCGCCGACGATGGTGGCGGCACCAGCCGCTGCGTGGCTGCTCGCTTTTGCACTCAGGAGGGCGGTACCTGCGGTCAGGCCGCCGATTGCTGTTCCTTTAGCTGCAATAGCGAGGGTCAGTGCAATGGGTTCGGCAACCTCTGCACAACAAGTGGCGCAAGCCCTGACGCGGACTGCACGTCGGACAACGAATGTTGCAGCGGACAATGCGAGGGCGCGGATGGCGCCAAGACCTGCACTGCCCTTGCTGGGGCCACCTGCGGCACGCTTGGCGAACGCTGCTCTGCTGCGGGTTCGGTGTCGAAGGACGAATGCTGCTCGGGTTGGTGCGTCGCCCTCGGCACGCTCAGCGATGGTGCCCCCAACTTACGCTGCGGCATCGTCAGCGAGTGCCGGTCTCAATCCGATATTTGCAGCGAAGCCAGCGATTGCTGCTCCGGCCGCTGCGTGAAGGAAGGGGATGACTCCGTGGGGCGCTGCGGCGCTGCAGGAACCGGCGGCGGCGGACCCGGAAGTTTGCTGATTGGCGAGCCGTGCTCCGAAAACAATGACTGCCGTTCGCAAACCTGTGCCAGCAGCTATCTAGGCGGACCAAAAATCTGCCAGCGGCTTGGCGGCTGCTTGACGCAGTACGAACTTTGTCAGCGAGACGAGGACTGCTGTTCGTGGGACCCGCTCGAGTTTTGCAGCACGCAGAACGGCAATGATGGTGGCTGTAAAGAAGACGAAGACAGTGGCGTCAAGGCCTGTGCTCAACGTGGAAGTAGCGGACACGGTGCACCGGGAGAAGTGTGCGGAACCGGAGTGGGATCGGGAACCGGGACGTGTTGCAGTGCTAAAGAAGCCAATGGTCAGGCTGATCCGAAAAACTGCCGCGTGACGAACTTCGGCACCAACCGCTGTTTCGGCTCTGCCATCACCGAGCCTTACGAAGAGGGCGAAGCGTGTGTTTTCCACGAACAGTGCGACAGCGGTCTCTGTCTCCCCTACCAGGACGAAGATGCGTTGCAGTCCACGCTACGTTGCGAGGCGGAACCCCGGGGTGAGGGCGAACTCTGCACCATCGACCTCGACTGCGAATCGCTTGCCTGCGGCGACTCAGGCTGCGATCCGATGCCCGAACCCGAAGAGCCCGCGGACCCTGGCGAACCTGCGCCACCCGTCGCGCCCGAATGCCAGCCGCTGGGTGGCACCTGCGCCGCCCCGGCGGACTGCTGCTCGGGCACCTGCTGGCTCACCCGCGGCACCTGCACTAGCGGACTCATCTAGATGACCGCGAGCGCGCGCTTCGCCTTGGTTGGGCGAGGCAGCGTGCTCAGGTCGATGTCGAAGTCTTCGGGCTCTACGGGACGGGCGACTAAGTCGTAACCGGAGACGTGGGTGACTTCGGCTTCGACAAAGCGCCCCGGCGTCGCCGCGCAGTCTGTTAGATGCACGACGCCGTCGACCTCAAGCGCTTGGCCTTCGTGGCGGCCCTGGGCGAGGAGCGCGTGTTCCTGGCTCGGGCCGTCCACAAGCACCCGAATATGCTGGCCGAGGTGGCGCTGTTGCCGCTGCTCGCCGATGCGCTGTTGCAGCGTCATCAGCGCATCCCGGCGGGCGAGGGCGACCTCTTCCGGCACAAGATCGGTAGCCGCTCCCGCTTCGGTGCCCTCCTCGTGGGAGTAGACAAACGTGCCGACGTGGTCGAACGCCGCCCATTCGACGAAGCGCAGCAGTGCCGCGAAGTCTTCCTCCGTCTCGCCGGGATGGCCCACGATGAAGGTCGTGCGAAAGGTCATGTTGGGAATGCGTTCCCGCAGCCGCTCGACCACGCGGTAGAGCCGTTCAGCGGAGTGGCCGCGACGCATGCGCTTCAGCATGTTATCGGACGCATGCTGGAGCGGCATGTCGATGTATGGCAGCGTTTTCGACGCAGGGTCCGCGAAGCAATCGATGAGCGCCTCGGTCAGCGTCTCCGGATAGAGATAGTGCACCCGCACCCAGTGCAAGCCCTCAACGTTATCAAGGGCGCGCAGCAGCTCCGCGAGCGTCGGGCGGCCCTCGATGTCGCGGCCATAGGCCACGGTATCCTGCGAAACGAGGTTCACTTCGACGGTGCCCTGGCGGACCAACCCGGTGACCTCCGCGACAATGTCCGCAACGGGGCGTGAGCGCTGCTTGCCGCGAATGCCAGGGATGGCGCAAAATGCGCACACCCGGTTACAACCCTCGGCAATCTTTACGTAAGCGCTATGGGGGCGCAGCGACAGCACCCGCGGGTCGCTCGCCTGCATCTGGTAGTTCGCCGGGTGCCCGACGAGAAGGCGCTCCTGCGTGGCGCCGCGCAGCAGCGGTCCGAGCGCCAGCATGTCGCTAGAGCCGAGGAAGTGGTCCACCTCCGGCATCGACTCCGCAAGGTCACCTGAGTAGCGTTGGGAAAGGCAGCCCGCGACGACGAGCTTCGTGCAGCGTCCGGAGGTTTTGTGCTGCGCAAGTTCGAGAATCGTGTCGATGGACTCGGCCTTCGCGCTCTCAATAAAGCCGCAAGTGTTAACGACGATGACATCGGCGTCCGCGGCGTCTTCGCAGAGGCTGGCACCCGTGCCGCATGCCACGCCAAGCATGACTTCCGTATCGACCCGGTTCTTCGCGCATCCAAGCGACACAAAATGAACCTTCTGAGCTGCGCGGGTTTCCTGCTCTTGCACGCAGCGAAAGGTAGCACGCCCGAGTCTCAACGGCTCCCGAGGGGCCGGACCAATACGCACGCGCCTCTCAGCGCACGTCAGCCTCTGCGCCGCGAGTCCTCCGCCGGCAGCGAATAGGGACGGCCTTAAGCTCCGGTTCTCCTCGTAGTGGCGCCGAATAGGGCTTGTCAGGCCGCCGAGCGGGCTTAAGGTCTAGGTGTGTACGCCGGTGGCTGCGCCGCGCCGAGCGCGCAGGCGCTCCCAGCGGTACCGAGCCCGCCTGTGGGCCCCGGCAAAACTAGGAGAGAATCAAGATGTTGACCGTAGGTGATAAGCTTCCCGAATTTAAACTTCAGGCGTGCGTGAGTCTGGAGAAAGGTAAAGAGTTCAAGGAGATCAGCTCCTCTGACTTCGCAGGCAAGTGGAAGGTGCTCTTCTTCTGGCCGATGGACTTCACGTTCATCTGCCCGACGGAGATCGCCGAGTTCGGCCGCCTTGACGCCCAGTTCAAAGAGCGCGGCGCGGTGGTGCTTGGAGCCAGCACCGACTCCCACTTCGTGCACCACGCCTGGCGCACCCATCACGCAGACCTGAAGGACCTGCCTTTCCCAATGCTTGCCGACGCCAAGCGCGAGCTATCCTCCGCCCTCGGCATCCTCGAAAAGGACGCCGGCGTCTGCCTCCGCGCCACCTACATCATTGACCAAAAAGACGTCATCCAGTCCGTCCACGTCAACGGCCTAAGCGCTGGCCGCAACGTAGAAGAGACCGTACGCACCCTAGACGCCCTCCAAAACGGCGGCCTATGCCCCGTCAACTGGAAGCGCGGCGACAGCACCCTCTAACCCACGCTACGAATCGGGCTTCTGAGTCGGTTGCGCGCCTCGGCATCACATGTCGAAGTTACTTTCGCAACCGGCTCAGGTAGCTCCCTAGCGGTCGAAACGCGTCCACCGGCCTCTGGAGGTCAAGTCGCTGATGCTTCGGCTTACGTTAATGTCTCCAGGGCGCTCCGTTGCCTCCGCTTCGGACCAGCCTACCAAACCACAGGGCGACACTCGAAGTCGTCGGCATATGCGATATCTGGCGAGGACTTACAGACTTATGGCGCTCATTGAGGGTTCATCTGCCTGAGTTGCTTGAGTGGCTTCCAGCCCCTTGCCACCGTCACATCCCCTTGTGTTAAGTAACTGTTCAGGGGGCATTTTAGCAAAATGCCCCAGAGTTTTCGGGAGTAAATCCCGCAAACTCTCCCCCCAAAAAACATAAGCTGCGCGTGAGGCCCCATCACCCACTCGCTCTTTACCGCTGCGTTCGCGCGATCCGGCCGCTGTGAACGCCTACGTGGAGCAATCTAAAAGTTCATAGATTGTTCGAAGCTCTGCAATGCATTTCAAAGCGTCGTCCGGTCCGTCGATACGACCACCGTATAGCGGGAACTCTGACGTGTCCGCTTGTTTTGCGCGTATAGCTTCAATCAGATCCGCGATGTCAGAACACATTTCAGCGTGCGATTTGTTTTCGAGATCGTAAAGCATCCGGATGCTCTCCGCTGACGCTCGGGATAGCTCAACATCATCAAGTAAGGTGCACGCTGTTTCGAGCAAAGCGAAGGTGACTTGCTGCCGTGCTTGCTGCCACAGTCCAAAAAAGTCGTTCGGAGTCGTATCGTCAAACACTGCCCTGACAGCGCTGCACTCCCTAATGATATTCTGTTCTTCAATAGAATCCACGCCGCTCGAAAAAGGTCGGTCGAAATCGGTGCTATCGACTAGCCTGCGGTTCATGCACTGAATCGTAAACGCCTGTTCAAAGAGTCTGCGTATTTCTTCCTCTGTTTTGTTACCAAAGAGGATGGGATCGCCACTGCTATTATGTTGACCAGTCACAACGTAAGTAAAGAAGACCTCTTCCGGCCAGGTGCCTGAGCTATCGAAGACGCGCGCGTACCGCGAGCTTCCGGCCTGGGCTAACTGAGATATGGCGTATCGCGACGCTGCATGCGCCTCCTCATAGACCCGGAATGCGTTGATGTTACGCATAGCGACCCAACCCAGATAGCCCGAAAGTGCTACGCTCGCGACAGGCAGAACGAGGATGCCGCCGAGCGTCACCAAAGAACCCCCGGTCACCTTAACGAGCGCGGAGCCCGAGCCAAGGGTGACTATTGTACCCGGGTCTACGACGAATTTCTCAGACGCTACGTAAGGAGACGGCGCTGCCACCTCCAAAGCTGTGCACCCGCTTACCAGGCAAGCCAAGATCCAGGCAGAGACAGAAGACCGCATGCGCGAAGCGAAGCAAGGTGTGTGCGTAACCGTTCAGGGGGGTGGCGACGCCCGGTCTGATTCAGGCGGGCAGGAGCGAAGGCGCCTGAGCGCCTTCAGCGCCTTGAGCGCGCAAAGAATCGACGAGGAAAGCCAGGACATCGCG
>SLEO01000309.1 GCA_007124745.1 Myxococcales bacterium
ACCCCACCATACTTACTCCAGGCCCATGTCCCCGCGGCTTTCGTCCCACAGGCTCACCCTGGGGATGGCTCAGACTCGTTATGGGTTTCTTTGCGCTTGAAACAGCGCGTTTCGGGGGTGCCGCTGAGAGACCGTGGTATCCGGTACACGGAAGCGCTGAGATGCGCTAGGTGGTTTCCGTATGGCAGTCGGTGCTTTGGGGGATGGTGGACGTATCACGGTGGTTAACCCGGCGACGGGGGAGGCCGTGGACGTGGTGTCGGCGGATTCTGCGGCTACCGTGGCCGCTAAGGTGCGGGCGGCGGCACTTGCGCAACCCGCTTGGGCAGCGCGCAAAGTGGGCGAGCGAGTAGCGATCCTTGCGCGCTTCCGGGATCTTCTGGGCGAGGCGCAAGAGCGGCTGGCCACGCTTCTGACGACGGAGATGGGCAAGCCCATCGCTCAGGCGCGCAGCGAGATTGGGGCGCTCGGGCCACGCATCGACTTCTTCCTCGAGACGGTGCCAAAGCTGAGTGAAGCGGAGGTTGTCAGCCGAGCGGCACAAGCCGGCGAAACCGAGGAGCTGATACGCTACGAGCCCCTGGGTGTGGTGGCGCATATCTCGGCGTGGAACTACCCGTATTTCGTCAGCAGCAACGTCTTTGTTCCCGCGTTGCTGACGGGTAACGCCGTTGTCTACAAGCCATCGGAGCTCACGCCTAAGACCGGCCTTGCTATCGCGGAGCTGCTGCACGAAGCGGGCGTGCCGGTTGATGTCTTCGTACCGCTCATCGGCGACGGACGCGTGGGGGCGGCCCTGCTTGCACAGCCGGTGAACGCGGTGTGCTTCACCGGCTCGCATGCAACGGGGCTACGGGTCGCCGAAGCGGTAGCAGGTAAGCTGCTAGGTCCCCTAGGAGGGCGGCTTCAACTCGAGCTTGGCGGCAAAGATCCCGCTTATGTGTGCGATGACGCAGACCCGGTGAGCGCTGCGGCGGCGCTTGCGGACGGTGCGTTTTACAACACCGGGCAGAGCTGCTGCTCGGTGGAACGCATCTACGTTCACGCCGCCTGCGCCGAGGCCTTCATTGAGGCTTTCGTTGAAACCGTACGGGGCTTTCGAGTCGGCGACCCACTGGACCCGGAGACGTACATCGGGGCACTGGCGCGCGAGGCGCAGTTGCGTGAGCTCGAGGCGCAAGTGTCTGACGCGGTCGCTCTCGGTGCCACCCTGCGGCTGGGTGGGAAAGCTCGGGAGGGCAAGGGTTTCTATTTCGAGCCTACTGTGCTTACGAACGTGCTCCCCTCAATGCGCGTCATGCAACAGGAGAGCTTCGGGCCCATTATCGGTATTCAGGTGGTCGCCGACGACGAAGAGGCCGTCGCGTTGATGAACGCCACGGAGTACGGCCTGACAGCCAGTGTCTTCAGTGGAGATCGCGCGCGCGCCGAAGGCATTCTGGCTCGGGTCCACAGCGGCACAGGCTACTGGAACTGCTGTGACCGCGTCAGCGCGCGTGTCCCCTGGTCCGGCCGTAACGCTTCCGGCATCGGCGCCACTCTAGGCCACGCCGGCATTCGCGCCTTCCAAGCCCCCAAGGCCTACCACCTCAGGCTGCCCTAGCAGCGCTAGGCGGGCAGGGGTGTGGCGAGGAAAGGGCCGAGGGCTTCGGCGCTGAGCCAGGGTAGCTCGCGCTCGGGAGCGGGAGCTCGGCTGCGGAGGTTTTCCTGGCAGGCGCGCTGCTGAAGGCTGCGCTTTAGGTAGAGGGCGAGGCGCTGTTTGAGGGCAGCTAGGGGCGGCGTGTCGGGTAATGCGGCGAGCATCTCCTCCGAGACATCTGGGGGGAGCATTTGGTTCCACAGGCGGAGGCCCATGTGCATGCCGAGGCGCCCCAGCGCCGCCTGTAGTTCTTCGCTTTCGGTCTGGGCGAAGTGCTCCGCCAAGGTAACGAGGACGACGGCGGCGCGGGCCTCGTCGCGCAGCAATGCACACGCTTCGGTGGCCTCTCGGCGGAGCAGGCCCGGCGGCGCGACGCGTTCGATGACCTGGGGCACCGCGAGCATCTCCAGGCAGTGGCCGGTGGCGGGTGCGTCGAACACCACGAGGTCGTAGCGCGGCTGGCTGCCGCTAGTGTCGCGGTGGGCGTGAAAATAGGCTTTGCCGAGAATGGCCCAGGCATCGAGCCCGGGGACTGAGCGCAGAAAGCCGCTGAAGGTTTTGTTGTCGAAAACCATCCGGCTCACGAAGGGCACCTTGATGACCATGGAGGCATATTCGACGAGGGCCTCATGGGCGTGCACTTCGACGACGGACACCCGTGGCTGCCCGGGCACGGCCACAGGTGCGGTGCGCGGCAATGGCTCCTTGAGACCGCTTAGCGACGCGATCTGCCGACCGTCCCGGACGTTGGCGAGCAGGACGCGCTTGCCGCGCGCGGCAGCCTGTAGGGCAAGCCACCAGGCGACGGTGCTCTTGCCAACGCCGCCCTTGCCCGTGACAAGGAGGAAGCGTTTGCGGAGCAGTTCATCCATCGCAGCGCTGGTCACCCGTTCTTGCCTTCCCTTGCTGGCGGCGCCTTGCCCGCCGACGCCGGCTTCCAGCCGAACCTGCTTTGCTTGCCGTTTCTAGAATCCACAGGTGGGCCTATCGGCGGCGACTCACGGCAGCGCCCTTGGCTTAGCGCTGAACGGTCGAAGAAGCTTCTGCCTGGTCGGGTCTGCGTGATAGCCTCACCTTCATAAGGATGGCCGCACCCTCTATGTCAAGTCTCACAGCAACGGTTGGCTCACCACCGAGTGGCACAAGGTCGGGTGGC
>SLEO01000365.1 GCA_007124745.1 Myxococcales bacterium
CGCTTTCACGGAGCGCACGAAGCCGCGTTTGCGCCAAAAGCTCCCTGGGACGGGACCACAGGATGTGACACTAACCGGCCAGTATGCGTCTCGCGAGATGCCCGCCGGGTTGTCTTGAATGAAGCACCATCAGAGCGGCTCACGGGCTTTGTGCACCGAAGCTCGCCAGGTACTTTTCGCAGAAGGGAGAGACGTGGGTGCAGTCAAGATCGGCTAGAAGGCATACCGGGTTGCACTGCCCGTCGGGTCTGCATTCTCCGCGTTCATCGGCTTTTTCCGCGGCGATCTGTCGAGCGCGGTAGGCACGCCGACGCGCGGCAAGCTCGGGGTCGTCCTCGTCGTCTGTGGGTGGAGGAGGTGGTGGTTGGCTCGGCCCGACGAAAGCGCTGCAAGGATGCATCGCTGCCTCTTTTTCGTAGAGCGAGTCACGGTAAAAACTAACCTTTTCGACGATACCGTAGTGTCGACAGGCAATGTCGCCCGCAGCGACGATGCCCGCGATGGCGTAATCCTCGTCGAAGGCGATATCAATCCGTGCCGAACGCGAAGGCGCGTTGATGAGGTGCGGGCCTCCCGAGTCTCCTGTGCACTCCGCCGAGGCGCCGAGTTTGTCTTGCGTAACGAGGACACTTTCGTAGTCGCCAAAAAACGACGCATGCTTCCAGAGGCGCTCGTGCCTAGGTGCCTCTTCATCTGCCAGCTCGTTGCCAAAGCCAACAACGACCGTTTCCATGCCAACGAAATCACGGCCCGGCGCCCCGCCGTCGAGCGCAAGGTAGCGAAAGGTCTCGGGCACATTGTTAGCGTCATCCACATGCGGACACCTGTCTGTCGTGAGAACGGCGATATCGTTCATCGTCAGGGGAGAGCGCAATTGATGAACCCATTGCTCGACAACGCGATACGTGGGCGCTTCGAGGTCATTCAAGTGCCTGCCTGTGGAGATGTATGTCGGAGAGCTGGGCACGTACGAGGAACCATCTGGCCAAGATTCCGCAAACGTGCTCCAAACAACATGGGCCGCGGTGATAAACTTTCCGCGACCATCCACACAGTCGAAGAAAGTCCCGCTGCCCCGGAGGTGTCTCCCAGATGGGTTTTGCACAACAGACTCAGGAGTGCTCCAAACAATTGTGCCAAGCTCTTCGCCCGATGTTTCCGTATTCGATTCGGCTCCTTCTTCCAGTTGCTCAAATACAAAACCCACGGCTCGCCACCTGTCTCCAGCCAAGGTGGCTGGGCGAGTGACCTTTGCGCTTTGATATTCCGATACCGGAGCGGAAAGCTGGCAGCCAGCCAGCATGAAAGCACCTAGAAGACAGGGCAAAGTATCTTTAAATCGCACGTTAGTAACAAAAAGCGTACACATAAGATTCCGCTCCGATCCGGTGCGCATGTGTTCAGCACAACCTGCTCCGCGCAGTTAGCTGGACACAGTCCGAAGGACAACATGTACGATAGTCGAGCGCTTTTGCTAGCACGGAGGCAACGCAAATCCTTAAAACGCGAAGTGACGCTCCCACGAAGTGACGCTCCCAGGGAGGTCTTGCGCGACGCAACCCGCGACCTAAGGTGACCGAGACCGGCCGCATGACCGCTCCGCGACGCATCCTGCCAGGCGCTTCGTACATCGTGGCATGCCGCTGCGCCCAGCGGCGCTTCTGCCTCACGCCCACACCCCAGCTTGTGCAGGACATCAAATACGTCCTCGCCAAAACCTCCCTGGGACCGCTTCATGGGACCGTTTCACGCGCATTACATGGTCGAGAGCCGCGCTAGCCACGCTCTCTGAGAGCGCCTCCGCTGCGACCTCAGCAGTAACCCTGCGAAGCACGCTAGAACGGCGGCGACGGGCTGCCTACTTCCATGTAAACCTCGTACATCTGAAACTGCTTGGTTGCCAACTCTGGCCAACTTCCACGGTCATAAGCCTGTGGCGAGCCCGAAATACTGTACTCGGCCGTGATGGTTGACTCGCAGTTCTCGGTTTCAGGCACGGACTCAAACTCAACAGGGGCCGTCGCGCAGGGCGCGCTGGCCTGAAGCGGTCCCAGCGCGTGCCGCCACCAGGCTTGGCAGAGATGCCTTACGGCTTGTGCCAGACGCGATGGGTCTGTGCTGTGGGCTGTGAAGCCTGCGTCTAGCTGGCGGATGTCGCGCAGCATCGGGAGAACATCTGAACGTGGCGAGCCGGGAAGCGGTTGACGCACGTTAAGCGAAGCGTAGTGGCAACTCGAACCGCGACCGCTGCCGAAACTCGTTGGGGGCATGCGTCCGCCAGGTCCTCCGCCCTCGCCTCTCTGCGGTGCATTCGTGCCGTTCCTCATCTGGGCTTCAAGCATCGCTACCGCGTCTGAAACGCTACCAGCGGGTCGGAACTCTAGCGTCGGAAGCGAGAGCACCCCAAAGAGACCTGTCAGGTCAGGCCAGCGCAACCGACCAGAGCGGAGCGGCCGCGTTTCGATGCGGTAGCCGCCCGAAGCCGTAGCGACCGCATAAACCACCGTCACCGCCGCCCACCCAAGCAAGAGCGGGCCGACGTGATAGACGACAGGCAAAGCGAGGAGGAGCACCGCTTTTTCTTGACCCACAGGCTCTCCTGTCTCCGAACCCACGTAGGGGTCTCCGCCCTCAACGGAACAGGCCAGCAAGGTGAGTGACTACGCAAAGCCAATGAGACGACGCATAAGGCAAGTTCTCTAAGTCACGTGGCTAAGGCGCCAAGGGTCATCGCACCAACCAACAGGCCAGACGAGATGCAGCGGCACGCGCCCACCCATTCC
>SLEO01000289.1 GCA_007124745.1 Myxococcales bacterium
CGTGTCCGGTTGAGGGTCTGAGGCGAGCGCGCCCACAGCCAAAAACCGCAGCGAACTTAAGGTTCGTGAGGATTTTTGGCGAGGACGTAAGCCGGCTCAGGCCCTTAACCGGACACGCATGCCTTGCGGAGGTACGCATGCTCTGGCAATCACCCTTAGGGCCGGTTAGGCTTGCGCGTGGACGTGCGGAGGGCTCAGCGCGCGGTGTGTGCATTGCGCGGTCGACCTGCCAAGGCATGGGCGCGCCACCGAGCGCTCCTTTGGGTGGGGCGTCAAGCGGCCCCGCCTCGTGACGCGCAGAACGGATAGAGAGTGATGATGCAAGTGAGCCGCGATCTCAAAACCCGCGAATGTACACCTCGCGATGCGAGGCCCGGCGCGCGCCCGGCTCGCCGAAATGGTTTTGTTCTTTTGGCGAGACGCTGGTTGCGCCGTGCGGGTTGGGCAGGTGGGCTCGCCGCAGGCGTACTCGCACAAGCGGGTGCGCTCGGCTGCGGTGGGGCCAAGCCTAAAGACGTTCAGTCAGGGGAAGTCTTTCGCGACTTGCGGGAACTCTACTGCGACAGCGCGGGTAACGAAATGGTGTCCGTAGACGGGAACGGCGATGGGCGTGTCGATATTCGCCAATACATGCGTGACGGGGTGCTTCGCTGTGCGACCTACGACCTCAACCATAACGGTCGTATCGACATGACGCAGATTTACGACGAGAACGGCACCACGTTGCTGCAGTCCGTCTACGACTTCGATTTCGATGGACGCCCGGATCAGTTGACCTACTACAGCGGCGGGAAAGCGCGTCAGCATCACCTCGACACGGACTTTGACCGTGTGATCGACACCTGGATCACCTGCGACGAGGATGGCTGGGTTTCCGGCATCGAGCGCCAAAGGCAACGAGGCCCCGGCGGCCGCGACACTTTCGAGGTCTACGAACGCGGCGTGCTGACGGCGGCCAGCTACGACACAAACCGCAGCGGCGCGGTGGATCGCTGGGAGGTCTATGAGGGTGGGCGGCTTGTGAAAGTCCGCTTCGACGACAACGGCGACGGCCAGGTGGACCGGGAAGACGAAGTTGAAGCGAGCAAAGCGGTCAGCGTGATGAAGCCTTTCGCCTGCGAGAGTTCGCCGGTGGGTTTCGCCGAAGGCGCGGTGCCGCCCAACCGTTCGACGCCAGCGCTCCGGGCTTCAGGCGCAGCTGCAGGAGCGGAAGCAGGCGCGCCCGCTGCGGATGATGCAGGCGATGAGGGTTCCGAGGCACAGCCTTCTGAGGAAGCTGAAGGCCAAGAGGGTACGGACGAGGCAGCCGGGAGCGATGCATGAGAAACGCCCATAACGTACGTCGGTTACGTGTCGAAAGCGGCGCGGAGGACAGCGCCAACGCAGGGGCCGCGCGCTCTGCTCTGCGATTGCGTCGATTCGGCATCTGCATCGCGGCGTCCGTCGCGGCGAGCTTCTTGCTGGCCTGCGGCGGCAAGTCGAAGGAAGGCAGTCAACAGATCGGCGAAGATGTCTTCAATGACGCTGAGCGCGATACGCCCCGCGGCCCAATCGCCTGCCCCGAGTCTCACAAGAGCCCCTACTTCGTTGCCTACGATACGAGCGGCGACCAGCGCCCCGATGTCAGGCGCTACGTACGCAAATCCGACGACGGCATCGTGTTGCCGCTCTGCCGAGAAGCCGATCTAGACGGCGACGGCATCTACGACTACGTGATGCTTTACAGCCCTCTGGGCAGGCCAAGCCGTGCCATCGCGGACCGTGATTTCGACGGCAAGATCGATAAACGCGCTTACTACCAAAACGGAGAAGTAGTGTGGCAGGAGCTCGACGTCACGGGTGATGGCGTGCTTGAGACTCGCGTATACTACGAGAAAGGTGCGGCCGTGCGCGCTGAGCGAGACCTCGCGGGTCGTTCGCGCGAAGGCGACTGGAAGCCCGATACCTGGGAATACTACGACGATGGCAACCTGGTGCGTATCGGTCGTGATACGGACGGCGACGGTATTGTCGACAGCTGGCAGCGCTCGGAAGCGCTTGATGAACGTTATCAGAATACCTAACCCCTGCGGGGATGGCGCGCTCCGCGGCCTACCGCGCGTTTGAAGCCGTGAGTGATGAAGAACGAGGCCCTGACAAGGGCAACCGGGTGCGGCTGCAGAAGGCGTTGGCAAGCGCCGGTCTAGCGTCTCGGCGCCACGCCGAAACCTACATCCTGGACCGGCGTGTCTCGGTGAACGGGGTGATTGTCGACCGGCTAGGGACGCTCGTGGACCCAGGCGTCGATGAGCTACGGGTGGATGGAACGTTGCTGACGGCACCACGCCGCCCGACCTACGTCCTGCTCAATAAGCCTCGCGACACGGTGACGACCGCCTTCGACCCGGAAGGTCGGAAGACGGTTCTCGACCTTATCGACCTGCCGGATGTACGGCTCTTCCCCGTCGGTCGACTCGACCGCTACACAACGGGTGCGTTGCTGCTCACCGACGACGGCGAGCTGGCGGCCCGCCTGCTTCATCCTAGGTACAAGGTTGAAAAGCGCTATGTGCTGAGGCTGCGGCCGCCGGTGCTCGACGCGGCGCTCGATCGCATGGCCGCCGGAACTGAACTTGAAGATGGTCACCACACCCAGCCCTGTGAAGTGCACCGGCTTCCGGAGCGCCATCCGGGCGAGTGCAGCGTCGAGGTGCGGCTGCGAGAGGGCCATAAGCGCCAAGTGCGCTTGATGGCTCAGGCGTGTGGTCTCAAGCTGATCTCCCTGCATCGTTCGACCTTTGCGGGTTTGACGACGCAGGGCCTCGCCCCGGGTACTTGGCGGCGGCTGCGCGCCAGCGAGATCGCCACGTTGCGCCGCCACGCTCAACTTTAGGCCCGACCGTGTCCGAGGTGCGGGTGCCCGGTCCACACCCTTGAAGGACGCGATCGCTCAATCTGGGAGTGGTTCACGGGGTGCGAGCGCATATCCGGCGGGTTAACGGTGTGCGTAGCGGGCGCAAGCTCGGGTCTCGTGCTTGACCATGCTGAAGGGCTGAGATAGACCACGCGGCCGCAGAAGCGGGGCGAAGCGCGCGTGCGCTCAACGCACAACGGCTTGACACAACGACGTGCGCTCTCCCGGAGGATTCGCCTCAGGGCGCTGCCGGTGCGCGCGCCGACAAGCTCCCTTGCTGGAAAAAGCTTATGCCTAAAATGAAGACCAATCGCGCTGCCGCCAAGCGCTTCCGTATTACGGGAAGTGGTAAGGTGCGCTGCGGCAAAGCCGGAAAGAGTCACCGCATGTACGGCAAAGCGGGCAACCGACTCCGCCGTTTGCGCAAGAACGACATCGTCGACAAGTCAGATCACGGCAGAATCATTCGACTGCTGCCGTACTCCGGCGTCTGAGTAGACGAAACCTGGATGCCCGGCGACAAGGTCAGCGTCGCTTGGGTGCTTTGCAGGCGAGGTTCGCGGGCACCTAGAGAAGCGCCGCAAGCCGCACACACGGGTTTCCACCAAGTTTAGGTTCGAAGAGAGCAGAGAGAGCGATGGCGAGAGTTAAGCGAGGAGTCAAGGCGCGTAGGCGTCGTAACCGCATCCTTCAGGCGGCGAGTGGCTACTATGGCGCCCGCAGCCGTACCTTCCGCAGTGCTGTGCTGCAGGTACGTAGCGGCTGGACGGATGCTTACCGCCACCGCAAGGAGCGGAAGCGTGAGTACCGCGCGCTATGGATCACCCGCATCAACGCGGCCGTGCGTGCGCATGGTCTTTCGTACAGCAAGTTCATGGGCATGTTGAAGGCCCGCGAGATCGACCTCGACCGCCGTGCGCTCGCTGAGCTCGCGTACAACGAGCCTGCGGCGTTCACCGCCGTTGTGGAAGCAGCGCGCGCCTAGCGCCGCTGGCTGCCCTGAGTCTCCTGGTTGTAGTGGGTCTCGGGGTCGCCGGGTGTGCGCGGAGCCCGATTCGGGAGCTACCAACGTGGGTGAGAACGGCAAGCCTCAGGTCTCTAGCGCGGCGAACCCGGCACATCATGGGTCCACCCGCCTACCTGGAGTGGGCGAGCCGTCCGCGGAGTTCGTAGACTTTGAGGCCCTTGCGAGAGAGGCGTCCGAGCGACTCGCCGCGACTGCCACGCAAGACGCGCTGCGCTTTGAGGCCGCGCGTTGGGTGGGCGGCGAGGGTCAGCTTCGCCGGCTCTTCGAGCGCATGAAGCACATCGCGCCGGCCGAGCGTAAGGCCTTCGGCCAGGCCATCAACGGGGCAAAGCAGGCCATTGAGGCGGCGGTGCTTGAGGCGGAGACGCGGCTGCGGCGAGAGTCTCTGGCGCGCGAACTCGACGTTGCGCCGCTCGACATCACCTTGCCCGGACGACGTGGGGCACCGGGTACGTTTCACCCCGTCCTGGCGACGGGGCGAGAGTTGCTCGACCTCTTCCGCTCGCTGGGCTTTGAAGCGGTAAGTGGACCGCTAGTCGATACCTACGGGCACAACTTCACCTCGCTTGGCTTTCCCCAAGACCATCCTGCCACCGACATGCAGGATTCGTTTTTCGTCGGCGGTGGCGGCGAAGGCGACGCGCGTCTGTTGCTTCGCACCCATACCTCAAATGTCCAGGTGCAGGAGATGCACCGGCGCCAGCCGCCGATGGCCGTCGTGTCCGCGGGCGCGGTCTTTCGCCGCGACGACGACATCACCCACTCGCCGATGTTCTATCAGCTCGAGGGCTTTCACATCGCCGAGGGTATCTCCTTTGCGCATCTGCGGGGCACGCTGACCCGTTTCGTCCACGCGCTTTTCGGCGCGGACCGCGCGGTCCGGCTGCGGCCTTCCTACTTCCCCTTTGTGGAGCCCGGCGCCGAACTCGACATTTCCTGCCCCTTCTGCGAGCCGAATCGTTCCTGCCGGGTCTGCAAAGACTCGGGCTGGGTCGAGGTGCTCGGCTGCGGCATGATTCACCCGAGCGTCTTTGAGCCGGCAGGCATCGACTACGAACGCTATTCCGGTTTCGCCTTCGGGCTCGGCGTCGATCGCCTGGCGATGCTACGTTACGGCGTCCGCGATATCCGCTGGCTCTACGCGAATGACCCTGCTTTTCTGGCGAACTTCCCGGCCTACGCAACGGGGGGTGCATAAATGCGCGTGTCACGCACCTGGCTTGAGCAGCTAGTCGGCGAGCCGTTGCAGCCGGCCGAGCTTGCTGCGCTGCTGACGGCGGGCGGCCTTGAGGTTGAAAGCGTTACGCACGTGGCCGCAGGCTGTGAGGCGGAGGTCGCAGAAATCATTAGCCTCACGCCGCTTGCGGGCCCAGCTCCGGGTGAAGCGGTCAAGGCTTCGCCCGAGGTCGGCGGTCCGCAGCGCGATGCAAAGGCGCTGGTTCCGGGCCGCGTGCAGGTGCGAACGGCGCCGGGCGCTGGCGACGCACCCGGCGTCGTGGACGCAGAGCCTGACCCCGCGCTGGTTAGCAGCAGCGATTCAGAGACGTTTTGCGTGATTGCCCGCGCCATTAACGACCTCAGCGTTGGCGATAAGGTCGCGTTCGTTCGGCCTGGCCGCCAGCTCAAGCGTGGCCAGCGCATTGCGGCGCGTAAGGTGCGAGGTGAGCACTCCGAAGGCATGCTTTGCTCCGCCGCCGACCTCGAGATCGCCGACAAGCCCGACGTGGTCATCACGCTACCGGGCCACGCAGTGGGCACCCTCGTGGCGGAGGCTCTGCGACTTGAGGACCACATCCTTGAGCTAGGGGTAACGCCCAACCGGGCGGATGCCCTCGGGCACTGGGGCGTTGCCCGCGACGTATGCGCGCTCCGTGGCCGTCCCTTCGAGATGCCTGCGGGCGCCGACATCGCGTCCGATACCCCTGCCATTGACCTTAAGGTCGAGGCTCGCTCGGCCTGCGAGGGTTACGCGGCCCTCGCCTGGCAAGGCGTGAGCGTGCAACCGAGCCCCTGGGAGATTCAGGCACTGCTTACGCGCCTTGGCCAGCGCCCGGTGAGCAATGTGGTCGATGCCACAAACCTCGCACTGCTCGAAACGGGTCACCCCGTGCATGCCTTTGACCGCGCGCGCCTCAAGGGAACGCTTTCCGTCCGGACGGCAGCGAGCGGCGAGACTATCGCGCTGCTCGACGACTCGCAGCATACGCTTGAGGCCGGCGACCTGGTCATCGCCGATGCGCAGGGGCCTCAGGCACTGGCGGGCGTAATGGGCGGCGCGACCAGCGAAGTTAGCGCGGCGACTACCGCGCTGCTCATTGAGGCCGCGCACTTCGCGCCGGAAAGCGTGCGACGCACCGCGAAGCGCCTCGGTTTGCACACCGATGCCTCCCACCGCTTCGAACGCGGCCTCGGCTCCCAAGGCTTAGACGCGACGCTAGCGGTCTGCGCGCGCTGGCTAGAGCACTTGGGCGCTGGCGGACGGAGTGCGGGCCACACGCGCTTCGCACCTGCTGCAAGCGTGCGTACCATCACCCTGCGGCCCGCTCGCTTCGCGGCGTTCATGGGCCGCCCGGTCGCGGCGGAGCGCATGGCCGCGCACCTGCGCCATCTTGGGTGTGAAGTGACCCAGCCCGCGGAACTCGAGGGCGCCCTCAAAGTTGTACCACCGGATGCCCGCCGCGACCTGACACGTGAGGTCGACCTCATCGAAGAAGTCGCGCGCTTGGAAGGCTACGACACTTTCCACGCCGCGCTGCCAGCCTTGGTCGGCGCGGGCAGTCTCGCGCCGATGCTGCGACGCGAGGCACACGCCGCCGCCGCCCTCCGCGCCCGAGGCCTTGGTGAGGCCGTGACCTTCGCCTTCACAAGCAGTGCTTGGCTGAAGTCGACGCGAGCGCCTGCGTCCACTTGGCCGCTACACAATCCCCTGACGGATGACCGGGACGTACTGCGCCCCCTCTTGTACCCCTCGCTGCTACAGGTTCTCCTCGATGCGCAGCGCCGGCAGCAGCCTTCGGCCGGGCTCTTCGAGATCGGCACGGTGTTCACGGAGGCGGCGAGCGCCTCCAGGCCCGAAGAGCAGATACACCTCGCCTGGGTGTTGAGCGGTGCCGCTCCGGGCTGGCTGGACGGCAGCCGGGATGTGGACTTCTACGATGCTAAGGCGATCGTCGAACTCCTAGCCCCCGCGGGTGCCATCACTTTCCGTGACGCTGAGCTGCCCGCATGGCTGCATCCCAAGCAATCTGCGACGCTTTGGGCAAGTGAGATGGGCGCGACGTCGGGGCAGGGCGCGCCTCAGCCCCTCGGCTGGGTGGGCGTGTTGCACCCAGAGGTCCGTGAGGCTCTCGGTCTGCGCGGCACGATTGTCATCGGTGAGGTCGCGCTCGCCGCGCTGCCGGGCGTGCAGGCAGGTGCGCTCCAGGAGCCCCCGCGTTTTCCCGCTGCCGAACGGGACCTCGCCTTCGAAGTGCCCCAGACCTTACGCGCTGAAGCGCTCGCGGCCGCGCTACGTGCGGCAGGTGGCGAGACGCTCGTCAGCGTCACCCCCTTCGACCTTTACGAAGACGAGACCCTGCGCGCGGCGGGCTGCCGTAGCCTCGCTTTTCGCTGCGTTTTTCGTGACGCGTCTCGCACGCTGAAGGATGACGAAGTCACCGCAGCAGCCCTTGCCATGCGCCTGGCGGGCGAGCACTTAGGCGCCCGCACGCGCCTTTAGGCGGGTAACCGTTCAGGGGGGCATTTTCCACGCATGCCCCCGGGTTTTCGGGAGTGAATCCCGCAAACCCTCCCTCGCTCGGCCTTCAAGGTGACCTAAGGCTGCGCGTGGGGCCCCAGCACCCACGCGGCTCTTTCCCGCCGCGTTTTTGCTTTATCGACCCCCTGAACGCTTACTTAGGCGGCCCTCCTTTGGGGACTGCGCAGTACATGCTTGCATCTTGGGGTAACTTTAGGGGAATCTCTATCTCAGGGGTCTCGGTCTGAGACAGGCCATTGATGGTTGGGGGTTAAAGCGTGCCAAGCCGAGTAGAGCAGTCCGAGCAAGGTTCCACGACGAAGGCAGAAATCGTCGAATACGTCTATCAGCGCGTAAGTGGCCTCTCGAAAAAGGAAGCCGCCGACCTCGTGGAGCGCGTCTTCGAGACGATGAAGCAGGTCATCGCGAAAGGCGACAAGCTCAAGATCTCAGGCTTCGGCAACTTTGTGGTGCGCTCAAAACGCGAACGCATGGGCCGCAACCCGCAAACCGGTGAGCCGTTACCCATCACTGCCCGCCGCGTCCTCACCTTTAAGCCTAGCCAAGTGCTGAAAGCCGCCCTCAACCCCAACCGCAAGAACACGTAAGCACGCTCACGTTTCGGCCGTAGAGTTCGAGGTGCTGAAGCGCTGTCATCGGGTTCGTGCCGAGGCCCCAGCGCAGCCGCGCTTACTTAACCGGGCTCACACACCTCCAGTGCTTGCGATGCGGCTTCAGACGTGCTTTATACGCGCCGCGGCGGCCCTCTCGGGGGTGCTTGCTGCTCGGGGCGTGGCGCAGTCTGGTTAGCGCACTAGACTGGGGGTCTAGGGGTCGCTGGTTCGAATCCAGTCGCCCCGACTGCGTCGGCCCGGTCACCGTTTTTCCACCGAATCTCCCTGTGCGGGGTTCAGGAAGCTCTGTGTACAGGGTTCTGGAAAACCGGGGTCGGGTCGACGGAAGTCGGTACATATCGGTGGTCTTGGCCGCTTCGCCGGAAGCGTAGGCAGCCACGAAGACCTTGTGATGCATCAACGTCCGCTGCTGCTTGTAACCAATGACGACGGGGTCTTTGCCCCGGGTCTGGAAGCGCTTAAGACAGCTTGCGCGCGGTTCGCAGAGGTTGTGGTCGTCGCGCCGGAGCGCAATCAGAGCGCTAACTCCCACTCCGTCACCCTTCACCGGCCCCTTCGGCACCGCGTGCTTTCGCCGGGCGTGCACGCTCTTGACGGGACGCCCGCAGACTGCGTCTACGTGGCCCTGCACCACGCAGAGGTGCTTGGCCGCAGGCCGGATGCGGTGGTGTCCGGCATCAACCACGGCGCGAATCTCGGACAGGACGTCTACTACTCCGGGACGGTCGCGGCGGCGCGTGAGGGCACGCTGCGCGGGCTGCCGAGCATCGCCTTCTCCCAGTGCGGTGGCAATGTCGGCGCCGAGGCGGCGGCCTGGGCAGGCCGCCTCGTCGAGCGCCTCCTTGAGCATCTCGTCGAACGCCAGGTGACTTCGCCCGACGTCGCCGCTTCCCCGCCGCTGATTAACGTCAACTTCCCGGAACGTGCGGCGTTCAGCGGCGTGAGCGCAACGGTGCTCGGCTTAAGGCGCTATGGTGACCAAGTGACCACACGCCAAGATCCCCGCGGTCATGACTACCTCTGGTTAGGTGGCCCCGCCCTCGCAACTGGCGCTGGCATCGACGACGCGCCGGACACAGACACCGCCGCCGTGGCGCAAGGCTTGGTGTCCGTCACCGCCTTGTGCCTCAACCCCACCTCTGAAAGCCACCGCGCTCTCGCGACCCATCTAGCCGCCCCCCACCCGTGATCTGGGCCTGGCTAGCGCTGCGCGCGTACCGCGACGCGCCCTTGCCCAGGACGGCGGTTGTCGACATCCTAGATGCATGGGGCGCGAGCTAGACTTGAGTGCGCTCGCGCGGGCGACAGCTGCCTTGGAGCGGGCGCTTCGCGTGTACGCAAACCTACCGGAAGGGGGCGCGGCCGACCTGCGCGACACCGTTCGTTCCGGTGTTGTCCAGTCCTTCGAGGTGGCGTTTGAGGTGAGTTGGAAGATGTTGCGGCGGAGGCTCCTGCGCGATGCGGCCTTTCTCGGACGTCGACCTGGCGATCGACGCCGGTGCACCCCTCTCACTCGAAACCCTCGCAAACCTCCGGGACGCATTCGAAGCCTCGGACCTTCCTTACGCCGTTGACCTCACCGACCTGACAAGCCTCGATGTGGGCTTGAGAGCACGAGCCTTAGCCAACGCCTCATGTATTCACGGGCCGAGGCCGGCCCGCTAGGCATTGAGTGGGGCAACGAGGCGTCAACAGTGGTCTTAGGGTTTGTCTCGGTGGCGGCTTTGTGCTTGAACCCGTGGGTAGAGAAGGGGGCCGCAGCGTTGCGGCGCACCTAGCCCCAGCCGGAACGGCAGGACTCGGAGAGCTTTCATGACATTGCGTGCACCCATCGACCTGGCGTCCCTCATTCGGGAGGTGCCCGACTTTCCCAGGCCGGGCATTAACTTCAAGGACATCACGCCGCTTCTCGCGGAACCGCGCGCATTTCGTGCGGCGACCGTAGGCCTGGCCTCGCCGTTCGCGGCGCAAGACGTCGACGTTGTCGTCGGCATCGAATCCCGCGGTTTCATCTTCGGCGCATCCGTGGCGGAGCGACTCGACGCCGCGTTTGTGCCCGCCCGCAAGCCGAAGAAGCTGCCGTGGAAGCGGCTCAGCATCGAATATCAGCTCGAATACGGCACCGATACCCTCGAGATGCACGAGGACGCTATTCAGCCCGGCGCCCGCGTCCTCATCATCGACGATCTGCTTGCCACCGGCGGCACCTCCTGGGCGGCCTGCGAACTCGTACGCAAGCAAGGCGGCGAGATCCTCGGCTGCAGCTTCCTCATCGAACTCTCCTCCCTACGCGGCCGCCAACGCCTCGGCGACGTCCACTGCCACTCGCTCATCGAGTTCGCCTA
>SLEO01000282.1 GCA_007124745.1 Myxococcales bacterium
GCGGTGCTTTTGGCCTTCTTAGCGGCTGCGGGTTTGCGCGCCGCACTGCGGCCCTTGGGCTTGCTGGGGCCTTTGGCGCGCTTCTCTGCGAGCATGTCGAGGGCCTCGGTGAGGGTGATCGACTCAGGGTCTTGGCCCTTCTTGAGCGATGCGTGCGTGGTGCCGTCGGTGACGTAGGGGCCGAAGCGGCCGCTCTTGATGGTGATGGTGGTCTCTTCGGGGCCGGCGCCGAGTTCGCGAAGCGGTGCAGCGGCGGGAGCGCTGCCGCGGCCGCGGGCTTTCGGCTGGGCGAAAAGCGCTAGCGCTTCCTCCAGCGTCACGCTGAAGAGCGCGTCTTCGCTCGGCAGCGACCGGCTGTCTTTGCCCTTGGCGATGTAGGGGCCAAAGCGCCCATTCTGCGCCGTAATCGGTGTCTTCGATTCGGGGTCCGTGCCCACGGTGCGCGGAAGGCTCAAGAGCGCCAAGGACTCTTCCAGCGTGATGGTCGCCAGGCTCATGTGCTTGAAGAGCGATGCGGTTTTGGGCTTCGTTGCCGCGCCGCCTTCGCCCACCTGGATATAGGGGCCAAAGCGCCCGGCCTTCGCCAAGATAGGCTCGCCGGATTCAGGGTCTTTGCCGATGACGCGCTCGTCGTTCGGCGCCGCCAGCAACACGCGGGCATGCGCTTCCGTGAGCTCGTCTGGCGGCAGGTCTTCCGGGATAGACGCCTTCTGGTCACCCGCTTCCAGGTAGGGGCCGTAGCGCCCTACGCGTGCGACGAGCGGCTCACCAGACTCGGTGGTGCCGATGGGAATCGAGTTGATGGCGCGGGCGTCGATGGCCTCAAGGTTGTCGGTAACGAGCTTCTGCAGACCGAGGGCATGCAGTGTCTCGCTGCCCGGGTCCTTTTCGCCGAAGTAGAAAGCACGCAGCCAGGGGACAAGCGCCTGCTTGCCGTGGCCAATCGCATCGAGCTCGTCCTCCATGCGCGCGGTAAACGCCTCGTCGACAAGGCTCGGGAAGTGCTTCTCGAGCAGGCTGACCACCGCGAAGGCCGTGAAGGAGGGCACAAGCGCGCTGCCCTTCTGCCAGACGTAACCACGGTCCTGCACGGTGGTGAGAATCGAAGCGTAGGTCGAAGGTCGCCCGACGCCGATTTGCTCCAAGTAGCGGACCAACGAGGCCTCGGTGAAGCGGGCCGGCGGCGAGGTTGAATGCCCGTCAGCCTTAAAGGATTCGCCCGTAAGTGCGTCGCCTTCTTTTAGGGGCGGCAACCGTGTTTCCCGGTCTTCAAGCTCTGCTTCCGGGTCATCGCTGCCTTCGACGTAGGCTCGCAAAAAGCCGGGAAAGGCGATGGTCTTACCGCTGACGCCGAAAAGAAGCTCGCGGTTGTCCTTGAGCCGGGCGGCGATGCGCACGCTTAGGCTTTCGCCTGTAGCGTCCGCCATCTGGCTGGCAATCGTGCGCTTCCAGATCAGTTCGTAGAGCTTCGCTTCGTCAGCGCCGACTTCGGCCGCTACCTTCTCAGGTTTGGGGAAGTCTTCACCAGCAGGACGAATCGCCTCATGGGCTTCCTGCGCATTTTTGACCTTGTTGGAGTAGGTGCGCGCTTTCGGTGGCAGGTAGTCGGCGCCGTAGAGCTTGGTGATAGCGGCGCGTGACGCGCTGAGTGCCGTCTCGGAGAGCGTTAAGCTGTCCGTACGCATGTAAGTGATGTAACCGTTTTCGTAGAGCTTCTGGGCGCTGCGCATCGTGCGGGCGGCGGTGAAGCGCAGCTTGCGTCCTGCCTCCTGCTGCAGCGTCGAGGTCATGAAAGGCGGGTAGGGCGAACGCTTGTAGGGCTTGCGCTCAAGGCTTTTGACGTTGAGGGTCGCCTGGCGCAGCGCCTCCGCGAGCGCCTCCGCCTCCGCCTCGCCGAGGATGCGTACCTGGTTGTTCTTGAGCTGGCCTAGCTCGTCGAAATCCCGGCCAACGGCCACGCGCTCACCCGCGACGGACAGCAGCTCGGCGCTGAACTTGGCTTCCGCGGCCTGGCGCCGAAGTTCGGCGCTAAGGGTGAAGTAACTTGCCGGCACGAAGGCAATGCGCGCCCGCTCGCGCTGCACAATCGCCCGCGTGGCGACGCTCTGCACGCGGCCCGCCGAAAGCTTCGGCATCACCTTCTTCCAGAGCACCGGCGAGACTTCGTAACCGTAGAGGCGGTCGAGGATGCGCCGGGCCTCCTGTGCGTTGACCAACCCCTGGTCTATCTCCCGGGGCTGCAGCAAGGCGGCCTTGATGGCCTTCTCGGTGATCTCGTGAAACACCATGCGCTTCACGGGCACCTTAGGCTTGAGCACCTCAAAGAGGTGCCAGGCAATGCTCTCTCCCTCGCGGTCTTCGTCGGTAGCGAGGTAGAGGATGTCCGCATCCTTCACGAGCGCCTTGAGATTCGCGACGTGTGCGCGCTTCGCGTCATCCACCACGTAAAGCGGTTTGAAGCCGTCATCTACGTTGACGCCGAGGCGCGCCCAGGGCTCTTTTTTGAACTTTTCGGGGATGTCACCCGCCCGCTTGGGCAGATCTCGAATGTGCCCGATGGAGGACTCGACAGTGAAGTCTCGCCCCAGAAATTTCGCGATAGTCCGCGCTTTTGCCGGTGATTCGACGATGACCAGGTGCTTGCCCACGCCCCAGGCATGCCGGCATCCCTACCCATCTGTCAATCCCTATCGCTCACCCCTGTGCGCCCTTTGCGCGCGAAAGTCTCGACGATACCTGTGAATCCACGCAGCGTGCGACCGCACGAGAGTGACCCAAACCATAGGTTCACGCTAAGGGCGCTTGCCTTTGGGGTGCGCGCTGCACCATCTTCTACTCACCATGCCTTTGCCCAAGATGTCTATAAGCGTTCGGGGGGTCGATAAAGCAAAAGCTCGGCGGGAAAGAGCAAGTGGGTGCTGGGGCCCCCCGCGCAGCTTTAGGCCACCCAGAGGCATGGTGGCGGAGGGCCTGCTTCGATCAGCAGTGGGGGATTCGCTCGCGAAACGCCGGGGGCATTCTGGAACATGCCCCCTGAACGGTTACGGCGCCTTAGTGTTCGGCCTGAGCATGTGGCTTTTGGGAGGGCCTGGTGTGCCGCTAGCGCAGGCGGACGCCCCACCTCAGGCCGAAGCAGGCGGCGCAGCGGCTCCGGAAGGCGCAGACGCCGGCGCAGCCGCCGCGGCGTCCCGCCAGGCCAACGCGCTAGCCCGTGGAACGATGTCGCCTTTTTGCCCCGGGCGAACACTCGCGGACTGTCCCAGCCCCAATGCCCAGGCCTGGCGCAACGATATCCGGACCTGGCTCGACGAAGGCGTGCCCGCCGCTGAGATTCGCCGCAGGCTGCAAGCCCGCCACCCCGAGGCCGACCTCAGCGGCGGCATGACCGATTCCTGGTCCGGCTGGCTGCCCTGGGCGGTGGGCGGCGCGGCTCTCCTCATCCTGCTTGGCATCATCGGCTGGATGTGGCGCCCGGGCCGCCACGACGCCCCGGAGCAAGGCGTTGCCGGCAATGTTCCCTCCACCCTCAAGGCGAGCGATGCGCTCGACGCCCGCCTCGACGAAGAACTGGAGCTGTAGGCGCCCGTCTTCTTGAGTCTAGTTCAGGCGGAAGCTGAACCCAGGTCACGGGACACCGTTTTGAACGAGAGCTTCCCTGACCTAAGCCTCCTTGCGCACCCTGCCCAGGCCTGACGCGCGTCAGCGTCAGGGGCTCTTTATTCCTAGGTATCGACCCTAAGCGTCGAGGCGTTCACACACGAGGGTTAAGGCTTCTAGGATGAAGCGTAGGTCATCGCGCAGCGCGAGCGTGAGACCCTCGCTGTTCGCCCGCAGAACGTCATCTGTGGATTGGGTGCGGCTCCACACGTGGTACTCCGCCTGCAGACCGCCCTGAGGCTCCAGCAAGCGCAGCTTCTCCTGCGCGTTTGCTAGGGTCTCGTTGACCTGGGCGAGCTGTGTGCGCAGCGCCGCTGCGCTGCCCTCGTCCAGCCCAGGCTGTGCCGCCGCGAAACGCGCGTTCGCCGCGTCGACGAACGCCTCAACGGAGGTGATGTCCGGCTGAAGCGCCTCCATGCAGCGACGGGCGCGTTCTACCATTGCGGGGTCTGCCAGGAAGTCCGCAAGTGCCTCGGCGTTAAGCATCATCATGGGGATGGAGTACCGCTTAGTGCGGGACTCGGCCAGTCGGCCCCGATTTCCGCCCCCCAACGTCGGGTGCCGCGTGTTAGCGCCAGCATCGGCGTCGTAGAGGGGCACTTCGCCGCCCTGGGTCATCGAGGCATGCCAGCGACATGCGCCGCACGTACTCCGGTCAACGGGCGTCTGTCCGTCCGGTGGGGCGCACTCCGCGCACGATGATGCCGTTGCATACGAGCCACCTCGGTGGGCAGGCGGCACCCGCCGCACCGCTGCAGAGAACTTAGGCACGCGCGGCTTTTCTGCGAGGATGCAAGCCGGCTCATGCTCCTTACCCGACACGCTTGCCCATGCGTCGCGTCCTGCGCGCTCTTGCTGCTCGTGCCGGCTGGCTGCGCTGGCACCTACGAGTCAGCGGTGCGGACGGATCTTGAGCGCGCAGCGCGCACGCTCGGCCCGGCACCCGGCGAGGCGCGAGAAACGCCCACGCCCCTCGGCCCCGCACTCAGCGACTATCTTGTCTACGCCGCCGAGCGCCATCCTGATCTGCGCGCGTCCTATGGCCGCTGGCGTGCCAGTGTGCACCGCATCTCGCCCGCGCGGCGGCTGCCGGACCCGGCGGTGGATTTCGGCCTCTTCGTCTGGAATTCCGGCGAGAACGCGGGCGTCGTGCCTGCCCGCGCGAGCATTCGCCAGGAGTTCCCTTGGCCTACTGCGCTGAGCGCTGGCGCCGATGCCGCCGCCGCGGAGGCGCGGGCGCTTTCGCAGCGTTTCGAAGCGCTGCTCTTGGATCTCCGCCAGCAGGTGACGGAGGCCTACTTTCGACTGTGGCTCCTGCGCGAGACGCGGACCATCCAACAAGAGCAGCTCGAGATCCTGCGCTGGCTCTCCCAATCGACGTTGGGACAGATAGCCACGGGTGCGGCGACCTTGGCAGACCAGCAGCAGATTGACCTCATCGCTGCCCGACTGGAGGACGCCATTGCTGGCCTTGACCAGCAGGAGCGGGCTGCCGAGGCCCAAGTGCGCGCGGTCGTCGGTGCGCCCCCGGGCGCGGAGACGCCCACTGAGGGCGCGCCGCCCGCGGTGACCCTTCCGGCCGAAGCCGACGCGGCCCTCGAGAAGGCCGCGCTCGATCACCCCTTCATCGCATCGTTCGCGCTGATGGGGGAGGCCTCCGACGCCCTCGCGCGCAGGGAAGCGGCCGGCCGCTTCCCCGGCTTTGCCGTAGGCGTTGAATGGCTGCGCATGCCCGGCGAGATGGGCACGAGCGCCGTTGTGCCTAACGTCGGCGTACGCCTCCCGCTCTGGCAGGGGAGCTATCGCGAAGGCATCCGGGCGGCGCAGGCAGATGCTTCGGCACAGCGCGCCGAAGGCGAGGGTGCGGCCTTGCGCGCGCAGGCGGCGCTCGCCGAAGCGCTCTCCGTGGTCCGCGACGCGCATCGTCGTGCGGCGCTGAACGAGCACACGCTGCTGCCCCAAGCGGAAGCGGCCTATGCTTCGGTGCTCGGCGCCTACACCACCAGTCGGTCATCGATCGCCGAATCCGTGCTCGCCCAGCAACAGCTTCTAGAGATCCGACTCGACCTCGCCCAAGCCCGCGCCGACCATGCGGTGGCCTGGGCGCGCCTTGAGCAAGTGGTGGGAAGGACGGTTGAGCGCGCCGCTGTATCTTCTAGCGGGCCTTCCAGTGAACCTCCCAGTATGCAGCCCACAGAACAGGTCAGCGGGCAGGGCAAAGACCCCATCACAGCGCCGTCCACTGAGCGCGGCGCTAGTCTACGGGGAGGGCAGCATGATTGAGCGTCTCCGCCACCACTTTGCGCGACTGCATTCGAGCCTGCGTCTGGGATTGCGTCCGAGAGTGCTGGTCGCCCTTGTGCTGGTGGCGCTCGCCGGTTTCGCGCTGGGCGCCCTAGTCTTCGGTTCCTCCGGGCGGGGCGTGTCCGACGGGGCGCACGAAGACAGCCACGCGCAGCATGGTGCAAAGCAAGCCGATGCAACGCTATGGACCTGCGCCATGCACCCGCAGATCCGCCAGCCAGGACCGGGGATCTGTCCGCTCTGCGCCATGGATCTGATTCCACTCGCGTCCGATGGCAGCGAAGATGCGCCGCCGAGTCGCATCACGCTGTCCGAGCGGGCGAAGGCGTTGGCGCGCCTGCGAACGACCGAGGTGCGCCGCGTGGCAAACCCCACCAGCGAACTGAGCTTGCTCGGGCGCGTGGAGGCGGATGAGACGCGCACGCGGACGGTGACCGCCTGGATTGGCGGGCGCATTGACCGCCTGCATGTGAAGGTAACCGGCGCGCGCGTCGGCGCCGGCCAGACAGTGGCCACGCTCTACAGCCCCGAGGTTCTCGCGGCGCACCAAGACCTCATCGCCGCCCGCCGGCAGGTCGAGCGCATGCAAGAGGCCACCGGGCCCGCGCGCACCGCGGCGGACGCGACGCTCGATGCGGTGCGGGACCGTTTGCGGCTGCTTGGCGTGCCCGAGGACCGCGTCGGCGCCATGGAATCCGAGCAACAACCGGCGCGACAGGTGCCCATCCGCTCCGCCTTCGCCGGCACCGTCATCGAGCGGATGGCGGCGGAGGGCGCTTACGTGACTACGGGCGAGCCGCTCTATCGCATCGCCGACCTCTCCAAGGTGTGGGTGCAGCTCGACGCCTACGAGCGTGACCTCGCGGCGCTTCAGGTGGGGCAGGTGGTCGCGGTCAGCGTGGAGGCTTTGCCCGGTGAAACCGTCGAAGGACGCGTCGCCTTTATCGACCCGATCATCGACACGCAAAGGCGTACCGCCCGGGTGCGTGTCGAGGTGGCCAATGAAGCTGGTCGGCTGATGCCCGGCATGTTCGCGCAGGCGGTGGTGCAAGCCTCCACACGTGCGGCGCAAAAGGGCGACGCCTCCAAGGGCGTTGCGGGCAAGCCGGCCCAAGAAGCGGCAGCGGACCGGCCACTCGTCGTGCCCCGCACCGCGCCTCTGTTCACGGGACAGCGCGCCATCGTCTACGTCGAGGTGCCTCAGGCGGAACGTCCCACCTACGAGGCGCGCACTGTCCGCCTCGCGCCGCGCACCGGAGACGTGTACCCCGTGGTGGCGGGCTTGGTGGAAGGGGAGCGCATCGTCACGCGCGGCGCCTTCGTCCTCGACGCCGACCTCCAAATCCGCGGTGGCAACAGCATGATGACCGGGCCCGACGACAGCGACGAGGGGCCTTGGGACCAAGCCATTGAAATCTCCGCGGGCGAACGGCGCAAGCTGCAGCCGGTGGTGGTGGCGTACTTGGCGCTGCAGCAAGCGCTCGCCCGCGACGACCTGCCCGCTGCGCAGCAAGCGGGCGCGTCCCTCGTTAAGCACGCCGCCGAAGTGCGGCTGGCGCGGCCCCAGGCTGCGAGCGAGGCATGGCTTCCCCTCGCGCGGGACCTTGGCCAGCACGGCGCGCACATCACAGAAGCGAGTTCCCTCGAAAGTGCCCGGGGAGGCTTCGAAGTGGTGTCCTTGCGGGTGCAGGCGCTTCTGCGGCGTTTCGGCAACCCACTCGACCGTGCGCTTGCGGTGGCGTTCTGTCCGATGGCCTCCGGCCGCGGCGCGACGTGGGTGCAAACGGGCAACGAGGTCGACAATCCCTACTTTGGCGACTCGATGCGCACCTGCGGGACGCTCCGTGAGCATGTGTCACCGGGTGCCTACCTGGCGCAGGTCCTAGAGCCGCGGAACCCGCCTTCCGCCGCCGCCCACGAAGGACACCAGCATTGAGCACGCTGCCTCCCGGAGAGCCCGAGGCTGTGCCTAACGCCTCCCCGGACGCGCCGCGGGGCGTCTGGGAAAGGCTCGTGGGCTGGTTTCTCTACAACAAGCTCGTCGTTTTCGTGCTTGCGGTGATGCTCTGCGCGGGCGGCCTCTACGTTGCGCCTTTCAACTGGCAGCTTGGCAGCATCGAGCGCAGCCCCATCCCCGTCGATGCCATCCCGGATATCGGCGAAAACCAGCAGATTGTCTTCACCGAGTGGGCGGGCCGCTCGCCGAAGGATGTCGAAGACCAGATCACCTACCCCCTGACGACGGCGCTGCTCGGTATCTCCGGGGTGCGCACGGTCCGCTCTTCGTCAGCCTTTGGTTTCTCGATGATCTTCGTCATCTTTGACGATAGCGTCGAGTTCTATTGGTCACGCTCCCGCGTGCTTGAAAAGCTGTCTTCGCTGACGCCGGGCACCCTGCCCGAAGGGGTGAACCCGAGCTTAGGCCCGGACGCCACCGCGCTAGGGCAGATATTCTGGTACACGCTGGAGGGCCAGGACGCAGAAGGAACGGTGGTTGGCGGGTGGGACCTCGACGAGCTGCGCTCCATCCAGGATTGGACCGTCCGCTACGCGCTGCAGGCCGTCGACGGCGTGGCAGAAGTCGCCTCGATTGGCGGCCACGTCCGCGAGTATCAGGTCGATATCGACCCTGAAGCCATGCGCGCCCATGGGGTGACGATTAGTGAGGTCGCCGCAGCGGTGCGCGGCTCGAATCTGGATGTCGGCGCCCGCACCCTCGAGATCAACGGCGCCGAATACATCATCCGCAGCCGCGGCTTTATTCAATCCCTCGAAGACCTCGAAAGCGCCGTGGTCGCGTCGCGACAGAACACGCCGATTCGCCTTCGAGACCTAGCGCATGTGACCCATGGCCCGGCGCTCCGCCGCGGCGCGCTCGACGACGCCGGTGCGCCCGCCGTCGGCGGCGTCGTGGTGGCGCGCTTCATGGAAAACCCGCTCGCCGCGATTCACGCGGTGCGCCAAAAAATCGAGCAGATTCAAGCCGGTCTGCCGCGGAGGACGCTGGAGGACGGCACGGTGAGCCAGGTCACCATTGTACCGTTCTACGACCGCACGGGACTCATCGACGAAACCCTCGGCACGCTCTCCACCGCCCTCTACCAACAGATCTTGATCACCGTCATCGTGGTGCTGATCATGCTCCGCAACTTGCGGAGCTCCCTCCTCATCTCATCGATTTTGCCACTGGGTGTGCTGCTGGCGTTCGTGACGATGAAGGTGACCGGTATCGACGCCAACATCATGGCGCTAGGCGGCATCGCCATCGCCATCGGTACCATGGTGGACATCGCCATCGTCTTTATCGAGAACATCGCTCAGCATCTGGATGCGGCGCCGAGGCACGCGAATCGCAGCACCGTCATTCGTCGCGCCACCGCCGAAGTGGCGCCCGCGGTCATGACGAGCGTGCTCACGACGACGGTCAGCTTCCTGCCCGTCTTCGGCTTGTCAGCGACGGAGCTCCGGCTCTTTGCGCCGTTGGCCTTTACGAAGACGTTTGCGATGGTCGGCGCCCTTGTGCTCTGCGTGCTCATCTTACCGGGCGCCGCCCTGGTGTTGCTCAGGCGACGGCCGGGGCCGCCGGCGACCCAGGCGCGCGGCTGGCGACGCGTCCTGCACTCCGTTCTTCGCGGGGTGCATACGCGAGACTGGCTTCTACTGGCCCTGGGCGCGTTTCTGGCGGCCTACGTGCCGCTGGCGGGCCTAGTGGTTATCGGTCTCGGTATCTTCCGGCTGGCGCGCCCGCTCCTCGCGCCAAGGACGGTGGACCGGCTCACCTCGCTGGAGAACGTGGTGGCCGTCCTCGCCTTGGCGCTGGCCCTCTCGGCGGACTGGTTGCCGCTTGGGCCGGGCAAGGGGCTGATTCTCAATGTGCTCTTCGTGGGTGTGCTCATCGCCCTCGTGCTCGGCACCTTTCACATATTTCAGCGCTACTATGGCGCGCTTTTGTCGTTGTTCTTGCGCCGCAAGCGCCTGTTTCTCACCGCACCCGCCCTCATCGTCCTCTTCGGATGCACCGCCTGGCTGGGTTTCGACCGAGTGTTCGCCTGGGTGCCACAGCCCATCCGGACGTCACGGCCCGTCTCCGCGGTGGCACACGCGCTACCGGGCTTTGGGCGGGAGTTTATGCCGCCCTTTGATGAGGGCTCCTTCCTCTACATGCCGTCGACGATGCCGCATGCATCCATCGGTCAGGTGCTCGACATGCTCTCCGATATGGATGCGCGCATCGCTGAGATTCCCGAAGTAGACCGCGTGGTGGGCAAGCTCGGACGCGCAGAGACCGCCATTGACCCGGCGCCGATTTCCATGCTGGAAACGGTGATTACGTACCAGCCGGAATATCGCACGGAAGCGGACGGCACCCGCGTCCGGCAATGGCGCGACCATATCCGGCGGCCGGGCGACATCTGGAACGAGGTGGTGCGCGTCGCCGAGCAGCCGGGCCTCACGAGCGCGCCGCTACTGATGCCGATCAATGCGCGCATCGTGATGCTGCAGAGCGGCATGCGCGCGCCCATGGGCATCAAGGTCTACGGCCCGGACCTCGAGTCGATTGAACGCTTCGGCCTCGCCCTCGAAGCGATCCTCAAAGAGGTGCCCAGCCTGCGCGCGGAGGCGGTGTTCGCCGAGCGCGTCGTGGGCAAACCCTACCTGGAAATCGATATCGA
>SLEO01000180.1 GCA_007124745.1 Myxococcales bacterium
GCCCGCCACCGTGCCCGCCACCGTGCCCGCCACCGCGCCCTCGGGCGCGCTGCGAACCTCCTCTGTTTCGCGACCCGTTCTCCCGCCAGAGCCCGGGAGCCTGCCATCACGTGCTGCGGCTCCGGCTATCTCGGATGCAGCCACCCTCCCCGAGGTATGCGAAACGCTGTACTTGCAGCCGGGCGCCTTCGTGGCGTGCGAACCCGGTGTGCGCCTTGGCCTGGCGTACGCTGGCCTGCGGTCCTGGTTGGGGAGGGCGGGGCTCCTGCGGCTGCGCGCGTCGGGGCGAGGTCAGCTCTGGTTTGGGAGCTATGGCGCCATCGAAGCGCGCCAGGTGGGAAGCGACGAGGAAGACGGCGAGCTTATCGTCGATACGGGCCACTTAGTGGCGCACACCGCCGGGCTGCGGGTTTCGCTCCGCCTTTCAAGCGGGCTTCTCGCCAGCGTCCTCAGCGGCGAGGGTCTCGTGACGCGCTTCCGCGGCCGCGGAGTTGTCTACGTGCAGACCCGTAGCCTGAGTCGCTTTGCCGCTTGGATTAACCGGAGCCTCGCCTAGTCATGCGCTTCGAGATTACCGGTGGCCCGGGCGCGGCGGCAGCGCGTGTGAAGCTGGATCAAGGCGACACGTTGACGGCTGAAGTTGGTTCCATGATTGCGATGACGCCCGGCCTTGAGGTGTCCACCTCAACGGCGACGCGCAGTGGCGGCGCTGTCGGACAGGCCCTGCGCCGAGTCTTCGCCGGCGAGAGCCTCTTTCTCAATCACTTTATCGCGGCGCGCGAAGGCCAAGAGGTCATCCTTGCCCCGAAGTGCCTAGGTGACATCAGGGTGCATACGCTCCGCGGCGGTGCGCTGATTATCCAGGCCGGCTCCTGGCTCGCTAGCAGTCACGGTGTGCAGATCGACGCAACGTGGAAGGGTTTGCAGAACGCGCTCTTTTCCGGGGAGGGCGGCCTGTGGGTCCGGGCTTCCGGCCAAGGCAGCGTCCTGCTCAACGCCTTCGGCGCCATTTATGCCATCGATGTCGCCGAGGACGGTGAGACCGCCGCGCCGGAGGGTGGGCATATCGTTGATACCGGCCATATCGTCGCCTTCGAAGAGGGGCTTACCTTTCGCACGACGAAAGCTGCGCGGACTTGGGGCGCTTCGCTGCTCGGCGGTGAGAGGCTGGTCTGCGACTTTTCGGGCCGGGGCAAGCTCTACTGTCAAACCCACGACCCACGGGTCTTTGGCCGTGGCATCGGACGCTTGCTTCGCCGGAGGGACGCCTAGTGCCAGCGCCGACCGAACACCTCACCTTCGACCTGCGCCATGGGCCGGATTTCGCCTGGGTGTCCGTGGTTTTGCGCCCGGGTCAACGGGTGTGTGCTGAACCCGGGGCCATGGCGACGATGTCCCCCGGCGTGCGCCTGAAGGCTGGTTTTGCGAGTGGGCTTTGGGGGACGCTCTCGCGCATGATGAGCGGCGAGTCCGCTCGGCTAAGCACCTACGAGGCGGGCAGCGCGGGCGGCGAGGTCTCGCTCGCACCGCCGGGGCTGGGTGAGGTCGTCCACATCCACCTGGACGGGAGCCGGCCTTTTCTCCTGCAGCGCGGCGCTTACCTCGCCGGTTCGCCCGGCCTCAAGCTCAACGCCGCTTGGCAGGGTGCGCGCGGCTTCTTCGCGGGCAAGGGACTCTTTCTGCTGCAAGTCACCGGTGCCGGGGACCTCTTCTTCTACACGTACGGCGGCGCGCTCAAACTCGACGTGACCCAAGAGACCTACGTCGATACGGGCTACGTAGCGGCATTTGACGCCAGCCTTTCCTACAGCGTCACCACGATGCCAGGCATCGCGCTGGGCACCAAAATCAAGACCTTTATCTTCGGCGGGGAAGGGCTTGTGGTACGCTTTTCGGGTCAAGGACGGGTGTGGGTGCAAACACGCGCGATGCAGCCACTCCTTCGATTTCTCTGGCCGTTCCGCCTCGCTAAGAAGCGACTTAAGTCGCGCTAGCGGAAGTCGCGTGTAGGCGTTCAGGGGGCCGAGAAGGCGGAAACCCTGCAGTCGATAGCGTGGGTGCTGGGCCGCACGCGCAGCGTTAGGCCGCCTCATGAGCAGAGTGCAGGAGGGCCTGCGTCCAAAGATACCGTGTGATTCACTCCCGAGAACCCGGGGGACGTGCGTGTAAAGTGCCCCCCTGTACGGTAAAGGTCGCGTAGCCATTGGCAGACTGCGTCATGCAGGGGTGTCAGCACGGAACCCGAGCGTGGTGATGCCACGCCTTGGTATCGAGGCTCTGGTACCTGTGGAAAAGCTTCGATGTGCCGACGTAGCTCGCCTTTCGGTACGGGTTCGCGCTAGAGGTAATGTATGTCGTCGGAAGCCAACGCATTGCGCGGCAAGCGCTACTTTGTGAGCGGGGGCACCTCGGGCATAGGTCTTGGCATCGCGGCGCGGCTGCACGCGCTGGGCGCGGCTGTGGTGCTTAACGGGCGCGATCCGGACCGTGCCGCTGCGGCGGCAGCGCGCCTTTCGCCCGAGGGTGAGCGGGTGGAAACGCTCTGCGCCGATGTTCGCGATGCGGATGCGCTAGGAGAGGCGCTGAGCGGTGCGTTCGATGGTGCTGTCCTCGCGGCCGCCGGAAACTTCGTAGCGTCCGCGGAGACGCTTTCGCCCGGGGGCTTCCGCGCAGTGGTCGATATCGATCTGATGGGCACCTTTAACGTGGCGCGCGCGCTCGTGAGCCGCCTGACGCCCGAGGCCTCCTTGCTCGTCGTGTCCGCACCGCAGGCCGCCCGGCCCATGCAGGGTCAGTCCCATGTATCCGCGGCGAAGGCTGGCGTTGAAGCGCTGGCGCGCTCCCTTGCGCTGGAGTGGGGCCCTAAAGGCATTCGCGTTAATATCGTAGTTCCTGGCGCGGTCGCCGGCACAGAAGGCGTAGAGCGCTTGCTCGGCTCTGAGGAAGCCACCCGTGCCTTTGCCAATCGTTTGCCCCTCCGGCGCCTCGGGCGTGTGGAAGATATTGCAGACGCCGCTGCGTTTCTGCTCTCATCCCGCGCGGCGTATATCACCGGCGCGACCCTCACCTGCGATGGGGGCCTCTCGCTAGTTTAGTCTTAGGTGACTAGAGCGGGGTCGTAGTGAAGGTAAACGGGAGCCACCAGCCCGGTGCCCCGTTGAAGGTGGTTCTGTCGGCGCTTCCGAGGACCCTTGCCACGGTGTTGAAGACGGGCACGCCCGTCGGCAAGCTCGCGGCGACGCTTTCGCGAAGGAAGCCGACTAGCAGGCCGCTTGGTAGCTGTCCTCCCTGATGGCTTGCAACAATTTCGACGGACTCCAAGGGAACGGCACCGAGAGTTCCGAGGACGAGTTCGACGTCGGTGGCATCACCGCGGACGCAGGGTGCGAATGGTAGCAACCCAAACACACCAGGTATCTGGGCCACGGACAGTTCACAGAGCGCCGTACGATCCGCTGGCTGAGAGATGGTTGTCGCCGCGGTGCGCGGGCCCGGATCGCACAGCTGCGGGCTGGAGCAGGTGCCCGACCCGTGAAGGTCAAGGCGTCCCTCTCCCCCAGCTTCGGCGCTGGGAAGATGCTTAAAGATAATGTTGAGGGTCCGGGCTTCGATGGCAGACCGCAACTCGCGATTTATCTGGCCGCGAAAGGGATGAGTGGGCTGGGGCTGCCACACCAACGTGGTGACGCGCATGGTCGCGAGCGTGGGCTCCGCCGGGTCGATGTTTGGAAGCGGTGGCTCGCGTGGAGGCAGGTCAACGTGGTCTGCGGGGTCGCGGATTTTGCCGGTGTCATCCAAGTCTTCCGTGGCATCGAGGGAACGGCCGCGATCGGGATCGATGTCGGGAAGGGTAGGGACTGCAGCGGGTGTATCGTCGCCCGCGCAGCCCAGCCACGCCACAGCCGCCAATCCAGCGCAGAATAAGGTGTAGGCAGGGAAGTGTTTGGATGGTGTCGGGGAAGTCATGGCATAATGTGATGGAGCAGTGATCATGCCAGCCCTTAGGGGTTGCGGCTTCGGGCGCCCACCTTTATGCCGCTCCGCATGTGGGTACTTGTGCTGAATGCGGGCTCGTCCTCGCTTAAGTTTGCGCTTATCGAGACCGAGCGCGGCACGCGCCCCTGTGAGGGCGCTATCGACGCGCTGGATTCGGCCCGGCCGTCCACGTTGACGTTCCAGCACGCAGGGCAAGCCAGTAGTCAGCAGCTCGACCTCACAGGCCACGCAGAGGCGCTGGCGCGCGTGGCACACTGCCTACAGGGGCCACTTGAAGCGCTTTCGGCGCGGGGTGAGGGCACGCTTGAGGCGGTGGCGCACCGTGTGGTGCACGGCGGAGAACGCTTTCGCGAGGCCGTTCGCATCGACGCCGCCGTTGAGGAGGCCCTGGAGGCGCTGAGTTCGCTTGCGCCGCTGCACAATCCGCCGGCCCTTGCCGGCATTCGGGCGGCGGTGCAAGCCTTCGGCGACCTGCCGCAGGTCGCCGTCTTCGACACCGCGTTCCACCAGAGCTTGCCACCGCTCGCCTACCGCTACGCGGTGCCTGAGGCTTGGTACCGTGACCTTGGCGTAAGAAAGTACGGTTTCCACGGAACGTCGGTGCGATTTGTCAGCGAATCGATGGCCGTGCTGAGTCCGCTGGCGCGACGTCTCATCGTTGCGCATCTAGGCAATGGCTGCAGCCTGACAGCGGTGGCCGACGGCAAGAGCTGCGACACCACCATGGGGCTCACGCCCCTCGCCGGCGTCGTCATGGGGACGCGCTGTGGCGATATCGACCCCGGCCTGACTGCCTACCTTGCGCGGCGCGGTGTCGACGTGAAAGACGTCGACCACGCGCTCAACCACGCATCGGGCCTCTTCGCGCTCTCGGGCGGCGAGAGCGACGTGCGTGAGCTGGAAGCCCAAGCGCTTGCCGGCGAAGGACAGGCTCGCTTTGCGCTTGAGGTCTTTGCGGACCGAGTCGCGAAGGCTGTCGCTTCGCTGACGGTGTCTCTCGGGGGTCTCGACGCTCTCTGTTTCGCAGGGGGTATCGGCGAGCACGGTAGCGCGATGCGCACGCGCATCGTCGCGCGTCTGGCTTTCCTGGGTCTGCAGCTTGATGCGTCATTGAACGCGGCGCGTGTCTCCCGGGCGATGCGTATCGACCAACGGCCCGCGACGCAAAACCTAGGCGCGAATGTGGCTGGGGGCGGAGGCGCTGAGATTTGGGTCGTACCGACGGACGAGGCGGTGATGATTGCCAAGGAGGCCGCACAAGTCTTAAATTGCTCTGCGCGCGGCTAGCTGTTAGGTCCTAGTGGTTGTGGTTGGACTCGAGGCATCAGGCGTGAGGGCGCCGCGGCGCACCCGCCTAAGGCGTCGATCAGGGGCGGCGCCTCGGTCGTACGGTGGATACCGGTTTGGTTTTCAAGCTGCCAGCCTGATGGCTCTGTGTGCGCTCGCCCGATGTGCGCCCCAACAGTTAAGGGCACCCACCTCGGTCGCGGCACCTTTGCAACGTCTCGACCCCACACTGGCGAGTGTTGCCAACTCGACGCTAGCGCTACGCGTTCGCGTCGCGGGTGCCGACTTGCAGGCGCAAATCGCCGCCGAAATCACGCGCAATACGCGGCAAGTGACGCCTGAGCTGCTGGCCGAACCCTCCGCGGAACTCACGCCTGAGCTCGCCCTCATCGGGCAGTTTCATGAACGAGAAGCCAGCAGCGGCTCCGAGGTGGACGCCGTGGAGACGCTGCGCTGGGTCGAGCTCTCGCCAGGGATTAGGGCGCGCCTGAAGGGTTCGCGCGGCGACCCGGAGGTGACCTTTGTGGACGGGGAGGTGCACGTGCGCCTGCCGATCTACTTTTCCGCGGCGACCGCCATCACACGTGGCCGCAAGTCTGTCGCGGTCTACCAGTGCGGTTGTGGGGGACAGACTTGGTGCGGCGCTCAAGACGAAGCGCCGCGTGAGGTGATAGCGCATTGGCGATTTCCCATGGCGCAGGGCGACGCGTGGTCCCTAGCTCCCCAAGCGAGTCACACCTACGCGCTCGAAGGAGAGGTATCATGTTCGCTGCCTCTGCGGCCGGGCGCGCCCAAGCTGGATGTCGCTCAGGTGGTGCGTGAGGGGCTCAAGGAGCTCGAGTTAGGCGGCGTCGAGGGCTTCAAACAAGGTCTCGCCGGCTACAACGGTGTTGAGGAGCGTTTGCAGGCTCTGTGGAAGGAGCTTGAGACGCCGCGCCCCGCCGAGCCTAAGGTCGGACCCTGGCTTTGGTTGCGACCGAAAGGGTTGACCTGGCGCAGTTTCGCGATCGAGGAACAAGACATCGCGCTTGATGTGCAAGTCGCGCTGAACCCGGTGCTCGTCGATACGCTCCCCGACGCCGGTCCGCCGACACTCCCCTGGCCGCCGCCGCCCTTCAAGGGTGAGCCGGGCTTTCGCGTTGCCGCCAAGTTCTCTCTACCCCTTGAGGATCTTGCAAAGCCCCTCGCTGACCGTTTTGTGGGTCGGCGCTTCCCCGACAGGGCGTCGCGCCACATTCGCGTGACTGCGGTCAACGTGTACGGTGCAGATGACGGCCGGGTTTCACTTGCGATGACGCTTGATGGTTCTGCTACGGGCACCATTTACTGGCGCGGCCGCCTCAAAACGCAGGCAGAGCCGCCGCGGCTCATCATCGGAAAGTTGGCCTTGTCAGAGAAATCCTCGGCGGCGCTCGACCTGCTATTCGATGAATACGAACGCTTCGACGCTCGGGTTCGGCAGGTCCCTTGGGTCGACCAAGATGCCCTAACAGCGGAGGTGGCCGAGGCTGCCGTTTTCCCCATCGAGGCGGCGCTTGCGAAGGCGCGCACCGACAAGCAAGCCGCGCTTAAGGAGCGATTACCGGGTTCCACTGGCGCCCTCGCCATTGATATTAAGCGCACATCGTTCCTTTCCGGACTTATGGACAAAGAGGCCACACGCGTGCTCTTCCTGCTCGAAGGCCAGGCCGAGTGGCAGCCCGATGCACCGTCCGGCCCCAAGGCGAACACCGAGTCGCCGGCCGAGTGACCCGGGACCCGGTGAGGGGCCGGAGCCGGTAGTGCGGACTCGCCACCATGCCGCGCGCTCCCGAGCTGTGCCTCGCTGTCGCGGTGGTGGGCGCGCCCGACGGAGGTCCTTAACCAGACACTTCTGTGCTTCTCTGCCCACCTATGCTGCGAGAAGGTAGCCAAGGGCGCTTACGGGCATTCGCGGCGAGAGGCCTTGTCCCAGAGTCCAACTGGCTGATACCCTAAGGAAGCGCACGTGAGATGCGGTTGCGGAATACTCAGGGTGATGCCGCGGCAGGAAAGCCCTGAGAAGTGCAGCCTGTTGAGGTGAGCTCTCCCGTCAAACAAAGCGCCCCACGCCCAGAGAGCTCACTCGGAACGACGAGCGTTCCCCATATGCCGTCCACTGCTGGCTCTCCTCCCTTACCAATGCCTTCATGTTAGCGAGTCATCACAGAGTTTTTCCTTTCCTCTCGGCCGTCTGCCTCTGTCTGTGGAGCTGTGCCGACACGCAAGAGGCGGGTGAACCGGCGGTACCGGTAGCCGAACCTATCGATGCATTCGCAGGCTGCTGGTTTGGGACGTGGCGCCAGAACGAGGCAGCCACTAGCGGTAGCGTGCGCTTGGAGATTGAGTTGCGGGCGGAGCGCAGCTCGGGCCGGCTTGACCTCGAGCGGGACCTCCTGCCCGCCGAAGACGAGGACGAGGATGACGAGCAGCCCGCTGCCAATGAAGCATTCGACCGTACGGCTCTAGCGGGAGACCGCAGCGCCGAGCGGTCGGAGCTAAGTGGCGAGAGCGAGGCGTTTGGTACGCTTTCCCTCGTTCTCGAGGCGATGGATGCCTCGCAGGGAACCGGCACCGTGGCGGGAGAGGGCCGCCGCGATGAGGCCACGCTGCTGACGCTCACAGGCAGCCTTGCCGGTTCGAACCTCGAGCTCGAGTACACGGCCTACGTTGGCGATCCCGAGCGCGAGAGCGCCGGTCGCATCACGCTTGTAAGGCACGCTTGCGGATCAAGCCGAGGCCCAGGGCTAGAGGCTGCCCTCAACGATGACATCTTCAACGACCCGAACAACAGGCCATTACCGCGCGACCAGGCCTTGGCTTTTTATCTGACGGATGCACTCGAGCGTGCCCGCGCCCTCAACGACGACGCCAACCTCGAGGTCATCCTGATGCGCAGGCCCAATAGCCAGGGTCGCGTCCAGCTCGAACTGACCGACGACCCCGTCGATGCCTCTTCGCTGCGCTTCTCTTTTGCGAATTCTCAAGACCGAGACCTATTCACAGTCGATTACTTCGCGCGCGCAGTGGCCTCATCTTTCCCAAGGACCACCCCGCAGAACGGCGCAGTCATCTACGAGTTCCTGCGGGATGAGGACGTGGCAAGCATCCCGACAGAAGCCGAGATTGTGGCAGCGATGGAGGCCGCAGACTGCCCGCTTATCGGGGGCCTTAATGGCGAGTTCATCGATATCTTTCGCGCCGAGCTTGATGACTTTCCCGGCGAGGAACTCTACGTGCTCTACACGCTCCCGGTTCCCGAGGCGGACCGGCGGGGTTGGCTGGGTCACGTGACGCCGGAAGGTCTAGTGACCGATGCCACCCTCGGTCCCGGCCCAGGTTCCAACTGCGGCCCCCCGCCTTAGATTCGGTTCTGGGCTCAAGCCAGGCCGAAGCCGCGTAGCTCTCTGGCCGTCCTACGAGGGTTGGCTGCCGTCGCGCTTGGCGAGCTGTGCGAGGGGAATGGGTTCATCGAAGCGTTGATGGCCGTGCTTGGGCTGCGCGAGTCGATGCGCGTGGAAGATGCTGTGGTTACCCGAGACAATAAAGGCCACGACGGACACAATGACCACGTGAGGAAGGACAGCGCTTCCGAGCAGCTCTACCGCCATGATCGACAGCGCGATGGGCGTATTGCTCGCAGTGGCGAAGGCAGCGGCCATGCCTACGCCCGCCGCAAGGTCCAGTGGCAACCCGAGCCAGCGCCCAAAGACGTTGCCCAAGGCCGCGCCGATGAAGAAGAGCGGCGTAACCTCGCCGCCCAAAAACCCGGCGCTGAGCGTTACTGCCGTGAAGATCAGCTTCAGCGCGAAGGCGTTCGAGGCCAAGTCCGGGTCTGAAAATGCGCGAACGAGCGTGGGAATGCCAAGGCCGAGGTAGTCGTCGGTCTGCGCAAGCTGCCACATCAGCACGACGAGCAAACCCCCGCTGGCCATCCGAAGGGGTAAGGCAGGAATGAAGCGGGTGAGGGTTGCCTTCAGGCCCGCGGTGAGCCGTATAAACACCACCACCACCGCCGCCATCACGAGGCCGAAGAGCACCCACTTGGCCAACACGAGCGGTGTCAGTCCGAGCTTCGCGACGGTGGGATAAGGCACATGCGCCATGCCGGTGGCGTGAGTCACCATGTCACCGACTAGCGCTGCAAACGCTGCGGGCAGAATGGCGGCGTAGCTGAGGCGTCCGATCACAATGACCTCGAGACCAAAGACGAGGCCCGCAACGGGTGTACCAAAGACAGAACCAAATCCGCCTGCCATGCCAGCGACCAGCAACTCCGACCGGAGACGCCCTTGCAAGTGGAACGTGCGCGCCACCCCATCGGCGAGGCTCGCACCCATCTGCACGGCCGTTCCCTCGCGACCGGCGCTTCCGCCAAAGAGGTGCGTCAGCACCGTCCCAACCAGCACCATTGGCGCCATCCGCAGCGGAATCGCCGGCCGTGCAGGGTCGTTCGCCGTCTCCAAGATAAGATTGGTCCCCGGTGCTATGTCCTTGCCCAGGCGCCCATACACCAGGCCGATGCCAAGGCCAGCGAGAGGAAGCGCAAACACGATCAGCGTGTTGTCGGTGCGAAAATCTGTCACCCACTCAAGTGCGGCCAAAAACGCCGCCGATGCCAGCCCGCACAAGCACCCCACCACGCTCCCCAGAGCCACGCCGCGCAGAACATTCACCGCTGGCGCGCTGACCTGCCATATCGAACGCCGCGTCATCTTGAATCCAGAATCCATGAACGCCGACAGCCTAGCGTGGGCTCCGTCTCAGGCACAGCGGAGCGCGACGCACAAGGGTGCAGAGTGACCGTCCCTGTCACTCTGAATGCCACAAGGCCAGGCGAGTCATCCGACATGCCGTCGGGCTGTTGCGCGGGCAGCCCACTCAACGGTTCGATCGGTGCCGCTTAACGTCAGACTGCTAGGGCGCACGGTCGATGAGGACGTCGCAGCCGGCGGCGGCTACGACCCAGGCGGCGACACTGCCGATGAGCAGGCGAGTGAGGGCGCTGCGGCCGTGGGTTCGCACGACGATGAGGTCGGCATCTAGGGTTTGGGCGGCTTCGATGATACGGGCGCGTGCGTCGCCTTCTTCTAGAAGGAGATCGGCGTCGAGACTGAGTGTTCGAGCATGAGCGCGTAGGGCGTTCAAGACGGTTTGCGCTTCGTCTCGGATGGCCTGGCCAAACTCACCGCGGTTGCCACTGGCGTACGCAGGTGTGATGAAGCCTTCGAACGGCACGTTGTAGGCGTGGAAAAGCGTCACTTTCGCTCCCGCGCCTAGGATGCGCTTCGCCAAGGCGCAGCTCGCTTCACCTGCGGCCTCGAC
>SLEO01000206.1 GCA_007124745.1 Myxococcales bacterium
ACTGTTTGTCCGAAAGGCCAAAGCGCTTACAGAGCGCTTGATGCGCGTCTTTGCGGCCCTCGGAGCTGCGAATGATGCGCACCACCTCATCGACGTCGGCGAAGATGATCTCGAAGCCTTCGAGGAGGTGGATGCGGGCTTCAAGCGAGGCGAGGTCATAAGCGAGTCGCTTCGTCGTCACTTCCATGCGGAAGTCGAGGAAGTAACGCAGCATTTCCTTGAGATTGAGCCGGCGCGGCGCGGCGATGCGGCCCTCATCTACGGGCACCAGGCACGTCAGGTTAAACGCGACATGCGTCGCCAGCGGCGTGTGCTTGTAGAGGTAACTCGCCACCTGCTCGGCGTGCGCCTCAGCACGCATCTCGCAGACTACCCGGCAGTCGTCTGTGCTTTCGTCACGTACATCTGTAAGCAGCGGCAGCTTGCGTTCGATAATCTGGGCGGCGATGCGTTCCACCAGCGTGCAGCGTTCGATGCCGTAGGGAATCGACGTGATCACGAAGAGGCGTTCGCGGGCTGGGCCTTCTTCGACGCGCCATTCCCCCCGGAGGGTGAGGGACCCTTGGCCCTTGGTGTAGATGTCGAGCAGTGCCTGAGGCGAGGCCACGACCTCGCCACCCGTGGGGAAATCCGGGCCCTTGAGGATCTTGATCAGGTCGACGATTTCGATGTCGGGACGCGCGATGAGCTTGAGGCACGCATCGATGACCTCGCCGGGCGCGTGGGGCGGAATCGACGTCGCCATGCCCACAGCGATGCCCTGGGAGCCGTTAACTAGGAGGTTTGGGAAACGCGCGGGCAGGACAACGGGCTCCTGTCGCGTGCCGTCGTAGTTCGGCCGTAGCGCGACCGTTTCCTGACTCAGCTCCGTCATCAGAGCGTCGGCCAGCGGCATCAGCTTGGCTTCGGTGTAACGCATGGCAGCGGCACCGTCGCCGTCGGGAGAGCCGAAGTTGCCCCGGCCATCAACGAGGGGCATGCGCATCACGAAGGACTGCGCCAAGCGCACGAGCGCGTCGTAAATGGCCGAGTCGCCGTGAGGGTGGAACTTGCCCATCACCTCGCCGACGACCGCCGCACTCTTACGGTAGCGGGCGTCCGAGCGGAGCTTCAGCTCCTGAAACATCGTGTAAAGAATGCGCCGCTGAACGGGCTTGAGCCCGTCGCGGACGTCGGGCAGTGCGCGCGCCGTAATCACGCTCAGCGCGTAGTTGAGGTAGCGGGTGCGCGCCTCATCCGCGAGGGGTGCCGGCTCGGCCTGTGCGAGCTCAAGCGGCAGGGACTCGGAGGACCCCCCATCTTTCCGACGGCGCGCCATGCGAGTTAGCCCTTACGTACTTTAGGCGCGACAATCGCGACCATCGTGCGGCCGTCCATGCGCGCGGCCACTTCGATGAGCGCCTCATCCTTCACGGCGTGCACGATATGCTCAAGCTGGCGTTGCGCGGTTTCCGGGTGGGTGATCTCACGACCGCGGAAACGCACGGTGAGCTTCACCTTGTTGCCCTCTTCGAGGAAGCGCTTCACGTGCTTGATCTTGAAATCGAGGTCGTGATCGTCGGTCTTGGGCCGGAGCTTGATCTCTTTCAGCTCCTGCTGAACCTGACGCTTTTTGGCGTCGTTCGCGCGCTTCTTCTCTTCGTACTTGAAGCGGCCGAAGTCCATGACCTTGCACACCGGCGGCACAGCCTTGGGATTGACTTCCACAAGGTCGAGGTTGCTGGTCTGCGCAAGCTTGCGGGCGTCGAAGGTCGCCATCACGCCCAGCATCTCGCCATCAGCACCAATGACGCGCACCTCAGGTACGCGTATGCGGTCATTGACACGGGGTCCGGTTGGACGGCGAACGTTATTCATCGGGGGGCGGGGTATGGCGTTACTCTCCTAGCTTCGGGCGCGCACGCCCCTGGTTTCACTTCTTTCGGCACGAAAGGCCGCCCGCTGGTGCGGGACTCGCGCACGGCGCCGACGCGGTCTTGGGCTCCGCGGGCGCACGGGCTCGCGGCTGAGGATTAGTCCACAGCCAAGCGTTTCGCAATCAGCTCGCCACGCCCACCGCACAAAATCGGCTTGGAGAAGGCACTGGCGGCGCACGTCGCAGGCGAAACACGCTGCCCGGACGAGACGTCTAGTAGTTGTACCACGCGCGGACCCGTCCCCGGGGCGGAAAGGGTTCAGACCGCGGCACTCGGGGGTGCCGTAGCAGCTTGAAGCGTAGAAATCACGGCATCCCACGTCAGCAATCCTAGGTCTTCGCCTTCTTCGCGACGGCGCAACGATAACCCGCCGTTCTGGGCTTCCTGCTCACCGAGAACGCCGATAAAGGGCGCGCGCAGCATGCGCGCCGCCCGGATCTTCGCGCCTAGCTTGTTATCACTGCTGTCCGCGACCGCCCGGATGCCCAAGGCGCGCAGCGCCTGCGCGCGCGCTTCCGCGAGGTCGGCGAACGGTGCCGCCACGCTGGCGATGACGATCTGTTCCGGCGCTAGCCAAGCGGGGAATGCCCCCCCGCAATGCTCGATAAGCACACCGAGGAAACGCTCGAGCGACCCCAAGAGCGCGCGGTGCAGCATGATCGGGCGGTGCGGCAGGTTATCCGGACCGACGTAGGTGAGGTCGAAGCGCTCCGGAAGGTTAAAATCAGCCTGAATCGTGCCGAGCTGCCAGGAGCGCGACAGCGCATCCTTAAGGTGAAACTCGATCTTGGGACCGTAGAAGGCGCCCTCGCCTTCGGCGACTTCGTGATCGA
>SLEO01000181.1 GCA_007124745.1 Myxococcales bacterium
ACTACGTCACAGGATTTCGCCTCGCTTTGCAGCTAAAACACGCCGAGGCCGAGATGTGATCACGAGTCAGGGCTCCCGGGGAGGTCTTGGGCGACACAACTTCTGAGCCTTGAGGCCGATGTGAGCGCCATGGCCGCGCCGAGGCGCATCGTTCCCGGCAGCTACCACGTAGTGGCGCGGCGCTGCACCCAGCGGCGCTTCTACTTCATGTGCCGCTCCCAGTGAGCGTATGGAGGCACGCGAGCCGCGACTTGAGCTGACCGAGGCCGGGCACATGACCGCTCCGAGACGCATCCTACCGGGCGCTTCGTACGCCGTGGCGCGCGGCTGCGCGCAGCCGCGCTTCTACCTTAAGCTCAGTCGCAGGTTGGGTCAGGAGGTCAAATCGGTCGATATATTCCCGAGCACGTCGCGCTACGAGATTGCCGCTAGCGTCGATGTGGGTCGTCGGGACTCTTGCCCGCGCTGTGCCAATGGCACATAATGGTGAAGTGGCGAAGGTCTCCATTCGTGGTGGCGCCTTCCGAAAAATGGTGTGCGAGGCGCTGGATCAACGCATCGTGCTTACCCGGCACGCGCGCGAGCGCATGGCAGAGCGCGCGGTGACGGTGCAGCAACTTCGGGAGGCGTTGCGGCGAGGCATCTACCATCACAACGCGAGCGATGTGAATGGTATCGAAACCTACACCGCATGCTTCAGGAGCTTGGACGTCGTTTTTCGGCTCAAGGTTGAAGAGAGCGTTGTGGTGATCACAGTATTTTGGGAGCAAAAGCGATGATTGAAACCTGTCCCGTATGTGACTCCCGAAAGGTGCGTGTAGAGCATCGTGATCATGCCTACGTGGAGGCAGGGTTGCCGAATATCGTTCTGACGGGGCTTCCGTTCATTGTGTGTGCGAGCTGTGGCGAGTCATCGATGGTGATCGAGCAGCCCGAGGATCTGCATAAGCGCATCGCGCAAATTTTCGCTAAGGCGCAGGGTCCACTCGAACCGGGCGAGTTGCGTTTTGTGCGCGAGTACCTCGGCCTTTCGCGGGAGGCGATGGCGCTGTCGCTGGGGGTCGATGTCTCAACCGTTAGTCGCTGGGAGTCAGGAAAGCGCGACGCGCCGCTCATGGCCGCAAAGCTCATGCGGTTAGACTTGAAAGCCAAGCTAAGTCGAGAAGGCACCATCAAAGTCTCCCGGTCACAGCTTGAAGCACCGCCGGGCCCCCGGTCTGGTAACGCGGCGGTGTGGTTGTTGGAGCTGACGAAGCCGGGGCCGGGAAAGCGAGCGGCGCACTGGACCCAGCCGTGCATCGCGCTGCCGTAGCGCTCTATCGCGGCATCAAACGCAGCATGGCCGGCAAGGGCCGCTACCTTGACACCCACCATCTTTGTCGAACGTCGCAAGCGCGGCGTTCCTTCGCCAAGCACCCTAACGGTCCAGAACTTGGGGTCCACCTCAGGGTGGTGATTTAGGGCGAGGTGTCCGGCTCCACGCTAGGCGATAAAGGGGGTGTGGAGGGGCAGGGTGGGTAGGTGGACGGCGCCACGGAGGGCGCGGTCGATGCGGTGGGCGGCTTCCCTGCCCTCCCATATCGCCCAGACGATGAGCGAGGCGCCCCGAGTGGCGTCGCCGCACGCAAAGACGTGGCGCGCGGAGGTGCGGTAGTCGTCGTCCACCGTGAGGCGCCCGCGGGTACCTGCGGCGACGCCCAAGTCCCCGAGCCAGCTTGCCTGGGTGATGCCCGAGAAGCCGATGGCCAGGAGCACAAGATCCGCCTCGATGCGCTGTCCGGGGCCCTCCAGCGTGTCCAGGCGCGGTTGCCCGGCTTCGTCTTGGGCCCAGGCGACCTCGGCGCAGTGCAGCGCTTTCACGTGCCCGCCTGCGCCCTCGAAGGCGTGGGGCTGGACGGCGAAGCGCCACTCGCCGCCTTCCTCGTGGGAGGAGGATTCGCGCAGCGTTGCGGGCCACCAGGGCCAGGGCATGTCGGCGGTGCGCGCCTTAGGTGGCGCAGGCTTGTAGTAGAGCTGCCGGATACGCTTTGCGCCCTGGCGGTTGGCGGTGCCCAGGCAGTCGGAGGCCGTGTCGCCGGCGCCGATGATCATCACGTCTTTACCGTGGGCGTTGAAGTGCTCTGGGAGTGCGCCCGCTTCGCCAGCGACGGTCCGGTTGGCGGCGGTGAGGTAGTCCATCGCTTGCACGATGCCCGCGAGGTCGCGCCCCGGAAGGTCGAGGTCGCGGGGTTGCTCCGCGCCGACGGCCAGCAACACGGCGTCGAAGTCGCTGAGGAGGCGGGAGGCGGGCAAGTCGCTGCCCACCTCGACACCGCACATAAGCTGCACGCCCTCCGCCTCAAGCTGGGCGATGCGCCGGTCGAGAACGGCGCGTTCTAACTTGAAGTCGGGGATGCCGTAGCGCAGCAGGCCGCCGGCTTTGGCGGCGCGTTCGAAGACGGTCACCTGATGCCCCGCGCGCCTAAGCTGCTGTGCGGCGGCAAGCCCCGCTGGGCCCGAGCCCACCACCGCGACGCGGCTACGTAGCTCTCGCGCCGGGGGCTGCGGCAGCACCGCGCCGGTCTCGAAGCCCCAGTCGATGAGGTGCTTTTCGACCTGCTTAATCGCCACGGGCTCCTCCTGAATGTTGAGCACGCAGGATTCTTCGCAAGGTGCGGGGCAGAGGCGGCCGGTGAACTCGGGAAAGTTATTGGTGGCGTGGAGGCGCTTCAGCGCGAGCCCGCGCTCCCCCACCTCCGTGAGCG
>SLEO01000190.1 GCA_007124745.1 Myxococcales bacterium
ATGCTGCCCACGCAACCCGACGCGCCCAAAACTCCATACGTATCAGCCCCAATATCGTGCCTCTCGCAGGCAAGAGAGTCCCTCGGTGCGCCAATGCACAGCACTTCGGTCGGTTCGGCAACCGAAACCTCCCTGGGACAGTTTCACATACGCTGCGAACGATGCGCTCCTTGAGGTCCAATGAGAGACTGCTCGGCATAACGCCAGTCGATCACATTCCGCCGACCGCCGCAACCCGCTCCTCGCTTACAACTCTCGCGGATCACGCTCTAGGGAGGGGAGCCCAGGGCCATTCGGCGCCAAGGCGACCGCGCTCTTCGGACAGCGCACACAATCGCCCGTCGCGGTGCCAAAACCTCCGTGGGAGCGACGCCATGCGCCATGAGCTACTTCCCCAAATCCTAGCAGCGCGTGAGGTCCGCATCGAAAGCCGCCACCCTCAATGTGATACTCCCCGGACATCCCTTTTAGGCGGGGAGACCCGTAGCCATTCCATGCCATTTTGACCGCGCCACTCGGACAGAGCAACGCGCCGGTTGCGGTGCCAAAAGCTCCCTGGGAGCGACGCTTGGGCAACCCGCCCTTCGGCCACGCCGGCGAGGCGGCTATTCAGTCCTGGGCGCGGCACTGGCTCGCCAAGCGGCAGCCGGCACTGAGCGCCGCCGAACGCCTGGACCTGCTTGAGTTTGAAGGCAACGCCCAGGGCTTTCGCATCGTGAGCCGGCTGCAGGCGCGGGAGCGGCCCGGCGGTTTGCAGAACACCCTCGCTTTTATCGGTACGATGGCGAAATACCCCGCCGCGTCTTTGCCGCAGGGCCGACCCCGCGACGTGAACGTCACCGCCGAGAAGAAGTTTGGCTACTTCCAGGAAGACAAGGACCTGGCGGAATCTGCCTTCTCCACGCTGGGCCTGCTGCAAGTGACGCCGGGCATCTACCGCCGCCACCCCCTCGCCTACCTGATGGAGGCCGCCGATGACGTGTGTTACGGCGTTATTGACATTGAAGATGCGTTCAAGCTGCGCCTCATCGACTTCGAGACGTGTCGCGGCCTACTGACACCCCTGGCCGCAGCGACGCCGGGCTTTCGCGACCACACGTCCGACTCGCAGTCGAGCCGCGTTTCCCGCCTACGCGCCGCGGCGATTCACGCGCTGACGGTGGCGTGTTTCGAGGCGTTTAAAGCGCACCTGCACGCGCTAGAAGGGGGCACCTTCGAGGGCAGCCTCATCGATCGGGCGCCGATGGTGAGCGCGTACCGCGAGCTTATCGACGGGGCACGCCGCCACGCCTACAACAGCGAGCACGTGGTGCAGATCGCCTGCGCGGGTTTCCGCGTCCTCGGGGGCTTGCTCGAACTCTTCGCCGACGCCCTGACCGCGCCGACCCTGTCGATGCACGACCGCATGCTGCTCCACCTGCTGCCCCTCGAAGCCTTCAGCCGCCCCGGCCGTGACTTCGGCAGCCTGGAGGCCGCCCGCGAACAGCTCACGCCCGCCGAAAAGCTCCTCACCCTCACCGACTACATCTCCGGCATGACCGACCGCTACGCCCTCCAACAATACCAATACCTCTTCGGCATCCGCACCCCCTAGTCCTGCACAACGCCCAAGCGATTCACAATCGATTACTAATCGATTGTGAATCGCTTCAATACGCCCAGGAGGATGCGCGGACACGCCGTCACGCGGCGCCAAACGGAAAACGCCAGCGGCGGCCTGCGTGGCCCCTCGCTTCATAGGCGCGGAGCCCAGCTCCCGCGTCCGCGATAACTCTAAAGTCAACATGTACTTCAGACTCCAGGCCGTTCTGGTTATTGCTGTGGTCCGGTACAATGCACGCCTTCAATGTCGTTAACCCAAAGGGTGCCATCCGGCGACAGACCCTCATGATAGTAGGTTGCGGTTGCGTGCGTCTGATCTGCGAACACGTTTGCGAACACGTTCAGTGAAAATCTGAAAATACCCCACAGCCCATCTCTTCCATCTCTTTGGAGCTGACCTCTATACGACCCCAAACCAGTGCGTGGCATCATAATTCTCCAGGTTTCCTCGTTTCTCATGTTCTGCACGTAAACATAGCGCTCTACGTTTAGCCAAAGATTGCGACTAACCTCCACCCCATACCGCCAGTGACCACGTCTTGCTTGGCACCCAACATTGCTCGAGGGCCATGCATCGATGCGTTCTGCATGGAGTGGCGTTGACTTACTCGCATCTTCGATTTCGCTGCCAGTTACCTCTGCACATGCAGAAACCGCTGCGACCAAAGCTGCAGCAACAGTCAACAGTGCAGTGTGTAATCGGATGGCATGATTGCAGGTCACGACTATCGATCTTCTATTCATTGCCTAAGAGTTACTCTCTCGTGTGGATATCGGCAAGCCAACGCCAACGCCTTTCTCACAGTCCGCTCTCAGCAGCGGTGTTGAGGCGCAAAGAAAAAAGTGGCCTCGCGGCCACAATCATGCGGAGCCTGGCGCTTCAACACCGCTGCTTGTATCTCAAGAAGCACGACCGAAGGGCGGGACGCTGTCTTGAAGTTGGCCTAAACGTGAAAGCGGATAGGCGTGCAAACCACCCGGGAGACCGTAACTCCCTAGGACCCCGGTGAAGCGATTCACAGGAGACCGTCTCCCAGCGAGGGTCCCCGGGATGGCAAGCACTGTGACCCTGAGCCCGAACCGCTGCCTGAACGCGAAAGCAGTTCGAATCATTGCAAGACAGGGCCGTGTTGCAGTCTGTA
>SLEO01000287.1 GCA_007124745.1 Myxococcales bacterium
AACCGTTCGGTGGGCATCCTAAACGCTTGCCTCCGTTTTTCGGGAGTGAATCCCGCGAACCCTCCCCCAAAAACCTAAAGCTGCGCGTGGGGACTCAGCGCTCACGCGGCTCTTTGCTACCGCGTTTTTACTTTCTCGGTACTCTGAGCGCTTACCCCGACTCAACCCTCTCCTGTCTATGCACAGTGTGGCGGCCACTTCATCGGTTGATGACGTCAGGCTGCAATGAAGGCGCAGAACCCACCTCGTTGTTAATGACAACGGGTGAACCGTTGGACAGCTTAAATGCACCCACGCTAACAACGGTCGCTCCCGCTTCCACGCCCTCCTCAACCATGGCGAAATCGCCACGAATCTCTCGCACGCGTACAAAGCTCTGTCGCGCAACCAGGCGCGGAGCCTCACCTGAACCAGCCTCGCCTGAAGCCGCATCTTCTTTGGGTTTCGCCTCCTCGATGATGAACACCGAGTCGCCGTAGGGTGCGCGGACCAAGGCGGTGACGGGCACAACAACGCCCCTATGCGTCTCCGGGAGGACGACGGCGACCGGCGCGAACATGCCGGGACGCAGGCCCACTTGAGCCGGCGCATCCGAAGTTTCATGAAGGCCCAATGCCTCGGGTGGCAGGGTGGCGCGCACACTGACCATACGCGTCCGAGGGTCAACACGCGGCTCAATTGCCGAGATAGCGCCCTCGACCACAGCGGGCACCGCCTCGCGCTCCACGGGTTTTTCGCCCCGCGCGCGACCGCGTTCGCCTTCAGGGAAGATACGTACGGGCTGGCCTAGCGCAACATGCTCAAGGGCCGACTGCGCCAACGGAAAGTCGATGAAAATCGCGTCATCAGATTCGATGGTGGTGACGGCGGTGTCGACCGCGAGGTATTGGCCGATGCTCGCGAGCCGCAGCCCCACTTTGCCAGCGAACGGTGCCCGAATGACCTTGCGGGCTATCTGGGCCTTAAGTGCGGCCTCGTCGGCGAGCAGTCCCTTGAGTTCCGCGGAATCGACGTCGAACTGGGCTCGCGAGACGCCACCGCCTTCCAGCAAACTCTCCGACCGCTTGAGCGTCGCCGCGGCGAGTTCACGCCTAGCGCTGAGGGACGCCAACTGGGCACGCTCAACATCGGTGTCGAGCTCGGCAATGACCTGCCCCGCCTTGACCGTGACCCCAGACGCAACCGGGAGCCGCTTGAGTACGCCGGCCACCTCCGCCTTGAGGGTCACGCCCTTCTCCGAGACTACCGACCCGACCGCGGACAGGACCACTTCCCACTCCGCAGCTTCCGCTGTTGCACTGCTGACCGTTTCCGGCGGAGGCCCCGCGGCTTCCATCGCCTTGCCCATGGCGATCAGTGAACCGATCTGGGTACCCTTGATTCCGGCTAACACGCCGACCACTACCACCAACGCCAGCCCTGTATAGACGTAACGCATCTCAGCCCCTCACCTGGCGGCCCCACTGAATAGGTGAGCGCCCAAGCCAAAGTCGCGCGCGCGTCGCGCGACTTTTTCGCCTGTGGCTCAGAAGCAAGGGCGACGCATTCATGCGCACTTCGCACTTTTGCCGCCGTAACCTGCCTGGATGCTCGATAACATCAGCCCTAGACCCGGCCGAGCCTAGGCTCGCTGCGTCTCCACGTCCATGGAACGTGCGCAAAAAGACTTGCGAGCTGCGACAGAGGAAGGCGATCGGGTCCTCAAATACGCGCAACGCGCGTGCGAGCGCGGCCCGACGACTCCTCGCAGAGCACCACGCTTCCCGGTGCGTTCGACACGCCCTTCCGAGATGACAAAGCACCGCAAAAAGGCGCAGCTTCCAACTAAGCTTTGCCCGGTATGCCAGCGCCCGTTTGCCTGGCGGAAGAAGTGGGCGAAATGCTGGACGGAGGTTCTCTATTGTTCCGAGCGCTGCCGAAGGGAGCGCCACAGCACTGAGAAGCATCCTGCCTGACGCACACTTTCCCTTGGTGCTGCCGATCTCAACGCGCCCGCGCGCCAGGCGACCGCCCGCCCGCACCTCGTCCTTGGCCGTAACCACCGCGGGGACGCGACATGGGGCGCGGCGGACGCGGGGCCTCAACCTCCGCGCGCGCAGGTGGGGTGAAGCGCTCCGGCGTTGACCGAGGGATACGCTGCTTGATCAGACGCTCGATATCCGTGAGCAACTTGGTCTCCGCGGCGTCGACCAGCGAGACGGCTTGTCCCGATGACCCGGCGCGGCCTGTTCGCCCAATGCGGTGGACGTAGTCCTCGGGCACATTGGGCAACTCAAAGTTCACCACCTGCGGCAGCTCTTCGATATCAAGGCCCCTGGCAGCGATATCCGTCGCTACAAGGGTGGACACCTCGCCGCTCTTAAAGTGGGCAAGCGCCCGCGTTCTCGCAGCTTGGCTCTTGTTCCCGTGAATAGCTGCAGCGCTGATACCCTGATTGTCTAGGTATTCCGCGAGCCTATTCGCCCCATGCTTGGTGCGGGTAAACACCAAGCATTGCCCCCAGCCGTTGTCCTTGATCAGGTGCGCGAGCAGCGCGCGCTTCACAGGCTGATCGGTCATGTACACGCTTTGCTCGATACGCTGCACCGTCGTGTTGCGCGGCGCGACATCGACGCTTTCGGGGTCGCGCAGAAACTCCCTTGCGAGGGCGCGAATCGGCTCAGAAAACGTCGCCGAAAAGAGCAGGCTCTGGCGGGCCTTCGGCAGAAGGACAAGCAAGCGCTTGATGTCGCGAATGAAACCCATGTCGAGCATGCGGTCCGCTTCATCCAGCACCAAAATCTCGACGCCGGAGAGGTCCACTGTCTTTTGACCCGCGTGGTCGAGTAGGCGCCCGGGCGTGGCAACGAGAATATCGAGCGGCTTGCGGAATGCCGCGAACTGCGGGTTAATGTTCACGCCACCAAAAACCACGAGTGAACGCAGAGGTAGGTGTTTGCCGTAGGTGATAACCGACTCGTGGATTTGTGCGCTTAACTCACGCGTGGGCGCCAGGATAAGACAGCGTGGCCTCCCGGGTCGGCCCGCGGGCCGCGGTTCTGCCATGAGCCGCTGCAGGATCGGCAGCGTAAAAGCCGCAGTCTTGCCAGTGCCTGTTTGAGCCGCACCGAGAAGATCCTTACCTGCGAGAACCTTCGGGATGGCCTTAGTCTGAATGGCGGTGGGCGCGGTGTAACCGGTGTCCGCTACGGCCTGCAGCAATGACTGAGAAAGGCCTAGCGAGGCAAAAGAAATCGATTCATCCATATCAACCTGCAAGCTCCAGTGACCCAATACAACGACGATACCCTCTCGTACCCGTCGAAACTGCGCACCGAACCAATACAGGCGCGTCCCCGGCGGATCACTCAAGCCGAGGAACTGCGAGACGCATCCGACCGTCTCTGAAGTTGGGCGGAGCCTAGTAGCGTCTTGCATTCGGTGCACCCTTAGAACGCTAAAAGAAAAGCAGCGTCAGGAACGATGGACCGCTCCCATGCGTGATCGGCTAAGCGAGCTGCGTGTTCGGTTGAGGGTCTGTGCTCGGACGCCCAGAGCCAAAAACCTCAGCGAAATTAAGGAATCTGGCGGATTTTTTGCGAGGACGCACGGTCGGCTCGGGCCCTTAACCGGATACGCACGGGACCGCTCCATGCTCACCCGCCGAGGTTCGGTGGCAGCCATATGCTCGTAAGCGGGGGGGGACTGCGGTCTCACGACACTGGAGCCTCGTGTTTCACCCAGGTGACTACTTCACTATCCGCCAGCAACGAACACGGAAGCACTTGCGCGCTTGGCGCGAGAGATAGCCCAACGGAGGCCAGTGCGCGCCTCGACGCTTCAACTTTCTGCCATCTTAGCCACTTACGCGGCCAACGGTGGCGCCCAGCAGCTCACTGGTAGCGTTCACATGAGATGCGTGCACGAGGCTTGCATAGTACCGGCGCCGATGACTGTTGTCTCGCGGCACCGCTGGACGGCGCACGCGCTCTGCAGCCGATACGGTCGGTTAGGAAAGTAAGTTATGCCCCCCATACCAGCCTCAATCACACTCTGTTCACCTACGGGATCAACTCGATTCCGCCAGGGTAGTGCATCAGCCTGGACCTTGGCAGCCCTGACATTGGGCGTACTCACTGCCTTCCTGACTGGGGGCTGCGCGACTGGGACCTGTGAAAACGACCCAGGTTCTGTGTTTTGCCGTGGGACGGACGACCAAAATGGCGGCGCCACGCCTCCTGTTGACTGCGCCGAGCTAGAACCGGGCATGACCTGCGATCCTGTGCGTGGCTTACGGTGCTCACAGGCCGATGCCTGCACCTGTGGTAACAGCATCGTCGACCGCGGGGAGGAGTGCGACGATCCGAATGACAGGCTCTGCCGGCCGGATTGCACGCGTGGTTGCTCTCAAGCAAGCGACTGCCCCCCGCAAGTATGCCGTGGACCGTCGACCTGCGAGAACGCGACCTGCGTAGGTGGCACCCCACTCCCCACGGGCACGCTATGTCCTGGCGGGATTTGCAGCGGAGAGGGCACATGCGTAAGCTGCGCGAATGTTGGGGCTGCTTGCGTGCCAGAGAACGAATGCGCCTTTGGCGTCATCGCCTGCGTGGATGGCCAGCCCGTCTGCCAAGCCACGTCTCTGCGCCCACCAGGAACCCCCTGCGGCAACGGCGGCACCTGCTCGGCAGACGGCCAATGCCTAAACTGCGCCAACGTTGGCGAGGCCTGCCAACCGGCGAATAGCTGTTTTAATGGCATCATTGCGTGTACCGACAATATTCCTTCCTGCCAGCCAACAACGCCAAAGGATGCGGGCACGAGCTGTGAAGACGGTGGCGAGTGCTCTGGCTTCGGCGAATGTCTGAACTGCGAGGATGCGGGCTCAAGCTGCAATCCCGGCAATGAATGCCGCGAAGGCGTCATCGTCTGTGACACGCCGAACACACCGCGCTGCAACCCCGGAGCGCTCAAGCCCCCAGGCACGGCCTGCGGCGTGGGCGGAACCTGCGACGAGACCGGCCAGTGCATCGATTGCGCGCGTGCTGGCGAAGCCTGCCAGCACGCCAATCCCTGTTACAACGGGGTCATCGAATGCGATGAAGGCGTCGCCTGTTGCAGCAAGACAACGCCCAAGCCTCCGGGCACCGCGTGTGGTCCGAACGCAACCTGCGATGGTGCGGGCGCCTGCATCCCAGACAACGTGGCGGGCTGCCGTTCGGAGCACGTCGCTGGCAAGGGGTACATTATATGTCTTGACCAACGACGCACTTGGCATGACGCCGCCAACTTTTGCGCCCACTTCGGCTACACCTTGCTTCGCATCCACAATGCGGCTGAGCAGGCTTTCTTCTCGACGCCGCGGTCCCAAGGCGGCTTCATAGGCAATGGTCCCGGCGGGGCGATGTGGCTCGGCGGATACGACGCCCACTCCAACGGGACCTGGCGCTGGCTTAACAACGGTGACGTCTTCACGCAGTGCAGCAACACGAGCAAGTCCCACACCTGCGTGCCGCAAAATGCGCTTTTCAACGGTTGGTTGCGGGGCGAGCCCAACAACCACCGCGGCGCCCGAGAGGATTGCGTCCAGATGCGCGAAAACTTCGGCAGCATCGCGTGGAACGATATCCCCTGCCACACCAAGCTTCCCTTCGTCTGCCAGCGCAACTAGCACTGTGTGACCCTACAGACCGTGTGACCATTCAGGGGGCATTCTATGGAATGCCCCCCATTCGGCTCGAGTGAATCGCGCGACATCCCTTGACGCAGAGGCGCCCACACTACGCCGCACAAATAGCCTCATGCTGGGCGCGCGGCGCCAACACCCAAATGCGCCTTCACCGAGCGTTGACGTTCTAGGCCGGCAACTGTTCAGGGGGGCATTTTACACGCATGCCCCCCGGGTTTACGGGAGTGAATCCCGCACGCCCCTCCCCCACTCTGCCTTCAAGGTGGCCTAAAGCCGGCAAGCGGGGCCAGGGCGCCCACTTGCTTTTTCCTGCAGCGTTCTTATCTGGACCCCCTGAAACGGTTACCTAAGCCGCGTGAACGCTTAGTGCGCGACCAACTCGAATCGAGCTGGCCAGCATAAGGTAGACTCCCGACTAGGATTCCGGCGTGCGGGGTGGCTTGCCGCGGAAATAGATTCGAATGGGCGTGCCCTCGAAGTCGAAAAACTCGCGAAGCTTATTGACCAAGTACCGACGGTAGGATTCGCGAATGCGGTCTGGACCGTTGGTCATGGCCACAAAGGTCGGCGGGCACGTAGCGGCTTGGGTGACGTAGTAGATGCGCGGCGCGCGACCCCCTGTTACCGGCGGCGGATTGTCCTCGATGACCGCGGCGAAGAAGCGGTTGAGCTCAGCTGTGCTCACACGACGTGCGTGGGCCTCCAGGACCTTCGCTAGGGTCGTTTCCAAACGTGTGAGCCCGCGACCATGGGTCGCCGAGATGCGAACCCTTGGCGCCCATTCAACGAACGAGAGGTTGTCGCCAACGCTGCGCAGGGTCGTGTCGAGCTCGCCCTGCCATAGGTCCACTTTGTTAAGCGCAACTATAAGGGCACGGCCGGACTCAGAGGCGAGCGCCGCAAGCTTCGCGTCCTGCTCTACTGCGCCCTCCTTACCATCGACGAGTAGTACGACGGCGTCAGCACGCCGCATCACGTCGATGGCCTGCAGCACGCTGAGCGATTCGAGACCGCGCTCCACAGACCGACGTCGGCGAATGCCAGCGGTATCGATCCAGATCATCTGTTTACCGCCAAGGGTGACCAAGGTCTCCGTGGCAGTCGTGGTGGTCCCAGGCACATCGTCGACCACTTGACGGGCTTCGCCGAGCAGCCGGTTCGTCAGCGACGACTTGCCGGCATTGGGCCGACCGAGCACCGCCACCCTAGGTAGCTCCCCTACGTCCGCATCCTCATCGGCGACGGGTTTGGGCAGGTAGCCCGCAATCATTTCTTCCAAAAGCGCCATGCCGTGAACATGCAGCGCCGAAATGGGAAGAATCTCGTCGACACCAAGCTCGTAATGCGCCGCGGCTTCGTGCGCGTGGGAGGGTGCGTCGGCCTTGTTGGCAACGACGATGAGCGGCTTCTGCGAAGCACGCGCCGCCTCCATCAACACGCGATCAGCCTCCGTCGGCTCCGCACGGGCGTCGAGCACGCACACAAGCAGGTCCGCCTCCGCCATGGCCGTGCGAATCTGCTCGTTGATGTGCTGGTGCAGCAACGTCGACGCATCGACGTTCAGCCCCCCCGTGTCTACCAGGAAATACGGCCGACCAAAGGTTTCAGTGGCCGCGTAGTGTCGGTCGCGGGTGACACCCGGACGGTCGTCGACCAGCGCCTTGCGCGAGCGCGTGAGCCGATTGAAAAGGGTACTTTTGCCGACGTTGGGCCGGCCAACGATGGCCACCAGCGGCAGGACGCCAGGCTGATAGGCCGGCGCGGGCGGAGAGGAGAGCCTACGTCTAGACATCGCCCGTCTCCTCGCGGCGCATCGCGCTCACCTTGCCGGCTTCCCGAGTCCAGCCCTCAGCCACCTTAATAAACAACTTCAGCACGATGGGCTGCCCGAGCTGCGCCTCAAGCGCCAGACGCGCGGCTTGACCGATAGCGCTTAAGCGGCGGCCACCCTGGCCAATGATGATCCCCTTGTGGCTGTCCTTATCGACGAACACCGTCGCTTCGATACGCGAACGGTTGGCACCCTCCTCAAAGTTATCGATGCGAACGGCGACGCCGTGGGGCACTTCCCGGTAGGTTTGCAACAGCACCGCCTCGCGCACGGCTTCCGCCGCGAAGAAGCGCGCGGGTCTGTCCGTAAGCAACTCAGGGTCATACGGCAGCCCCTCCGGCAGGTGCGGACGCAATGCGCTGATGAGGCGGTCGAGACCGGAGGCGCGGGTCGCCGAAATGGGCACGATGTCCGCAGTCCCGGTCTGTTCCGGCAGGCGCGCAAGCAGGGGTAGCAAGCGCTCACGCGGCTTCACTTTGTCTACCTTATTGAGGGCAAGGACGACAGGAACGTCGCTATCTTTGAGCAGGTCAAAGAGCTCTTGGTCCTCATCCACGAGCGTCTCGTGTTTGCTCGCAATCGCCGCATCAAGCATGACCAAAGCCACATCGATGCCCTCGAGCGCCGCGCGCGCTTCCTCGCGGAGCGCCCGTCCGAGCACCTGCGACCGCGTTGCGATGCCCGGCGTATCGATGAGCGCGATTTGTGTCGGCGGCGCATCGATGTGCACAAGGCCCATCGCCCGGTAGCGCGTTGTTCCCGCTTTGGGCGTCACCGCGAAGAGCTTCTGACCCACCAGCGCATTGACTAGCGTCGATTTGCCCACATTGGGCTGACCCAGCACCGCACAGCGCCCACCGCGCGCTTCAGCGCCTTCGCTGGTTATCGCGGGTTCCGGTGCCGGCGCTTCGAGTTCGGAGGGTCTCACTGCCGCCGACCTTAGCGCGAATCCCCACCAAACACAGGCGACGCCTCGGAAACCTCGGCGCCATCCATCACGCGCCTTGCGGCGCACGCTCACCGTAGACGGGCGGCGCCCTTACGAGACTTTGACAGGCAACTGGAGCAAAAGGCCGAAGCGAAGGCGGCGCCTTATTTCGTTACGGTGTTTTTTCGAGCCTCCACAGAGCGGTCACACTACGCTGTTGAGGACTATGGGCGTCGGCTCGATCATCGCAGCGGTGTTGGCGTTCGGTTGCGCACTGCTCGGCATGCTCCTGGCGGGCATTCCGATTGCGGGCAGCATTCTAAGCTTCGCGTCACCACTCATTGCCCTAAGCGGGCTTATCACCGGAGGCGTCGCTTGGTCTAAAGGACGCAGCGCAGGTGTCGCTCACGGCCCAGCGATTGTGGGCTGTGTCCTCAGCGCCATGGTCTTTCTGCCCTCTCTGGTCATCGCGCTCACCTGCGGGCTCTGCAACGCGTGCTACTCGGCGGCTCTCCTCGACCCAGAAGCGCGTGGCCGCTTCAGCAAAGACTTCCACTACCAGTTCGGCGAGCCCGTCGACAGCGATAGTGCCCTCGGCGACACCCCGGCCAGCGACATGGCCATTCCGCCTGCTACGCCCAAACCGTTGCCTCCTCTCGATGATCCCGATAGCGACGTCGCTATCGGAGAGGACCTGGAGGAGTAGAGACCGGGCACTGCAGGGTAGGCAAGTGAGGAGAACCCGTACGGTGCGTCAGGCGAACGCGCAGATCTTGCGCTAACGTTCCGGCCATGTGGGTGAAGATCTGTGGCTTGCGGGAAGAAGCCGCCGCCCGCGCGTGCTTCGCGGCCGGCGCGAGTGCCATCGGCATCAATCTGTGGCCTGAAAGCAAACGCTACTGCCCACCCGACAAGGCTCTCGCGCTGGCGCAAGCCGTGGCCCACCTAGGCGAGGTCGTCTTCGTGACGGTCAACGCCAGCGATGCCCTGCTGACACGACTCCGCCGCGCCCTACCCGAAGCCTGGCTCCAGTTCCACGGCGACGAGGCCGCCTGCCGCATCGCCGCCCACCTGCCGCGCGCCTACGCCGCCCGCCCCCTCGGCAGCGCCGCGGACCTCGCCGCCCTCTCCACCACACCGGGCCGTCGCCTACTCGTCGACGCCCCCGCAGGCGAAGCCCGAGGCGGCACCGGCAAGCAAGCCGCCTGGCCCCTAGCCACAACGCTAAGCACCACACGCCACCTAATCCTAGCCGGCGGCCTAACCCCAGAAAACGTAGCCAACGCCATCACCACCGTCCGCCCCTTCGGCGTGGACGTAGCCAGCGGCATCGAATCCACCCCCGGCACCCAGAATATACCCCGGGTCAAAGCCCTCATCGCCAAGGCACAGCGAGGCATCGGCAAGACCGACCCTTAGCCCGACCTTATCGGCGATGCCGCTCGAGCGAACGTGGTCTGACAAGTTCGACGATGCGCAGCGTGGGTTCACCACGCCCTTCTGGAGAAAACAACTTTGCCGCCAGGTTTCTGAGCGCCGCGTAGAGATTTTTCCGCAGTATCCGGGCTCATCAAGCGCTTGTGTGGACGTCGGACCCACTCGAAGCCTCAGTTCACGTACGCCCCCAAGGATCGCCGCCCACTCAACCCCTGAACGCTCGGCCTGCAACTCATGTTGACGTGCGGCTTCTCGCTTGGACGCAGGGCTAACCTTGCTTCGTTGCCTACGTTCCAAGCGAGCTGATACCGCTTTCGTTTTGAGTCCTGTTTAGCTCCGCACAGAACCCGGCCAGGCCCACAGCTTGCGTATGTCGCGGTACCGTATCAGCAGGACCTCCCAGTCACTACAATGCCACTTTCGCCAGTTTGCCCGTATGCACACGAATAAAGTAACCGGCCTGCCAGTCAGCTGATTCACCCTCGCCCTAATTTAAACACCAGGGCTATCTCGGCTCTTCAGAGAATGTCGTGGGTGGGGCTTGATCGGGGGCGTGACCATGAGGGATGTAAGGGCCCATGCGAGACGTGGAGCTGTATCAGGCGGTTTTGGGGATTCAGTCGCCGTGGC
>SLEO01000188.1 GCA_007124745.1 Myxococcales bacterium
ATACCTGCAGGGCTCCGTGGCGCGATTTCATACCCAGATACGTGACACTTTCTTCAAACTCCTCTCCATCCACAAAACTCACACCAATATCTTTGGCTTTTTATGAGGGGAGCCCTCAGCGTCGCATTGGTGGATCCTCGCGTAAGCGCTTAGGGAGCAATAAGTTTAGAGACAGGACCCCATGACGCATATTTCGATCCAAGTACTTTCAGTAAAAATGCCAGCTACTTAATGGCTACCCCTCCGCACTGACTCGGCGCCCTCCATCAAGTTGACGCTCCAGTCTATCGATTCGACGGTGACAAAGCCGGGTTCTTGCCGAGCCTAGCCAGCCGAGAACTCGAGGCGTTCTTCGCGCGAAAGCGAAGCGCGCGCCTCACTCATGACCCGGTAGCGAACCTAAGTACGGGTGGGATGATTGGACCGCGTTTGCCCGCGAGCATCTTCCCCTCGTTGCGGGGAGGTGTTCAGGTCGTCGAGAAAGCAAAAACGCTGCAGGAAAGAGTGTGTGGGCGGTGGGGCCCCGCGCGCAGCTTTAGTCCACTTTATGGACAGAGTGGGGGAGGGCCGGCTTCGACCAGCAGAGTGGGACTCACTCCCGTGAACACGGGGGCTTTTTGCCAAAATGCCCCCCCTGAACGGTTACCGTTGCGGCGCTTAGGCAGGGCGACAGCGGGACGGTAGTACTGCGTGAAGCGACGGAAGGTATCGTGCTCGGCCGTCTTCAGCGCGTCCAGCAGAGACTACCTTGGCGCCGCCAGTCGCCGTCGCGGACCGCACTCTGGTAGCTGGCTCTAACACCATCGTGCGACTCATGCCGGACGGGATGGACAAGCACGACCTCAAGCAGGTCGACGCCGCGCTAAAAACGGTAGATGCTGCCGAGCGCTGCATCGGCATCAGCTACCCCGTGCAGCGTTGCGTTCGAGAACACTGCATCGAAGCGCCCATCGAGTTAGCTATGCAGGTGAGCTGCATCTCCGACGCGTGGTGGACCGCTAAAGGGCGCGGAGGAGGGCGTCGAGGTGGAGCCAGGCTTGGCGTGGGACTCGGTAGTGAGTGGGGGTTTGCTCAAGGCGGCCGGCGGCGTGGAGGCGGTGTGCGCGATGGCGAAGCTCTGGGGTGAGGTGGGCGATGGCAGCGCCTTCGCGCGTCCTTAGGCCGAGGATGAGGGCTTCGAGGCCGATATCGGCGTGGGTCATGGATTCGGTGTCGGCGCTGGGGAGGCGCCGCGCGCCGAGCGCGCTGAGGTAGCCGGTGACGCTGCCGTCGTTGCGCCAGCGATGGGCAGGGGGCGGCACATCACTAGGCGCGTCTGCACGGTGCTGGCTTGGCTCTACGACGTGTGGCCCTATCGCGTCCGCACCGTCCGCGCTCGTCGTGGGGCGACCGCTGGTGTTGTTGGGGGAAACGGCCGCGGTGTGGGCCCAGCCGGGGGTGTAGAGGGTGCCGACGGCGCCGGGGCCGAGGCCGAGGTAGCTTTCCTGGCGCCAGACTCGGCTGTTGTGGTCGGCGCGGTCTGCACCGCGGCCGTAGTTGGAGACTTCGTAGTGCGTAAAGCCGGCCGCATCGAGCGCAGCTTCGATGGCGAGATAGGTATCCGCGACGACGCCTTCGTCGATGGTCGGCAGGCGACCCTGGCGGGCGAGCTCGCCAAAGCGCGTGTCGCGTTCAATCGTGAGCGCGTACGCAGAGACGTGGTTGGTGCCCAACTCAAGTAGACGTTTGGTCGTGGCAAGGGCGTCTTCGACGCTCTCGCCCGGAAGACCGTAGATGTGGTCGGTGCTGATGCGCAAGCCTGCCCCGCGTGCCGCATTTACCCCCGCCTCAGCCTGCGCTGCGCTGTGACGCCGGCCGAGAAAGCCCAGCGCTTTGTCGCTAAAGGACTGCACGCCGATGGACAGACGCGTTGCGCCCGCATCGCGAAGCTTCAGCGCAAGGCACAGGGTGAGCTCGCTTGGGTTGCACTCCACGGTGACTTCGAGCTCTCGCCTCGCGGAGGCATTGGGCGCCGTGCTTGCGCGCAGAGCATGCTCGCGCGCAGAGGACCCTGCGCGCGTGGCGGGCCGACGCTCATCGAGCCGTCTCACAAACGCACCGAGCTCTGCCGGGTCCCAGAGCGAAGGCGTGCCCCCGCCAAAGTACACCGACGCAAGACCGTGTCCCTCCGGCCAACGCAGGTCGAGTTCAGTGGCGAGGCTTTGCCCAAATGCTTGATGGGGGATGGTTTCGGGCGTGCCGGGTTTGGTCGCGAAGTCGCAGTAGGGGCATTTGCGGACGCACCAGGGCACGTGGACGTAGACCGACAAAGGCTCGGTGGTTGTGTCGGCAAGCATCGACGGTGCGCTCCCTCCGCTCAAAACAGATCTCTTTCGGCGGTCGCGCCCCGCGCGTGGACGGGCCCGTCATGCGTTGTGGCTCGACGGCGCGGCCAGCGCGTGGCCCCATCGCGCGCTGCGCGGCGCTTGCAGATTTTGGCAGCGCCCTCAGAGTGGTGTGACTGAGCCATGCGTGACTTCCCTATCCTACGCATTCACCCCGGGCGTGTCGAAGCGCTCGGCACCTTTGCCGACATGCAAGCGGCCTTTTTCAGCCCGGACCCCAAGGCGGTAGCGCGCATTGACCGGGCCACCGCCGAGGGCGCCCTGGGCATCGTCGCGCACTTCTACATGGACCCGGAACTCCAGAGCGTGCTGCACGCGGTGGAGAGCCCTC
>SLEO01000086.1 GCA_007124745.1 Myxococcales bacterium
CCCCCTGAACGCTTAGCATCCTTAACCCCTCCGAAAGCCCATATGCGGCGCATTCGCCCGGTCCCACTGGTCGCCGATTCATGCGGTGTCCGCGCGCGGGCTCCGCCGCGGAAACGCCGGAGGCACGGTCAGCCTGAGCGATAGGTCGCGACATCACAGTTTGGCTCCGCAATGCTTACAGAAGCGCGCATCCGGTTCGTTGTCCCCCTGGCAGCTGCCACAGACCTTCCGCGGAGCGCTGTCGGACTCAGGCGTTGCTTGCGCGCCGGCGTCGGTGCCTGCGACAGCCCTGGCTTGGGTCACGGCAGCCGCCTCATCCTCCGCTTGCATCGTGGCCACTGGCACGTCTCCGGACGTGCCTGCGTCCGCGACAGCGTTGGCAGCTGCCCGCTTGGCGTGTTTGCCATGCGCCAGCGTCGCATCCTCGGGCCCGCGACGCGGTTGCTGATCTGCTTTCGCGCTGCCGGTCTTTTCCTTTGGTCCCGAAGACTCCGCGCCTTTAGCAGCCGCCTTCACACCCTTGAGCGCCTTGGCAATGAGCGCATCTGCTTCCACGAGGTAGTCGGCGCCCTCGTCGTCGAGGCGCTGAATCACCTGCTTGGCTTCGAGTCGTAGACGCGTGTCGATGGGCTTGAAGTCGGCCTCGCTTACCTTGTCGAGGTCCCGGTCGAGATGCAGGTCGCGTAGCGACGCCAAAAGCGCAGCTTTCTGCTCCAAAAGCGCGATGCGCTCTTCAGATGACGCGAGGGATGAGAGCGCCGTCGCTTCTACCCCGCCGAGGGACGCCAGCACACTGCGGTAGAGCGCGAAGAGCGCGAAGACCAGCGCCAACGCGGCAGCCAGGGTCAACATCGTGGGTAAAACAACCATCTAGCGCGCCTCCCAAGCTAGGTGAGCCACCGAAGTCGGTTCCGCCGCGCCTAGCGACGTTCGAGCGCCCTCAGCGGAGCGATTCAGCGAGGCTGACGACACTGCGCTGACAGCATCATTCGGCAGCACCATAGCGCGGCCCTGATTGAGCAGCGGCCAGAGCGCAATGACGCCGAGTAACGCCAGGAGCGCGGTAGCCCCGACCAAGCCGGGCAAGCGCTTGCGTTGCAACCGTTCAAGGTCGCTCGCCTCGTTGGCGGCGAGCAGCTCCTTCATCGAAGGCGAGACCGCAATCGCCACCCCGAAGAGCAGCACAATGCCGCCCGCCCATATCCAGAAGACAAGCGGCCTAATGACAACGCGCAACGTGGCGCGACCCGACGCATTGTCGATGGTGCTCAGGATGACGTAGAGGTCCTCAATGGGTCCGCTTTTGATGGCGACCTCCGTCGTAGGCATGTCTGGAGCGGTTCGGTAAAGATACTTGGCGGGTGAAATGCTCTGCTTAGGCTTGCCCTTCGCATCGAGCAGGGTGAGGTCCACGAACTGCATCCGCTTGTTTGCGTCCTGCTCGTAGCGCGGAGCGTCATAGCGAACCTGGTACTTGCCAACGCTCAGGATGCCGCCTGGGTTGATGACGCCCTCTTTTTCGATGTCGTAGGCGGCGCCGGTCCAGCCGAGGTACATCAAGACGATGCCCGTGTGCACGACGTAGCCGCCGTAGCGGCGCTTCGCGCGACCCACCAGATTGTAGAGCGCGGTAAAGACGCCCTCCCCCTTGCGCATGCGCACTGCTGTACCGCGCCAGAACTCCTGCCAGATGGTCGCCAACACGAACGCGCAGGTGGTCGACGATATCAGCGGCGCGTACGCGAAGAAGTGATCCTGAAGGGTGTAGGACTCCTTGGGCGGCAGGGGCAGAGGCCCCGGTAGACCTACACTTTCGCCCAGAAATCGGTGACTCAAGCCGACCACAGCCGTCGCAACGAGCGGCCAGCGAAACGCCTTGGCTAGATTCTTCCCCGTCGCTTTACGCCAGGAAATCAACGGCCCGACGCCGAGCAGTACCAGCAGCGCAAGACCGGTAGGCACCATCCAGGTGTTGTAGAAGGGCGGGCCTACCGTCACCTCCTCGCCGCGCAGCCACTCCGTCAGGAGCGGAAAGGTCGTGGCAATCACCACGAAGACCATAATGCCGAGGAACATCCAGTTGTTGAGCAAGAAGGCGAACTCGCGGGACAGCAAGTTCTCGATGCGGTGACGCGCCCTAAGCTTCGGCAGTCGCCAAATGACGAGCGCGGTGCACACGACGACGATCAGCACCATGTACCAGACGAACCAGATGCCGATGTCCGACCTGGCGAAGGAGTGCACGCTGGCGATGAGGCCCGAGCGCGTCAGGAACGTGCCGAAAATCGTCATGAAGAACGTCAGGCACAGCAGAAAGACGTTCCAGATCTTGAGCATGGAGTAGCGCTCCTGCACCAAAACCGAGTGCAGGTAGGCAGTGCCCACAAGCCAAGGGTGAAAGGAGGCATTTTCTACCGGGTCCCACGCCCAGTAGCCGCCCCAGCCCAGCTCTTCGTAAGACCAGAGCATGCCCAGCGTCAGCCCTAGCGATAGAAAGCCCCACGCGACAAGTGACCATTTGCGCGCGGCGACCATCCACTCCTCGTTAAGCCTTCCGGTAATCAGCGCCGCGATCACAAAGGCAAAAGGCACCGCCCAACCGACGAACCCCATGTAGAGCGACGGCGGATGAATCACCATCCAGTAGTTCTGAAGAAGTGGATTGAGTCCCTCACCGTCGGGCGCGAGCAGCCCCGCTTTCAC
>SLEO01000013.1 GCA_007124745.1 Myxococcales bacterium
ACGGGAGCGCGTATCAGAGTGTCGGACGTCTCGGATGTCTTGCGGAATATCTGCAACAACTCTAGTCCAGACGCCGGCACCGCAGCCCAGCGAGTGCAGTATCGGCATTCGAGCCTGTCTCACGACCTAGATGTAAGGTGAGTTGCCCTACAGCCAGGGTCCCCGCGCAGGTCATTGCCGCGATCCCTTCTATTCCGCGTAGGGCGCGCCCTGCCGCAGCCCAGAAATTGTCGCCTGGGGGCTGGTGGGGTGGAAGGAAGAGCACTAGTACGACGCTCTCGAAGCACCATTTTCCGAGAACGACAGTAGCTAGGGCAGTGGCGCCTGATGCGATGCCCTGAAGCACTGTCCGCGCGGACGGCCCTAGCCACTCGCAAGTCACTTCCGGAGGCGCACCAAGCGCACGTTCGGTGGCCGCGTACTGCTTCTCTCGGACCATGTCGGAGGCTGTTATCGAAGCGCATCGGTTCAGCGTCCCCTCGGAGACTTCGCGCCCATCCGCGTCGGTTATAATCGGGCCGCCGTTTAGGCTGAAAGTCAGGTTCACATCGCAGAGGCCGGTCATTTTGGCGTCTGTCGAAGCGGGTGATTCCGTTGCGTCCAGGCCACAAGCGCCCGTGGCGAGAAATAAGCCTATGGTGACGCAGCTGAGGCGAAGGATCGTGGTCAATGTCAAGCGGCACTCTGTGCCCTTCGCGTCATTGCTCGATCCTGAATGATCAAGAGCGCTTTTGCGCCAACGCGCCAGCATAGAAGCACAGAAGTCCCACATCTTCCTGGTGACTGGTTTCACTTGCTTTCTGCCGCGCCTGGTCATTCTGCTCATTCATGATTTAAGAATCTCCGCTAGCAAGCGAACACACGCGTGTCTGGGTGCAGGGCTAGTGCCGGCCCTGAGTCCTCGCAGCGAGAGGTCCTGCGCGTTCCTAAAGGCCAAGCTGCAGCCTTCGCGGCTACGATCACGCTCGCCTCAGATCCCGAGCCGAATACGCTGCATCGATCACGTAATGCGCGCCAAGCTTGCTTCGCTCCCAGTGCGGACGATTTACGTCTCTCGGTGCGCTAGTCGTCGAGGTTGAGTTGGGGGGGGTGGGGCTCGAGGGGTTTGGGACGGCGGCCGCGGGCGGGGCCGCGCCTTGAGCCGTGGCGCTCGAAGACTTGGGCCGAAGCGGCGCGCACTTCGGGGCGGCGGCGGAAGGCGCGGATGCGGGCTTGGGCGCTGAAGGCGGCTTGGCCCGCGTTCACGATAGGCGCGGGGTAGTCTTTGCCGATGACGCAGCCGATACGCTGCTGAAGCGCTGGGGGCATTGCGCTCGGGTTATCGATGAACGCTTTGGGAACGCCTGCTAATTCGGGAAGGTAGCGCTTGATAAACACGCCCTCGGGGTCTTGGTCGCGTACCTGTTTGGCCGGTGAGTAGATGCGCAGCGTATTGATCCCCGTCACCCCTGACTGCATCTGAAACTGAGAGAAATGAATGCCTGGTTCGAAGTCGATGAAGTGACTTGCCAAGAACACCGCGGGCCTGCGCCAGTGCAGCCACAGATGATAGGCGGCAAAGGAAGCGAGCATCGCGCGCATGCGGAAGTTGATCCAGCCCCCGAGGTGCAGCGCCCGCATGCAGGCATCGACCATCGGAAAACCCGTCGTGCCGCTGCACCAAGCCTCGAAGTAGCTCTCGTTGAAGGCGTGTTCCCTAAGACCGTCGAAAGCCCGATTCATATTGTTGAACTCAATTGCCGGCTCGTCTTCGAGCTTCTGCATAAAGTGGCAGTGCCAGGCCAATCGTGACTCGAAGGACTTCAGCGACGCCTGCCAGCGTTCCAAGCGCTCCACCTCGGGGGACACGCTTCCCGCACGCTCTGCCGCGAGCGGAAGCGTCGTCTGTGCGCGTGGCGCACGCCTTCGCGATCCCACGCCCTGCGCGCGCAGCGCGGATGTAATGTGCCACTGGCGTGCCGCTGAAGCGTGGGCCACTTCCCGCAGTGAGAGGGTGCCCCAGGCCAGGTGGGGGCTTAGGCGCGAGCAGCCGTCCCAACCATGAAGCGGTGACGACATTGCGCGGCGATAATCCTGGCCCCGCTCGTTGAGAAAGGAGTCAAGGCACGTACGTCCCAGCTTAGCTCCACCGCCATGGGCCTCGGGTTTGGGTGCGCCGCCGACCTGGTATCGCTCGGCGAGGGCCTGTACTTCGCCGGGTGTGAGACTCGGCAGGCGTGGTCCCGGCCTTAGCGCGCTCGGCGCCGTCGTGAGGGGACGCTGCATCGTCGCGCGCCACGCAGCAGCCCAGCCGTCTCGGCGCTTGAGCGGGCGAATCACGCCGTTCTGCGCTTCCTCGTGCCAGCAGGTGCACGTTGAACGCACCCAATCCTTCACGCGCAGGTCCCGATCGTAGGTCAGGCGGTTGCCCGTCTCCTCATGGCTCCAGAGCGTGAAGGGGCCGAGGCGCGACCGGAGCCCTTCGAGTACCTCGACGGCCTCACCGAGACACACCGTGAGGCGCCCGCCCCGCTCCGCCAGATCCGTCCCGAGGTCTCGCAGGCTTTCCAGGATGAAGCGGTGGTGGACGTGCGCGTACTCCGGAGACTTGAGCAACTCGGGCTCGAAGATGTAGAGACAGACCACCGGACCGCGCGCCGCGGCCTTGGCGAGCGGTGCGTGGTCGGAGGTGCGCAGGTCGCGCTTGAACCAAACCACCTGGAGATCTTGAGCAGAAGGCACCTCTGGTTTAAGGGTCAGGCTGGAGGCGTGTCGATGTCCGGAGCTGGGCGCGTCACCGTCAGGTTTGGGGTTCGCCTGGCTTTCTCCTCGGGTTTCCCGCAGAACCCTCCGGTCCGTGGTCTGAGCGCTTAGCTTTCGTGAGCTGCCCGAATACCGCTTTCCATCCCGTGGCGACCCATGCGACGTTTTGAACGCTTTCCCGGCTGTCCATCATGAAGTCACCGCTCAAGCTACAGCTCCCCCGCGACTTCCTGGCCCGGCACGCACCGCTACTGGTTGTTCTTGTCGTGTTGGCGCTCGCGAGTGGGCTTTTCGGGGTGCTATACCCAGCTTGGATCCGCTGGCTTCTCGGAGAGCTAAGCCAGGACGTCAGCGTTCTGCATCAGGTCCTCTTTTGGGGCGTTGTGCTCGCGGTCTATCAGGCCACGATCAGCGCACTCCGGGCCTACACGCAGGGCATCTTTACGGCGCGCCTCATCGCTGACCTGCGCCAGCGCGTTGCGGCTCAGCTCCTGCGGCTACCCTTGCCCTGGTTCGACACGCGCCACTCCGGGGAGCTGCTCGGTCGCTACAGCGGTGACCTTCAGACCCTTGAGGGGGTGCTGAGCGGTCAGCTTGTGGTGGCGTTCCAGCATAGCTTTCAGGCCCAGGCCATCATGGTGGCGCTAGTCTGGTTCGAGGGGCCGCGCATCCTGTGGCTACTCGCGGGGCTGCCTTTTCTGGCGTTGTCGGTGCACTGGCTGGGACGGAAGGTGCGCGTTTTGGCGCGACAGGTGCGCGAGCAATCGGCTCAAGCAAGCTCCCACCTCTCGGAAGTCTTGCAGCAGCTTGAAACGGTGAAGGGCTTTCGTCAGGAGGCTCTGGAACTTGCGCGGATAGAGGCCTCGCTTCGGGCTCAGGTCAAAGAAGAGCGGCGCTTGGCGCGCTTCCGGGCGATGCACCGCGCGGTCTCTTCATTGGCGGGGTTGGCGGCCCTCATCGGTGTGGCTGCTTGGCTTATCGGCAGTCCGTCGCACTCCGTTACCGCCGGCTTAGGTGTTGACGCCGGTCTCACGCCTGCCCGCGTGGCCTCGACGCTGCTCTATGTGACCTTGCTTTTCGGCAGCATCTCCGCGGTGAGCGGCACCGCCGGCTCGTTCTATCGGGCCTATGGTGCGGCAGAACGGCTCTTCGAGCTCTTCCAAGAACACACGGAAGTAGTGCCCCGCGGAACGAGCATGCCGCCGGACGGGGTCGACCTGAGTGCACGACCTCTCCTCGATGTGCGCGGCTTAAGCTTTCGTTACAACCAGGCGCTGCCCGCGGTGCTGGACAATTTCAGCGTGAAGCTAAGGCCCGGGGAATGGCTGGCGCTCACGGGGCCAAACGGCTCCGGCAAGAGTACGCTGATTCGGCTGGTCCTCGGGCTTCTGAAGGCCGAGTCGGGCGTTATCGAGATTGAAGGCCAGAACGCAAACGATCTGTCGCCCGCACAGCGCCGCCGCCTGCTCGCGTACGTGCCGCAGTCGCCGGGCATCTTCAGCGGCACTGTGCAGTCGAACATCGCCTACGCCGTCAGCGGCGCTACGGACGACGATGTGGCGGCGGTCCTTGAGCGCATGGGGGTGACCGAGGTCATTGATGCGCTCCCGCGTCGCCTCAAGACGCGCGTCGGCGAGGGGGGCCGTATGCTCTCCGGCGGCCAGCGGCAGCTCATCGCCATTGCCCGAGCGGTGTTACTTCGGCCAAAGTTGCTCCTCCTCGACGAAGCCACCTCCCAGCTCGACCTAGAACGCGAGGCCCGCCTCTTCGAGCACCTACGCAAAAACGAACCTAACCTCGCGGTGATCGCCATTATCCACCGCCGCTGGGCCACAAAGCACTTCGACACCGTCCTCGACCTCAGCACCGGAGAGATAACGCATTCCAACTCGGACTCGAGTACCGCCTGACGCGCGGCGGGTTGCGAGCCAAGCGAGGCTCGCTCACTCTTGAGGGTGGCTTGTAAGCTTTCGGTTAATCTGAACAAAGTTGCGTTGCTGAGGAACTCGCGGGGGGGGCGCAGGCCGAGTCTGCTGGAGGCGGCGGAGGTGGCTCTTAATGCGGGGGCGGCGGGCATTACGCTGCACTGGCGGGCGGATGAGCGGCACACGCGCAAGAGCGATGTGGCGCCCATGGTTGCACTGTGTAGGCAGCGGGGCGTGGAATTTAACCTCGAAGGCGACTTGCGACGGCCACTGCTTGACCTCGCGCTCGAAGTGGGCGTGGACCAATGTACCCTTGTGCCCGTGCGTCCAGGGGAGCTGACGAGCGACCACGGCTGGGACCTTCCGGACGCTTCGACCGCGCTCTTGCCCGCTATTGCGGAGCTCGAGGCCGCGGGCATTCGAACGTCCATCTTTGTGGAAGCAAAACCAGGTCTTATGGGCTTTGCAGCGGATACGGGCACGCGGCGCATTGAACTCTACACCGAGCCCTACGCCGCTGCCTTCCAGCGCGGTGATTTTGCCGCCCCACTTGCGGCATTGGCGGAGACTGCCGCCCGCGCGGCGGACCTAGGGCTGGGTGTGAATGCAGGGCATGACCTCGATGTGCATAACCTTCCGCCGCTGGTGGCCGCACTGCCCGCGCTCGCTGAGGTCTCCATCGGCCACGCGCTCATCTGCGACGCGCTAGCCGTGGGTCTAGAGGCGACGGTGCGCGCGTACGTCGCAGCGTTGGCGCCGCCGGAGCACCGCCAAGGAGAGCCCCAGTAGCCACGCAAGCTCGGCGGGGTGGCTTGCGCTTGTTTGGCAGCCGAAGCCGCCGCCAGACGCTTGGGCGCGAAACGCGCGCTGCTGGCCGGGCGCTGTCATGACCCGGGTCAGCGAGGCGGCGCCGTCACGGTCCGGGGCCGCGTTGTTGTTTCCTGTCACGCCCGCCGCGTAAATACGTACCACGGTCGTTGGATCCTCGGGAAAGGTGTAGGCGACGCGCAGCTTGGTCGCACCGCAGACGTCCATGGCGAAAAAGATGCGGCCGTTCACTTCTACGCGCTTGGCTGCCGGGTCGCCATTCGCGCAGCGACTGGCGGGGTCCTGCTGGTCAAGGGCAGCCTGGCCCACTGCCTCTCCAAGATCTCCGGTGAACTCAAGGGTGATACCCGACGCATCGCGCACCCGGGTTGCGACCTCGTTTGCCCGGTCGGCAACCCGCTGCGCGCGGGCTTCCGGACTTGGGTTCACCAGCTCGTCGAACGCTTCCGGCGTAAGGCTTAGGTTGTCAGGGTCGTTCTGAAGCTCAATCTGGCGCGCAAGAATGGCCTCATCGATTTCCTCCTGGATCTCGCGCTCTGCGATGCCGTTGATGGCCTCGGGGGTGTAGCCAATGGTCAGCTCAAGCAACACTTGGGTGCCCGGTTGATATTCTAAAGGGTTGGGCAGGCCCAGGAGTTCAAAGTCGGGGGCCGGTGCACCCACGTGACAGACGCCACAAGTATAGCCGTCCTGCGGCGAACCCGTGAAGTAACGCCCCCCACCGCCACCGATATCGATATCCGCACCAAACCTGTCGGCGAGGCGATATGCCTGCGCTGCTGAACTAGGTAGTGCGCCATGGAGGAGACAGAGTGCCAATGCCCAGGCGCAGTGCGCGAGGATGGTTGCGCCGAGTTGCGGAGGTCTCATGACTTAGTTCTCCTGACCCAGCGCCGCGCGCGCCCAGGCCCTCAGGACGTTGTAGGAAGGGTCCTCGAGGTCATTGTAGACGTCTCGTCCGCTATCCGTTGCGCCGACGTGGGGAGCGCCGCCGAGGTCGACGGCCATCGGTTTGCGCACAAAGAGCGAGGCTTCCGCAGTATTAAATGACGCGAGCATGCCCCGTGACCGGTCGAAGGCAGCTTGCAGCTCCTCGGGCGTAACGGGCTGGGAGATGGCGGATGCGGGATTGAGGCGCGCGCGCCCCGGGCCAAACACTTGAAAGAAGCGCCCCTCGGAGCCGTGACACGCAGGAAAGCCGCAATCCCGGACCAGTATCGGGTACACCTGAGCCTCGAAGACCTCAAAGTTGGCTTCGGGGGCTAGCGGCGGCGCCTCTTCAGCGCAGCCGACCACAAAACATAGGCAGCTCGTCAAAACGAGATTCGCGAGGGCTCGGCCATTAAATACGTCGCGCGTCACTCCTTAAAGACTAGCGTCATCCGGCATCACTTGACTAGCCACCTCGCACGGGGGTGCGTGCGGAGCACGTCGACGCGTCTGCGCGGGCCGCTTTGGCAAAGTGCGGCCCATGGCCCCCTAATGTTGGCACGCGCTGCGTCCCATGTTGGGCTACGTCGGCACACGGAGCGCTCCGTGTGCCGTTCGGCGTGGGGGCGCGGGCCCCCTTGTGGCCCACCTTGTCGCGGTTTTTGGGGGTCCCGGGCCCTGGCACTGAAGTTGTATTGAGGCTTAGTGACACCGCGGGATGTGGGAGTCTCGCGTCAGGGGAAAAACACTATGACAACTATCAACAACAAGAGCAGCAAAGGTCACCGCAACCAGCTTGGCGCGCTGCGCCTGGCCTGTGGCTTTGCAGGACTCCTTTTCACGAGCGGCTGCTTGGCCGGGAGCGTCAACGCGCCCTTCGGACCGAACCCTCAGGGACTTGATGACACTAGCTTAGTTAACCTGCCGGAGGTTGACGGTGAAGCGGGGGCAACGCCCGCAGAGCTTTTCACCGCATCCGTTGAGGGCTTGCTCCTCGCCAAGTGCGCTTCGTGTCACACCGGTTCGGGCGCCGTGGACTTCATGAGCGCCGACGTCATGCGCGATCAGGTGATGGCGTTTGCAGGTCTGGTCGTTCCAGGCGAGCCGGGCCAGAGCAGCCTACTCACCAAGGGCGCGCACGCCGGCCCGGCCTGGAGCCCTGCGGAAACGAGCACCATCAGCAACTGGATTCGTGCCGAAGGTGCGCCCGCTCCGGGAGCGGGCCCCCAGGTATCCGCGCCCACCATCAATGCACGCATTTGGACCACGCCGGTCCGCGTGACGGGTGAGACGACACGCCTTTCCCTCGAACAGATGGGTGTCACGGGCGGTTCGGTGAATGTCAGTGCAACACGTACGGCGGATGCCCTGACGCTCTCCACGGTTGCCTTCGCCATGGCCAATGTCGGAGGTCGCTTCACCGGCCTTGTGATCTCTGTTACCGACGCCGAAGGAAATACCATTGGCACCATCGAGCTCACCGCCGACCAGACCATCGTCCGTCAGTCACAGTCCCTCAGTTTTGAGGGTGAGTACGCAGTGAGCCTTGCGGGCACCGCCGGGGACATCTTCCTTAGCTTCGGCACCGCTGACCTCATCACGCTGACCTTCTAACCGAACACGCTTACGAAGCTTTCCAGCCCGACGCTCCCCTGCTCACGGCATGCTTCGCTTCGCCATCATCCGCTCAAGCCTCCTCCCACCATGAGGCCTGGCGGATGATGGCGTCTTTCTTTGTACTTGGGCCGCGAACTAGATGTCTTATCGCGCATTCCGACGGCATACCTACTCGGCGTAGGGGATGGGCTCGTAGGGCAGTTGGCGGCCAATCCAGCGCATCAGACGTGATTTGGGGTTGCCGTCATCGTCATACTCGATAAGCGCATAGGTCAGGCCGCTATCTTGACCTAGAAACTGGATATCGAGATTCACCATCCGCATCCAGGTGCCTGTATTGATAAGCAACTTGTCTTTCGCAATCTCGCGAAACCGTGGGCCGTGCGAGTGTCCCACAATGAGCGTGTGGACGCCGCGCATGCGCTTCAGCTCGCGGATGGCCATGTCGTCGTAGGTGCCTAGCGACAGAATTTCTTCCCGAAGCAAGCGAGGTAGATGTCGCAGGCGGTCACGCCACGCGCGAAACGTGAAGATGCGCCTTCGCAGGAAGTAGAGCGTCGTACGGAACATGAATGAAAGCGCAAAGCGCGTGTCGAAGAGTATGGCCCCTAGAAGAAAGCGACTCAGCGGCTGGATGCGGTCGACATAAGAGCGCTGCTCTTTGGCTGGGTTCATTACCTCCAATATCCAAAGGCTACCCCAAGGGATATCGAGAATATCCGTGCCGTCGCGACGTTTGTAGGTCATCGCCCGGTAGTCCACCCGATGGATGCGTTCGAGCTGATGTCCGTGTCGAATCTGAATGCCTTCCGGGAGTGAGTAGGTATCCGATTCGGTGATAAAGCGGATGCGGTCGGCGCCCCCCGTCGAGCCCAGGTAGCGCTTAAAGAGGGATTGCGGCCCACTGAGCCACATGTCGAGGTCGTGGTTGCCCGGCAGATACGTGATTCGGTGGCGCGGGTTGCGCAGAAAATCCTGGAGCGCGCGCACGAAACGCGGATGACCGTCGAGGCATTGCCGCAGCTTCTCCGCGGCTATTTCGTCGGTGATTTCCGATGGCCAAATCCCGCCTACTTTAATCTTCAGCAGGTCGAAAATATCGCCGTTGAGAATGAGTTCGATGTCCGCATCACGGCCGCCCAGCTCATCGTAATACGCGAGCAGCTCCGCAAAGCGGTCGTCGAAGAGGAAATCTTCGAAGGGGTTCGGATGACCGTCACGAACGCCCGTGCCAAGGTGCAGATCGCTGACGACTAAGCGCAACAACTTCATGAGGCTCTAGCGCCTGCGTCGAGGACGGCGTTCACCCAAGCACCCAGGGCTTCCGAGCTTCGCCAGCACATGGCGAAGACCTCTTCGAAGCCAGCATCGCCGTCGTAGTAAGGGTCAGGCACATCCCGCTCGCCATCCGCCTCGGGGTCAAAATCACGCAGCAAGCACAGCTGCGCGCGGCTGCCCTCGGGCCTTAAGCGCTCGAGATAACCGAGATTCGACCGGTCCATCGCGATGAGCAGGTCAAAGTTCTCAAAGTCCGGCCCGAGCGCCGGGCGGCTGAGACTGGGGAGCCGCACGCCGCGGCGATTGGCCGTCGCCTGAGAACGCGCGTCTGCCGGAGCACCACGGTGCGCCGCACTTGTTCCGGCGCTGTCCACAACTATCTGCTCCCGTCGTGGATGCGCCTTGATCAGCTCCAAGAAAATACCTTCGGCGGTAGGCGAGCGACAGATGTTGCCAAGGCAAACGAAACACACGCCCATCCAAGGTGCGCCATCGGCCCGTCGTCGCAGGCGCGAGGCTACCTCCGAGGGCTGCGCGAGCGACGCAGGCAGTAGGAGGCCAGCAGGCAAAGCCGTGCCGGTCAGTCGCGCCGCATCCGGGAGGTGGTCGTTCGTTGAGTGGGTCATGAAGTCTACGAGGTGCGGATACGCTTCTGATAGTCGCGGTCGCGGTCGCGGTCAGCACAGCGGCGCCCGCCACACCTGAACGCTTTGTAACGGAAAGTAGCTGCCTCACGCAAGCGTGCGTAGTACAGCTTCGAGACTTCACGGGCAGACCCGCCCGTGGAGGTGCTGCGGATGCACGATCGGCCGTGGCTGGAGGCGCTTCGCGGAGAGCGCTGGCAGTCCCGAACGGCGCGTACATCGTAGTTGCCCTTGAATGTTGTGCCGATTTTAGGACAGAGGAATGGGCTCGATGACCGAAATACTGCTTTACGCGGCCCCCGTTGCGGGGCTCTTGGCTTTGGCGTTTGCCTGGTTCAAGGCGGCCTGGGTGACCCGGCAAGACGCTGGGACCCCTGAAATGATTGAAATCGCCGGCCGTATCCGCGAGGGTGCGATGGCGTTTTTGGCGCGGGAATATAAGGTGCTGGCGATCTTTGTCGCCCTTGTCGCCGTCCTCCTCGGCGTGTCCAACGCCGGGGACAGCGAGGACCGCACGCCGCTCATCGCCCTCTCCTTTGTGGTGGGCGCCTGCGCATCGGGTCTCGCGGGCTACTTCGGGATGCGCGTCGCGACTTCCGCGAACGTGCGCACCACCGCCGCCGCGCGCATCGACCTCGCGACGGCGCTGCGCGTCGCGTTCTCCGGCGGCTCGGTGATGGGCATGTCGGTGGTGGGCTTGGCGCTTTTGGGGCTTGGTTCGCTTTTCTGGCTCTTTACGAGCTGGCTCTTTCCCGGTGAGCTCGAGCGCAGCCTAAGCGCCCTTACGGGCTTCTCGATGGGGGCCTCCTCCATTGCACTTTTCGCGCGCGTGGGCGGTGGCATCTACACCAAGGCGGCCGACGTCGGCGCCGACCTGGTCGGCAAAGTCGAGAGCGGGCTTCCCGAAGACGACCCGCGCAACCCCGCTGTCATTGCGGACAACGTCGGCGACAACGTCGGTGATGTTGCGGGTATGGGCGCCGACCTCTTCGAGTCTTACGTCGGCGCTATCGTCGGCGCGATGGTGCTGGGCCTCAGCTTCGTTGAGGTGCAGAACGGCAACCTCATCCCCATCGTTCTGCCTTTGCTCATCGCCGCAGGCGGCATCCTCTGCGCGATTCTCGGCACCTTCCTCGTGCGCACGCGCGAAGGCGGCAACCCACAGCACGCGCTTGATATGGGCGCGTTTGGTGCGGCGGGCCTCATGGCCGCTGCGACCTTCTTCCTAGCTCAAGCGCTCTGGCCGGACGGCGGCGTGCATGTGGCCGGCACGGACGTCGTCATCGGCTGGGTCGATGTCGGCCTTGCAACGGTGATCGGTCTCGCGACGGGTGTCGCGGTCGGCATCATCACGTCGTATTACTGTTCGATGGGTAAGCCCCCCGTGCTCTCCATCGCCGAGCAATCGCGGACGGGTCACGCAACTAATATCATCGCGGGTCTCGGCGTTGGCATGCGTTCCACAGCGCTGCCCGTCCTCGCCATTGCCCTCGGTGTTGTCGGCAGTGCGTACGTCGCGGGGCTTTACGGCGTGGCTATCGCTGCGCTCGGGATGCTGTCGACGACGGGCATCCAGCTTGCCGTCGATGCCTACGGGCCCATTGCGGACAACGCCGGCGGCATCGCCGAGATGTCACACCAGGCCAAGGAAGTGCGGGAGCGTACCGACAAGCTCGACGCCGTGGGCAACACAACCGCAGCTATCGGCAAGGGTTTTGCCATAGGCTCGGCCGCGCTGACAGCACTCGCGCTGTTCGCCGCCTTCGGTCAGCAGTCGGGCATCACCGGCATCGACATCTCCAAGCCCACGGTGATGGCTGGCCTATTCCTCGGCGGCGCGTTGCCCTTCCTTTTCTCGTCGATGGCGATGCAAGCGGTGGGCGAAGCCGCCATGGAGATGATCGACGAAGTACGCCGTCAGTTCCGTGAGATCCCGGGCCTCCTAGAGGGCACCGCGCGACCGGACACAGCGCGCTGCGTCGACATCTCAACCAGTGCTGCCCTCAAGCGTATGCTCTTGCCTGGAGCACTTGCCATCACCAGCCCGGTGGTGTTCGGTTTTGCTTTCGGACCTGAAGCCCTCGGTGGCTTTCTGGCCGGCGTCACCGTGTCGGGCGTCACGCTCGCCATCTTCATGTCGAATGCGGGTGGCGCCTGGGACAACGCCAAGAAGTCCTTCGAAGGTGGCGGCTTTAAGTCCAAAGACGGCACCATCTTCCCGAAGGGATCGGACGCGCACAGCGCCGCCGTGGTCGGCGACACCGTCGGCGACCCTTTCAAAGACACCGCAGGGCCTTCGCTGAACATCCTGGTGAAGCTGATCGCCGTCGTCGCCCTCGTCATCGCCCCACTTATCGCGATCTAAGGCCCTAGCGGGACTCGAAGGTGAGTCCCGCGATGCAGCCGTCCGACGTGTTGCGCGCCCAGACGATTTCGCCGACCTCCACGTAAGAGAAGGCGTGGCTGGTCGTGATGCGCGCTTCCCATACGGTGCCGGAAGCTACGGCCTCTTCGAGGGCAACGCGCAATCCGCCGCGGCTTGCGTTGATGGTAAAGCCCTTGGTTTGGATGGGCTTGAGCATCTCTATTTCCGCATTGAGCGGCCAGCGCCGGTGCCGACGACGCGCGCCGAAAGCCGGGTCGGGATCCGGTCCGCCAACGGGTAAAATCTCGGAGATCCGCTTCTTTGGCTCAACCGTCATACCCCCCAACATGCGCTGCTTTTGGCCAAGTGCGCAACTTTTACGCGCCCGAAAACGCTCCAGCGGCTGCGGCCCAGGTGACCTACACGTCAGGGAAACAGGTAAGCCTGGCGCCATGCTAGCGGCTGAGTATCGCGCATCGCCTTGAGCTGAAGGCGCTGATGCAAACGCCCTTCACCTTCGAGCCACAGCTCAAGTACCCGCGGGCGCAGGACGAATCCTCCCCAGTGTGGCGGCCGGGGAATCGGCGTCTCGCCCGGGAAGCGCAACTCGGTTTCGGACAGGGCTGCCTGCAGCGCGTCTTTGTCTTCGAGGGGCTCGCTTTGCTGGGAGGCCCAGGCGCCGAGCTGGCTGAGGCGTGGTCGTGCCGCAAAGTAAGCGTCGCTCTCCGCCGCGCTCGCCCGCGTCACCGGGCCTTCGACGCGTAGCTGTGCCTCGAGCTTCGGCCAAAAAAAGAGCAGGGCTGCTTGCGGGTTAGCCGTTAGCTCCGCGCTTTTGCGCGAGTGGTAGTTTGTAAAGAACGGAAAAGCCTCTGCGGTGGCCTCTTTGACAAGGACCATGCGCGCCGAGGGCCGTCCCGCTGCGTCTGCGGTGGCGAGCGTGCAAGCTTGGCCGCGCCAAGGCTCGACGTTGCTGGCTTCCCGCCAAAGGTGGGCAAGCCCTTCGTTCACCTTGCCCGCCTCCAGTAGTGCCATCGCCTCAACGCCTGCCATACGCGTCATTCGGGGCTAGCCTCCACCCGCTGAGCGTAGTGGCGCCGCGGTTGCCGGTCTAGAGGTGAGCGCGCAATCACTACACCCCCGGTGCCTTGCGCTTCGAAGGCACGGCAGAAACGATGTGGGGTTGAGTGTGGACTTGGCTTCTGTGCACACTAGTTGCGTAAGGATTGGGTTTCCGGTGCAGACTGGAGACTCGCGAGGGAGCCTTGTTACCCGTAGAGCCCGTCTACTTGGGCTTCGCAGGGGCCGAGTGGGCTGTGAGTGGGAGTCACGGCGAGAGGAAATCGCGCGCCTATGGACGCTCGTCGCGCAGCACTGATACGCAAACTTCAGAAGAAGCCGGAGGATAGTCGAGCTTTTAAGGAGTTGCGCGCCCTCTATGCGGCGCTGACTGATTATGCTTCCGAAGCCAACCTGCTCGAAGGCTGGGGCAAGCACCACACACGCGGCGAGATCGCGGCGATGGCCGCCCTGGACGCGGCGGAGATTGCGGCGCGAAGACTCGGAGACCGCATCCGCGCAGGTGAGCTTGTCGATTTGGCGCTGCGCCGAGCACCGGACCACGAGATCATTCTCACACGGGCCGAGGCGCTACTCCGGGGCCTGGGGGATGGGCAGCGCCTCTACGCGCTGCTCTCGCAGCGGGCCCAGCTTGCGACGTCGACACTTGAACCCGGTGCGGCATTGGCCGCCGTCCACTTCCGCGCGGGCGAGGCCGCCGAGTTGCTCCTCGAAGACTACGAGCTGGCGCTCGGTTGGTACCGCGACGCGTTCACCATTGATGCCACCTACCAGCCCGCCCTTCAGAGTGCGCGCCGTCTCTACGGGCGCACGGGCAACGTGCGCGCTCAGGTCAAGCTGCTCGCCATGGAGGCGCGCGCCGAGCCCACGCTAGCCCGCCGCGTGGCGCTTTGGCTCGAAGTCTCAAGCCTCTGCGAACGCCTCGGAGACCGGCGCGCTGCCGTCGATGCTTGCGAACACGCCCTCGCGGAAGCGCCGGCGCGCTTCGAAGTGCGCGCCCAGCTCGTTCACCTTCTCTTCTCGCCGGACGCCCAGGGCCTCGTACTGGCGCTTGAGGATGGCCGCCGCGGCGTAAGCGAGCGCCTTGCCGCGGAAGTCCTCGCCCAGCTCGATGACGCTGCGGCGGTGGCGACGGCTCGGAGCATCGTCGCGGTTCATCCCCGCTTCGTGCCTGCCCTCGAAACCCTTCGCCAGCTTGGTGCACCGTCTTTCGAAGCGGCCCTGAGCCGTGCCCTGCAAGGGGGGCTGCCTGTCGATGAACCCGCTTTGCTGGTGCTGGTGCGTGATGCCGGGCTCCTGGCGCTGGCCACAGGTCGCGAACAGGCCGCCCTCGCGTGGCTCGACCCCCTCGTCGCCGCCGAGGACGACGAGGCCGCCCTCGCCCTCGTCCCAGTCTACGCCCGCTGGCACGATACTGAGGGGCAGTTTCGGGCCCTGCGCGTCCTCGTCAAGCACGCGCACGCCTATCCGCCGGAGCAAATGCTTCCGTGGGTAGAAGCGTTTTTTGCCCTCGCGGGGCAACTAGGTTATCGCGACGAAGCTGTGTCCGCCGCCGCCGTGCTCCTCGCGCATCGGCCTTCCCACGCGCAGGCGCTGGCGCTACTCGAGTCCGTCACCACCGACCCGCGCGCCTTGGCCCAGCTCTTCTTCCGCGCTGCCCTCGCCCCCGACATCACCACCGACCGCAAGCAGCACCTTCTGCGGCGACTGCTTTCCGACCCCGACCAGCTCAGCGCGGAGGAGGCTGCAGCGGTAGATGCTGCCGCGTTTGTTGAGTTGCCCAAGCTTGAGGGGCTTTTCGAGCGTCTCTGGGGGCGGGCGCTCAAGCGCGGTGCCCCGGAGGTCCTCGCTGATTTGCTCGACGGCGCGCTCGCGGCGAATCTCGAGCCCCAGCGCATCCAATCCGCGCTTGTCGCCGCTACGGCGCGCCTCAAGCGGCATCCGGAGGTGCGTCATTGGCTAGCGCTTGCGCTCGACCGTGCGTTGACAACGCTGGGCCTCGGGCCGGAGCTGCTTCGCTGCGCCCTCGATGTCGATATTGCCCACGGCGACACGGAGTCGGCGCTGGCGCATCTCGATGATCTGCGCCTTGTTGTTGATCCCAGCGAGCTACGCGCCCTCGACTGGCAGCGACTCGAGCTACTCGAGGTGCAGTCCCAGAACCCAAGCGCCGCCTTCGACGTCGCGCGCACGCTTTTCGTGGATGCGCCGCAGGATGAAAAGGCCCTGAGCGCGCTCCGGCGTCTAGGCACTAGCGCTGGCCTCGAGGCGATGGCCGCGCAGATCATCGAAGAGGTTCTGGCCACAGCGGAGACAGCCGCCGCGAGCCAGGACGCTGCGTCCAGTAAGGTTGAGCGGCGGTGGCGCAATCACCTGCGCCAGGTGCTCCTCGACGTATACGCGGGCCTCGACGGTGAGCCCTCTCGCCGTCTCGGTCATTGGATCGATTGGCTCGAAGAGAGTTCCGGGGTAGCAGAGCCCCTCTCGCGCTTTCCCGAACTGCTTTCGGCGCTCGAGACCCATCCTCCGCTCCTCGAACGGCTTGACGCGGCGCTCGGCGCAAGGCTCAAGCGGACGCCCATCGATGCGGGGCTTGCCCGGGCCCTCGCGGAGGTGGGCGAAGTTCGCGGCTTGCCCGCGAACGAATGCCTTTCACGCTGGCGACCCCTGCTCGACGAGGGGGACCGCGACGCGCTGGAGCGTATCGCCGCTCTCGGACAGGAAGTCGAGGACTGGGCGGTGAGCGATGCCGCCCTGGCGCGCCTTGCGCGCCTGCTGCCCGAATCCACCGCGCAGTTCAACGTGCGACTGCTCAATGCCGCCATCGCCCTCGACCGGCAGGGCGATGCATCTCGGGCCCATGGCCTGGCCTTGCCTCTGGCGGATGATGCCCTGCTTTCCGAGCCCCAAGCGCTTGCGCTCTTCGACTTGCTCACACGGGCCTGTCGTCAGCTCGACGATGGCGCGGGTGAACGAGAGGCCCTGCGCCGCTGGCTTGAAGTATGCGACGAGGGGGCACCGCGTCTTGAGCCTTTGCGTCGCCTCGTTGCGCTTGAGGGCGCGCTGCCGGTACCCGCTGCGGAGCGCGTCCACGCGCTTGAAGCCCTAGCGAAGTTGGCGCCGGAGCCCGCGCTGCTCGCGCAGCTCGATGCGGCGCTGCAGGCAGCGGGCAAGCGGCGCGAGCGCCTGCCGTGGCTCAGCGAACAGCTCAGCCTCACCGACGACCCCGCGGGCCGCCGTGGGTTGACACTCAAGCTCGCAACGCTGCGCCGAGAGTTAGGAGACGCGGAAGGCGCGTTCGACCTACTGATCGATGCGCAAGCGCACTACGATCCCGAGCTGACGACGGCGCTCGAAGCGCTCGCTAAGCACTTGCGTCGGCGACCGCAGCTCGTTGCGCACCTGCGCCGTCTCGCGGATGACTCGGAGCGCACCCGCGAGCGCGCCGACATCTGGCGGCACATTGCTGCGATCAACGCGCTCGATACGGAGGCTGCCTTCGAGGCTTGGGCGCAAGTTTACCGCGAGGACCCCGGTGCCCAGGATGCGGCGCTTGCGCTGCGACGCCTCGTCGAGAGCAAACGTGACTCGGCGCTCTTGGCCCAGGCGAGCGCACTCTTCGCTGAGCAGGCGCCCGACTCCGAGCAGCGCCGCGCCATTGCCCTGGAGCAAGCGGGCTTGCTCCACGGTTGGGGGCGCGTCGCTGAAGCCCTAGAGGTGGTGTTGCCTTGGGTCACGCACGAGGGCTTCGACGGCAGTGCGGGCGACAAGATTGCGGTCTTGGCCAAGGCGTTGGGAGATGCCCGGCCGCTGCTGCCCGCCCTCGCGTCCTGGCTGCGCCAACCCGAAGCGGCCCCGACCCGAACGAGCAGCCGGGAGGTCGGCGCTTCGACGGAACCCGAGGTGCATCTGGAGCACGCGGCGGAAGCCTTGGCTGCAGGAGGTGTGGTTGTAGCCGGCACGGCGGCGCACCGGGACCTTGTCCGCGATGCTGTTCTCCCCGGCGCAACGCCCCCCGAACTGGACTCCGACGTCAACGCGTTCGCGGGCGAGGAGCTCAGTGATATTGACTTAAGTGACCTCGAATCCGAAGACCCTGACCCGGGCGATCAGCCGGACGTCTTCGACATGTTGGAGGACGAGGCTGGGTTGGGCGACGCTGGCTCGGACAATGCTGGCTCGGACAATGCTGGCTTGGACGACGCGGGCCCAAGAGGCCTGCACCCCCCCCTGCCGCCGGCCTTGCCGCGGGAGGCTCTGCCCTCGCTGGATGTACGCGTCCGCCGGGCGCTACATGGTCTGCGCATCTTGCTCGACGCCGAGAGCGCGGGGGCGAGCGCCCAGGCCTTTCTGCCGGATATCCTGTGCATGGTGGCGGAGGTGCCACCGGGGCAAGCGCGTGATCACGCTTGGGCTGCGCTGGAATCCGGGGTGTTGGCCGCCGCGGAAACGGAAGAGGGCACAGGGCTCAAGGGCTGGGGCGTCGAGACGCTGCGTCAGCTGTTGCTCGCAGGCGCGCAGCGGGTTCTCGATGACGTCTCTGCGAGCCCCGCTTCCAAGGAAACAATGGTGTTGCAGATGAGCGCGTGGATCTCGGGCTGGTACGAGGAGGACGCTGCGCGCGCACTCGCGCCGATCCTCGCCTGGTTGCGCAACGGCCGGCCCAGCGCAGCGTTGCTCGATGCCGCGGAAAAGCTCGCGCGCGAGGAGCCTCTCGCCGACCTCTACGCGCGTACGCTCGAGCATAGGGCGCGCGAAACACTTGAACTCGCGGAGGGTGTTTTCCTGTACCAGAGACTCAGCACCTGGAGCGCCGAGGTGCTCGCTGATGCGCACCGCTCCGCGGAGGCTATTCAAGCATGGTTATCCCTCGAGCCCGAATCCGTGCCCGCCTGGGACGGCCTCATCGCCGCGCGCTTCGAGCAGCGCGACCCCTACGTAACCGCTTCGACGCTGCGCCAAGCTTTGACGCGCCCCGTCGATGAACACACGCGCTTTCGCTGGCAGCGGCTGCTTATCGGTGTGCTTCTGCCCCTCGCTGAGGCGCATGCAGAAGCCCAGAGTTTGCTCGTGGAATACCTCGCGGCGCGTCCCGAGGATGACGAAGCCCGGCGCCTACTTGCGGGGCTCGCGCACCGCACCGGCCGGTCGATGGAAAGCCTCGTTCCACCGCCGGAGGACGCGTCGACCGATGATGACGTTGCGTCGGCCTCGTTACCCCCGCATTCGGGAGACGACGTTCTCGGGGATGCGGAACTTGTTTCCGTCGATGAGCTCAATGGCGAAGTGCTCGGCGCAGGCGAGCCGCTGGAGGGCGAAGTCGCCGACGGCCATGCGTCAGCTGAGCGCGGAGCTGTTCAACATGCATCGCTGGCAGGCGGCGCTTCCGCTCCGCCTGAGGCATCGGGCGATGAGGTGTCCGACGATGCCCACGTCTTCGCGACCGTGATCGAACGCCACCCGCCCTACGGTGCGTTTGCTGTGGTTGACCCGACGCTTCCGGAGCGGGCCTGCCCGCCGCTGCCGGAACCGGTTGGTACGCTCACGCCAACGGCGGCCTCTTCGGATCCCGAAGAAGGCTTCGAAGTGTTAACGGACGACACGGATCCGGGTGCAGCCGCAAGTGACCCGCTGAACGACCTTATCATTGAAGAACTCCCCCCGGCGCCCACGCTGATCGATGTACCGCCGCTCGCCGCTCAAGGGCTCGTCGAGCCCGCTCCGAAACGCGCTTCCAATCATCGTGACCGCCGCAAGCGCCAAAGCGAGCCCATCGACACCGACACGGTCAACCCCAGCCCATCAAGCGGTGTCCCTAAAGACGGTGACATCTGATGTGCTGATCGTACCTAGAGGCCGGCGAGGTAGGCCTTCAGGGGGTCGACAAAGCGAAATCTCTGAAAGAAAGAGCCGCGTGGGCACTGGGGGGCCACGCGCAGCTTTAGGTTTTTAGGGGAGGGTTTGCGGGATTCACTCCCGAAAACCCGGGGGCATTTTGCAAAATGCCCCCCTGAACAGTTGCCATTTCGGCACGTTTAGGGTTCGCGGGTTTCGGTGGCGACGCGGGCTTTGCGAAGGGATTGCAAACAGTCCGTGATGTGATGCTGGCTCGTTTCGGCGCCGAGACGTGCTTGTTCGATATCCTCCGCGATGCTGTTGAGCTCCTCGGTGCTGGGAGGGGGCGCGCCATCCTCAAAGCTCTCTAGGGCTTTTTTCGCGCGTAGCTGGGCGGCTTGGGTCTGTGCGAGAGCACCGAAGCCCGCGCTGCATTGTGTTTTGATGGCCTGGAGCTGTGGGTCTCGTAGCGGCAGCGCATCGAGTCTTTCAACCAGGGGTGCGAGGTCGCGCTCATGCTCCGCTGCCTGGAGCGCTTCCACGTGTTGGTGAAGCGCCTCAATATCTTCCGCACGCGGTCGCTTGTGCTGATCGAAGCATCCGTGCTCGCCGCAGGCCATCGCCCCCAACAGCCCCCCTATGGCGATCCATGCCCGTAATCCTGGCGGAAAGCCGCCAAGGTCGCTGCAAAAAGCGCGTGTCGATCGGGCCCCGCTAGTCGCATGCGTTGTTCCGGCGGAAGGGTTGCTCAAGGTGAAAAGTTGATACGCCATGCCGTCACCATAGGACATCGTTACGTCCCTTGCGTTGGCGCTCGGCGCCGAAGCCCTGGGCGTGCCTAGGAAGTGGCATGCCAAAGCCGCAGCGGGCATAGTGCGCAGCGCGGGCACCGGTTTGGCTCGCAGTGAGTTATGGCAGTTACGCATCGAATCTTCTTTATTCCCGGCATGTTCGGCTTTGGGCGCCTCGCGGGCTACGAATACTTCGGGCACTTGGAAAACGCGATTGCCTCCCGACTTTGGCGGCGCGGCATGCGCTTTTCGCTTGAGGTGATCCCCACGCCGCCGACGGCCTCCGTGCGCAAACGTGCCCGTCGCGTCGCGGAGAAAGTGGCTTGGGCGACAGGGCACGAAGACGACCCGATCTACCTCATCGGGCATTCCCTGGGAGGCCTGGACGCCCGGTTGCTCGGCTCGCCGTCGGTCCAGCTTGATGTGCCCGAGGCGGTGACCGCCTGGCGTAGCCGGCTCAAGGCAGTGCTCACCATCAATACGCCCCACTATGGCACGCCGGTGGCGCATTTCTTCGCCACTGTATCAGGAACGCGCCTTCTGTACGCGCTCTCCCTACTGACGGTCACCACTCTTAAGCTTGGCGGGCCGTCGCTCACGATTTTTTCGAGTTTGCTTGCGGCGCTGTCGCGGGTGGATGACTGGGTTGGCCTCGACATTCGGACGCTCGACCAGATTACCAATCTCGCGATGCGTTTTGTCGGCAACCAGGGTCGCGACGAACTCAACGAGTGGCTGCAGTGTATCCGTACGGATCAGGGCGGTATCATTCAAGCCACCCCCGAAGCGATGGACCTCTTCAACTCAGCCACCGAAGACTCCCCGGGCGTGCGTTATGGCTGCGTGGCGACTGCCTCGCCGGCGCCCGGCGCCATGTCGGTGGTCAGCTCCTTGCGTTCACCCAGCGCCGTGTTCTCGACGGCGATTTATTCGAGCCTCTACGCGTTCGCGGCGCTTCCACGCAAGCCGTACCCAAGCCCGAAGCTCGACCCCGCCTTACGCGAAAAACTGCGGGGCGCGCTCGGTGCTGACCCAACGGAGCGCAGCAACGACGGCATTGTGCCTCTGATGAGCATGATTTGGGGCGATGTCATCTACGCCGGCGCTGGAGACCACCTGGACGTCGTGGGCCACTTCGCCGACGACGAACGCCCTGCCTTGCACACTGACTGGCTACGTAGCGGTTCCGTGTTTCGGCGGCGGGATTTCAGCGCGATGACCGATGCCATCGCCGACTTCCTCGCCACCGCCATGCTCGACAACACCGCCCGCGGCGACACCGTCCCGCCACCCGTGCCTGTCCCGTCTGCCTGAGACCGGACGGAGCCACGCGCGAGAAACCTTCCGCGCATGGCTCCGGACAACACCGAGCGGACACCCCGGACGGTCACCTGGTAAGCGTTCAGGGGGTAGAGAAAGCACAAACACTGCGGGAAAGAGCAAGTGGGCGGTGGGGCCCCACGCGCAGCTTTAGGTTTTTGGGGGAGGGTTTGCGGGACTGACTCCCGAAAACCCGGGGGCATTTTGTAAAATACCCCCTTCAACTTGGATAGACCCTGCCTAGGGCATCTTGGCGGGCGGGGGTGGAGGCATGGTGGCTTCCAGGAGGAAGGACTCGCAGGCCACAAACTCGATGTCATCCACAAAGCCCGCTTCGAGCAGGTCCGGGTGGTCCGTCAGGATGCGGTCAGCGCCCGCCGCCTTGGCCGTAGCAATCAGCGCATCCTGCCAGGCATCGGGACCAAAGGTGCCGTCCGGCTTCACCAACGTCACCAGTGAGCTGATGTGCGCGACGTGTGGGCCCACGGCATCGGCCTTAAAGGTCGGAACCGCACGTAGCATCGCCTCGGTGCGCTCGAGCACCCAGGGGCTCACCGCCGTCTCACTCGCACCCATCGTGAGGAGCCGGTCTACCACGCGCTGAGGGGCTTCGCCCAGAGCAACGGAGGCGTTCACAAGGACATCTGGCGCTAGAACAAGGGGCATGGTTCCTCACAGTCAACGCGACTCAGTGCACGTTTTCTTGGGCGTATCGCGCGTTAACGACGCGCGGTGCGGGACGGCGCGTCATCCTCGCACCGCTGCCGTTAGGATAGACCAGAGGGCGTCCCTCTGGAAAGTGCTTGTGCACTTGGCCTGTGGATTCGCCTCGCCCTAGGGTTGCGGTGAAACGGGCCCCGGGGTTGAGACGCTAGCGCAACCTCTGCCCTTGGGCGCATGGCTCTCGGCGCACTTTCCCTACATGCTTACGGCCATGGCTCTCGGTCCGCTGTCCTCCTCGATGCCTTCTTCACTTGCGCCTATCACGCTCGCCAGCGCGGGTTCGGCAGCCGTCAACCTCCGGGTGGGCGCCCACGTCCTGCGTTGGCCGACGGAAGCGTACGTCGCGGGCCTCGATGTGCTGGAGCTGCAAGTGCCTGTCCCGCGGCCCAAAGCGGGCACGCTGACGCAGTGGCGCCAAGGGGCGCCAGACCTCGCCGTTAATCTCAAGCTCGATGATGCGCTCTGGCAAGCCGTGCTCGCGAAGGCCGCCGCGGGCAAGGGCTCCGCGGACACCCACTGGCTCGGTCAGGCCATTACGGCTCTCAAGCCCGAGTGCTTGGTGCTGCAGCCGGGAAGTTCGCTTACGCCCAGCGCCCAAGGGCGGCGCCGCCTCAGTGAGGGCTTCGCGGCACTGCGCGCCCTTGGCGTCGCGGAGTTGGCCTGGCAGCCGGCGGGCGTATGGGAAGTGTCGACGGCGCTGACCTTCGCGGCGGCGGAGCAGGTGCGCCTTGTGCTCGACCCCTTGGCTACCGACGAAGAAGACTGGGAGACGCTCGTACAAACAGGCCAGCTGCCCTACCTGCGCGTCATTGCGGTGGGTCGGCAGGCGCGCATCTCCCTCGGCGCCTACGACCGCCTCCTGCGCCGCCTCGAAGTCTTGCGACCTTTCTCCGGTCTCGACCGACCCATCGAACTCGTCTTCGAGGGCCAGAGCGGCGCCAAGACGGCGCTTCAGTTTAAGCGTTTCGCCCAAAACCCCGTCGCTGACTTTTAGAAGAGGACGTGCGCTCTGGCGCATGGGCTCGGGACGGTCGTCAGCGTCGCGTGCCTCTGGGGGTTGAACACATGCAAGCGAATGATTAAACCGCTGGAGCGGCGTCTGTGGTTCACTTAGGCCGCCGCGCGCTCCTCTGGCGCTCGTGGGCGCCGGGGGACGTATTCGTACGCGTGAAGCGTGTGGAGTGGCCGGAAGGACTGGCGTTCGGGTGTGCGGGTGGACTAGAGTCTCGTGCCATGAGCGGCTGCCTAAGCCTGGCGAGGCCGCCAGGCCGGGGCGGAGCACGGACGTTTTCTGTGCCCGCCGCACGCGTCTCTTGTGTTCGAGGCGGTACGTTTGGGGCCACGCGTCAATGATGGGGCAGCTGAGGAGCTTAGCGAATGCATGAAGCGATGATCGAGGCGACGGGCCTCTCGAAACGCTACGGAGAGGCCTACGCTCTACGCGACGTTTCGTTCCGCGTGAACAAGGGCGAAGTACTCGGTTTTCTTGGGCCCAACGGCGCCGGAAAAACCACGACCATGAAGCTGCTCACCTGCTTCATGGCCCCAAGCGCCGGAACGGCTCGGGTGAATGGCTGTGATATCGGGTCCGACAGCCTCGGAGCCCGGGCAGCGATTGGCTACCTTCCTGAAAGCACGCCCCTTTACACCGAAATGTTGGTGAACGACTACCTCGAGTTCGCCGGTCAGATGCGCGGACTCAAGGGGCACCCGCTGGTCAAAGCGATGCGCCGGGTTATCGAGCAGGCTTCTCTCGGGGACGTCCTCGGCAAGTCGATAGGTCAGCTCTCCAAGGGTTACCGCCAGCGGGTGGGTTTGGCGCAGGCGCTGATCCACGAGCCGCCGATCCTCATCCTCGATGAACCGATGAGCGGCCTTGACCCGAACCAGGCCGTCGAGATTCGCGACGTTATCCGGGATATCGGCAAAGAACGCACGGTCATTCTCTCGACCCACAACCTCGCGGAGGTGCAGGTGACCTGCGGTCGCGTGCTCATCATCGCTAAAGGGCGGCTGGTGGCGGACGACACGCCGGACACGCTGCAAGCGCGCGCCGGCCAGGTGCTCCTTGAGGTCGAAGTGCTCAGCGAAGGAACGAACGCAACGGCGCTGGAGTCGCTGCTCGCATCGCTTCCGAGCATGCGTCAGGTCCAGGTCAGCGCCGACAAGGAAGCGGGCCTTCTGCGCGCCGTGTTGACACCCGCTGCGGGACACGATGGCGCGGGCCATGCGGCCCGAGCTGCTGTATTTCGCGCCGTTTCGGGTGCTGGCCTCACGCTGGTGGGTCTGCGCCAGCTCCAAGGAAGCCTCGAACAAGTGTTCCGCGAACTCACGCTTTCGGGGCCGCAGAGCAGCACGGCGCCAAAGGCGCAAAGCGCCACTGACATCGGCGAAGCGGAGACCATAGACGCGGCATCCTCCGACGATGCTGAGGACCGATAGGAATCAGCCATGCAGCACACGCTTACCATCGCTCGGCGGCAGTTCCGAGCTTACTTCGACGGCCCGGTGGCCTACATCGTGGTCTGTACGGCGCTGCTGATACTCGGCGCCTTTTTCTGGAATACCTTCTTTCTCTTCGGGCGCGCCACGGCGCGAGAGATGTTCAACTTCTTGCCCATCATCATGATTCTTGGCGCCCCCGCCATGACGATGAACCTGCTGGCGGAGGAGAAGCGCACGGGCACCATCGAGCTGCTCGCCACCATGCCGATTCGCGACAGCGCCATCATCGTTGGCAAGTTCCTCGGCGTTCTTGGGCTTTATGCGGTGATGCTAGCGCTTACGCTCACGTATCCGTACAGCGTGGCTCGCCTCGGCGACCTCGACTGGGGCCCGGTGATTACAGGATACCTGGGCCTGCTCCTTCAGGGTGGGGCGATGCTCGCGTTGGGGCTTTTGGCCTCGAGCTGGACGCAGAATCAAATCGTCGCGTACTTCGTTGGCGCATCGCTGTGTTTCGGTTTCTGGATCATCGACCGCTTCATCGTCTTCATGCCGGCAGGGGTCGCTTCGGTCTTCGAGTGGCTGTCCTTTGACTACCACTTCCAGAGCATGGCGCGCGGCGTTATCGATACCCGCGACGTCATCTACTTCCTCTCGGTGATCGGCCTCTCCCTCGGATTGGCCTTCCGTTCCCTTGAATCTCGGCGTTGGAGTTAAGCGTTCATGACGACACAACCCGCTCGTAATGCTGCTCGCGAATCGCTGCTTTGGCTGGCGATCGTGGCGGCGATTTTGGTCGCACTCAACGCCTTGGGCGTGCTTGTTTCCGGTCGCCTCGACCTAACGGAGCGCAAGCTCTTTTCCCTCTCGGACGGCTCGAAGCGCGTCGCAGACCGGCTCACAGACCGCATGGAGGTCACGGCGTACTTCACCGCTGATCTGCCTCCGCCCTTCAACGCCACCGAGCGCTACGTCCGCGACATTCTAACGGAGTACGAGAAGGTCTCTGCGGACAAGATTCGGGTCGCCTTCATCGACCCGGTAACGGAAGCCGAGCGCGAGCAAGCCGATACGGACGGCGTGCAGAAGGTGGCCCACCAGGTTGTCGAGAACGACAGCGTCAGCGTGCGCGAAGGTTACCGCGGCTTGGTCATCAAGTACCTCGGCGACAAAAAAACGATACCCGTCATCGAAGACACCTCGGGCCTTGAGTACCGCATCACCCAGGCGATGAAGCAGCTTGTAGGCGATGCGCGCAAAGTGGCCATCCTGAAGGGTGCTGGCGGTCCGAGCCTGACAGAAGGGTTGAGCAAACTCTCCAAGCTGCAGCCCACCTATTCCTTCGAGGAGGTGGATGGTCATGGCGGTATTGACGATAAGTTCGCCGCGCTGATGATCGTCGGCGCCGAACAGGCGATTCCTGAGCACACGCTGCGGAGCATCGATGCCTTCCTGATGAAGGGCAAGTCCGTTGGCATCTTCGGCGGTACCGTCGCCACCTCTTTCGAGGGACAGGAGCCTTCCGCCAAGGTCGTTGAGACCGGCCTCAACAAGTTACTGAAGCCCTACGACGTCGCTATGGAAAGCCAGCTCGTTCTTGACTGGCAGTGTGGTCGGGCGCCGATGCTTGGGCCCCTGGGTATCACCGTCGCCGTTCCCTATCCGCCCATTCCCACCGCCAGCATTGAGCAGAGCCAGCAGGAACATCCGGCACTCTACAAGCTCTCCACCGCATCGCTGCCCTTTACCGCGCCGCTGCAGGTCGGCACCAAGTTCAGCGAAGAGGGGGAGACGTCGCTGCGCATTCTCGCATCATCGTCCACCAGCTCCTGGGCGCTTGACGAAGCACCCTTCAGCCTGCGCATCAAGCGTCCCGACGAGTGGAAGCAGACTCGATTAGGCGGGCCTTTCCCGCTGATGGTTGCCGTAGAAGGCAAGTTGCCGTCGGCATTTGCAGCGCCCGTGAGTGACCCAAGCGCCGACGATGCGGCAGCGGGTGCAGCGCCGGTGACCGAGTCTGCCCCCGGCGCACGACTGCTAGTGGTTGGATCATCGACCTTTCTAAGGGACGAGCTGCTCCCCGAGGCCAACCAACGCCAGAACCGTGAGATGTCCGGGGCGACAGCGCTCGCGATGAACGTCATCGACTGGCTCGCGCAGGACGCCGACCTGATCGCTATCCGCGCGAAGTCCGTCGAGGACCCGGCGCTAGCCGTGCCCGCCAGCGTCAAGCAGGCGGAGGAGGCGGCCGTCGCTGCCGCAGAGATGGGGGACCAGGCCCAAGCGGAGGGCGAAATGGCCAAGCGTCAGGAAGCGCTGTCGTCTTGGGAGACGCGCAAAGCCGCTTACCGCTGGTTCAACATGCTGGGCTTGCCGCTGCTCTTTGGGCTCTACGGCCTTTTGCGTTTGCGGCGCCGTCGTTCGCGCGCGAAGGAGCTAGCGCGACCTGTCGGTGCTTAAGGTGGAACGCGCGTAGGGAACATGCCCGCGTACCTGGTCGTCGCAAAAAGGGCGGGCGCCGTGCATGACGCGGGCGGCGCCATCCATCAGACGCTCGGGCGGTAGCTCCCTGGGCGATGAGCGGGCGTGCCCCGCGTATCGAAGAAGAGAGAAACAGCATGAAGTGGAAGCAGTACCGAATCCCCCTTGGGCTGGGCCTTCTCGTGGTGCTCGTGGCAACATGGTTTGCCCTTGGGCAGCGCCAAAAGAGTGCGTCGCGCGCCGTCGTTGACGAACGACGTACGGAGCTGCCCCCTATCGATGCCGCGAAGCTCACGGAAGTTACCATTGCCAAGCCCGGCGCTTCGGCCATCACCTTGGTGAAGACGGGTGAGTACTGGTTGATGACCGAACCGCTCGCGAGCGAGGTCGACCGGGGCAACGTCGACAACGTCCTTGAGCGCCTCGGTTCCTTAGAGGTCTCGGGCATCGCAGCGACGCAGCCGACGAGTCACAATACCCTCGAGGTCTCCGCCGAGCACGGTATCTCAGTGCTAGCCAAGGCCGGCGAGGAAACCGTCGCGCACTTCTACATCGGTGTGTACAAAGCGGGGGCCACCATGCTGCGTCGCGAGGGCGAGGATACCGTCCTGGCGGTCAAAGGCTCGATTGGCTACGCCTTCGACAAGGACGTCGCGGACTTTCGCAACAAGCAGGTCACCGATATCGACACGGAGCAGGTCGCCAAGGCCCGTTTCGTGAGCGACACCGGCACCTACACCTTCCACAACGTAGCCGAGAAGACCTGGGAGCGTGACGCCAAAGAAAAGAAGATAGCCAAGCTGTCTTCCCTCAACGTGCGCCTCTTCGTGCAGAATATGGCGCGCATGCGTGCCTCTGGCTTTGCTGCCCCGGAGATAGATCGGGAAGCTGCGGGCATCACCGACGCGTCACCGACGGTGACGCTCAGCTACGTTCCCAAGCTGCCTGACGCGCCGGAAGCTGAGGACGAGGCCGCCGCCGATGACGCGACCGCGGAAGACGCAGCCGAAGCACCCGCCAAGGATGTGCCGGAAAAGCCGCGCTTTGACCCCGAGCACATGGTGGAGCTTGTCCTCAAGCTCGGCAACGAAACCAAGCCAGAGAGCGGTAACTTCTACGTAGTGCGCGAAGGCGACCCGGTCATCTACACCCTCGCGGCCTACACCGCCGAGCGCTTCCGCCCCACACCCGAGAAGCTGATCGAGCAAGAGCTCACCGCGCCTAAGGCCCCGGAGGGCGCTGCGCCCCCCGTCGACACCTCCGACCTCGACCCCGCCGTCATCGAACAGATTCGCCGGCAAATGGCGGGTGGCGGCGGCATGGGCTCGCCGCACTGAGCGTTCTTTTGCGCGATGCCTCGGCGCGTCGTTCGGGCCGAGTGTGCGAGGTGGGCAGGAGCGCCGCTCCTCACCGGGCGGCATTCGGCGTCTGCTGTGCGCAACCCGAGGCCTTCGGACGCGCGAGATGCTTCTTTCTCTGCCCCGGCTGCTCCGCCACCGGCTTCGCGGAGCATTCTCTACAGCGCTTGGGGGCTCAGCATCTTGGCTTGGGGTTTGCGTGGTAGCCTGTTACGGGGAGGGCTGCTGGGGTGCGGTTTAGGATTTCATTGACCATTTCGCTGGGAACACTGGCGCTTCTGCTGTGCTGTGCGGGGTGCGCGGAGCAGCTCTCGCTCCGGAATGCGCCGCTCGTGGAAGGCGGCAGTGCTAGCGCCACGCACATCACGCTCCCTCATGGGGATGTGCTGGACATCGCACCGGCGATGCGGGAGCCCGCACTCGCCGAGAATATTTGGCCACTAGGCTGCGGTGAGGGCGCAGCGGAAGCGTCGAAGGCACGCTTTGTGTTGCCGGCGTCCCCTCAGCCGCCGATCTACGTGCTGGCCATCGACTCCGCTGCGCCCGCCCCCCCGACCGGTGAGGACGCCGAAGACCTAGTCGCAGAAACCTCGACCACAGAGCCAGGCCGTGGCGTGGTCGAGGTAGTACTAGACCTGCCCCAGCCAGCGGTGGTGTGGCTCGTGTCGGCAACCGAAACGCAGTGGAAGCTGGTTCTGCGGCCAGGCAGCGTGCTCCCGGCCTTCGAGGTGTTATCGCCTAGCGTCCACACTGAGGCACGCCTTGTCCGCTACGCCGCAAGCGACCATGCGTCGGAGGTGGACATCCCGGGACCGGCCGACGCGACCGATC
>SLEO01000335.1 GCA_007124745.1 Myxococcales bacterium
GACCCCGGTTTGCCAGAACGTAAGACCTGAGGGACACTGCCGGATATGAGCTTAATATTTTCTTGGATTTTACTGTCGCTGGCCTTCTGGATTACCGCCAAGATCGTGCCCGGTTTCACACTGCGGTCGGGCCTCAGCGCCTTAGTGGTGGCGGCGCTCTTCGGCCTGCTGAACTTCGCGTTGGGCTGGCTCTTCTTCGTGGTCCTTGGCATCGCCACGCTGGGCATCGGCTTTCTGCTGGCGGTGATCACTCGCTGGATCGTGACGGCCATCCTGCTGAAAATCACGGCGGGCCTGACCTCACGCCTAGAGGTTCGCAGCTTCGGCACCGCACTCATTGCCGCCCTGGTCATGGCCGTCATCGGCAGCGCCGCCGAATACGCCATTTCGCACATCTAAGGCAGCGAGGACCTAGGTCGCGCCTGCAGGGATTTATCGGCGGCACGCGGTGCGGACTTGCGCAGGCGGAGCTGACACAGGAAGCTCCGGACCTATGACTAGGATCCTGACGCGGAGTGAGGTAGCGGGGCTCGTGACGATGGCGGATGCGGTGGAGGCCGTCGAAGAGGCCTTTGGCGCGATGGTGCGCGGTGAGAGCCAGATGCCCTCCAAAGTGTATCTGTCGATGGCCGACCTCGACGGAGACTTCCGCGCGATGCCTGCACGGCGCGGCGAATTCGCTTCGCTGAAGTGGGTCAATGCCCATCCGCACAACCCCGAGCGCTACGGCCTACCCGCCGTCCTGGCCTCACTCATTCTGAACGACGCCCGCAAAGCCAGCACGCTCGCCGTCATGGATGCGACGCGTATCACGGCGTTGCGCACCGGCGCTGCCGCCGCCGTCGCCACCAAGCACTGCCTCGCCGGTGAGGTGCCCGCGTCATTGGGCATCGTGGGCGCTGGCGTTCAGGGCAAACTGCTCATCGAAGCCCACCGCGTCATCTACCCCAACATCACAGTGGTCGTGGCAGACCTCGACACCGCCCGGGCCACCGCGCTTGCCTCCGAGTTCGGCGGGCGCACGGGCACCTTGGAAGCGGCGTGCGCGTGCACCGTGGTGTGCACGGCGACACCCGCAAGGCGGCCGGTCGTCCAGCTAGAGCACCTCGGCCCGGACTGCCGCCACATCAACGCCATGGGCGCCGACGCCCCGAACAAGCAAGAAATCGCCGGCGCCGTACTCAAAAGTGCCTGGCTCATCGTCGACAGCCGGGAGCAAGCGACCCACAGCGGTGAAGTGAACGTACCCCTGCACGACGGCCTTCTCACGGCAGCGGACATCGCCGGCGACATCGGCCAGGTCGTCGCCGGCCACCTCAAGCGCCCCCCCACCGCCCGCCTATCCCTCTTCGACTCCACGGGCCTCGCCATACAAGACCTAGCGCTAGCCGAACGCGCCCTAGCCCGCGCCGAAGCCAACAACATCGGCCTCCTCGTCGACCTGCACGCCTAAACCACGATGCATCAGGTCGTCGTGGCACCGCGGGCTAAGGCCTCGACCCGCTCAGGTTCTCGGCGAGCCATGCTTGAGTCGATGCCTTATCGGGCGTTGCAGCTCAGGACACGCGCACGAGACGCCGCGGGTACGACGGCCTGCACATCCGAACGCTGCGCGAGTTCAATCGCTAGTCGGCTGTAGGAGCATCCACTGGCGACCAAGAACGGCTCGCCATCAGGGTCGTGGGCAGACATGCACGCGTTGGGCACGCTCCGGCCGTTGCGCTGCGTATGCGGCCCGATATGCGCCAGCTGGAGTTGACTTGGATAGGGAATCACCTGCCCACGCGGATCCGAACCATCAGGCTTGAAGTCCATGATGAAGGCAACCGACGCACGATTTGCAGTGATGTCCAAAGCGTTATTCGGCGACCGCTCGGCGGGAAAGTTGGCGTCGTGAAGCCCGACACCTTCACGATTCTCCACCACATAACAGCCGGGGGCTTCTCGCTCGAGACAGAACCGCCCCATCACTTCGCGGTAGCCGGGCGCATCCGGTCGCCGAAGTCTCGTTGCATGCAGCAGCCAACAGCTATCTCGTCGATCATACACCCAGTAAACCATCGACGCCGGCTGACTTCTGTTGGATGAGGCAAGCCGCGGCGTCGGGGTCAAGTTGGCATCCCTACACGCATTCGAGGCTTCGCCGTCTCTAAACTCGCAAAAGGCTCCAAGGTACGTCGACGCGTCGCGGGCGCGCGTCACGCGCCTAACATCGTCGCTGACGCTGCGCGCGGCTTTGAGGATCGCTGCTCGCTCACGTTCATCCGCGGTCTGCCCAGCAGGCGCGCTGGGCCTCTGTGATGTAGGGGCACGCGGGGAGGGTGTGGCAGTACTTGGCTGAGACGGCGACGTGGTAGGCCGAGACGGCGACGGCGACGGCGACGGCGTGGGCTGGGCCGGCGACGGTGCGGGCTGGACCGGATAAGACGGGCTAGTTCCTGGAAGCGTGTTTTGCGGACCGATAGTTGCCGGGTTTGCAGCCCCCTGCCCTTGCGGCGGGTTCGAAAGACCCTCCCTATTCCTCTCGACGGTCCCTAGTTTTTGCTGGTTGTGTCGAAAGGCCGTAATCCCCCCCCACGTCGCTATGCCAGCGAACGCGAGACCCCAGAGGACCATCCCGGGCCCCAGCTTGTCGCTAGCGTCGACGGCGTAATCGTCCGCCGCCGGCACGGCACACTGC
>SLEO01000263.1 GCA_007124745.1 Myxococcales bacterium
GTGGTTTCAGGCACAGTGGTTTCCGGGGAAGACTAGTTTCCGGGACAGCGCGGCGCGGGAGACCTGAGGCACATCGAATCTGTCCTCGGGAGGGATCGCACCCGCGCCGCCTGCCTCCCTCATATTGCTCAGCGCGAGCCGAGGTCCAACCTGACGGGATTCGACGCGTCCTTACCGCTGCGTATTCTAGACTGCGCCAAGGATGGCTTTGTCCGCAACGCGAAAAGTCAGCGCTGGGGGGGGGCGGGATAGAAGCATCGCGCGAGGCGCCTGTGGCCGCGCCCCCGCTCTGCGTGCTCGCGCCGCTTATTTTTGGCCGCAGCGCAACGTGCTCGCTACGAGAGCGTTGCGCTTCCAAAGGATTTGCGCTTGACTGTGCGTGCGCAGGATCGGGCCCGCGCGGTGGTTAACGCACACCCGGGACTCCAGAAGCACGAAGCCTCGCAGACACCCACCCACGCAAGGCAGCGACCCCCGGTGGTGAACCGCCACGCACTCTGAAGGACGCATGCAACGCACTCGTTGGCCCCTATGACCGTCGCCGCTGAACACCCCGAGCAACACTTCGCTTCAAGTGGGCATGCGCGTCGTGATACGTCGCGCTTCGGTCGCGTCGGCACCGGAGTTCTGGCTCTGGTAGGCATCGCTGCATCGCTCTACCTGCTGGATGTGCACGCGACCGTCGCAGCAGGACAGCTGTCGGGCGGGCTCTGCGGGGTAAGCGAAACCGTCAACTGCAACAGCGTCGCCACCTCCGAATACGCCAGCATCTTAGGCATTCCTATCGCGTTGCTAGGTCTCGGCTTCTACGCGGCCGTCTTGCTGCTCACCTTGCTCGCTACGGGCCTTGAGCGCCGGCACCTCAGCACTGCAACGCCTAGGGTGACCGCCTCAGGATTGCTGCACCTGGGTTTCGCGGCAGGCACGCTCTACAGCGTCTTTTTGCTCGTCGTAAGCTTGGGCGTCATCGGTTCGTTCTGTCCGGTGTGCGGTGTCCTTTACGGCGTCAACGCCCTCGGCTTCGTGAGCACGGGCCTTTGGGGGCAAGCGTGGACCGTCTCTGTGCTGCGCCGTCTCGCTCGCGCACACGTCAGCGTCCTAAAGGAGCCCGGGCTCTGGCTGAGCGTCGCGGCGATGGTCGCCGTGGTCGCGTTAGGGCTGCCGCTGCTGGAGAAGCACAAGGCCAGCGCTGTGCTCGCGGCGGCGGTCGCCAGCGAAGTGGCTCGGGATTCGGATGCGAGCGAGCGCGTCCCGTTGGCTAAGCTTGTCGCGCAGCATGCGCCGTCGAAGGGTCCCAAGGACGCACCTGTCGTTATCGTTGAGTTCTCGAACTTCGGCTGCCCGTTTTGCGCGCGCCTTGCCAACGAGTTTAGTGAGGTGATGCGCACGCATGGAGACAAGGTTCGTGTGCTCTTTCGTCACTACCCGCTGCGCGAGGAGCAGGTGGCCCTGGCCCATCTCGCCGTTTGCGCTGCGGAACAAGACCGCTTTTGGCCGATGCATGACGCGCTTTTCGCACGCATGCCCGTCACCGACCCGACGCAAATAAAGCCCATTGCTGACGAGGTCGGTGTCGACCTCGGCGAGCTTATCGCCTGCGCTCAGTCCTCGGAGACCGCGCGCATGGTCGCCGAAGATTACGAGCGCGGCCAGGCGTTAGGTATCGAAGGGACGCCCACCTTCTTCATCAACGGTCGCAAACACGTCGGCGCGATGCCGGCTGCAGATTTGCGCGCGCTTATCGATGCCGAAATCGAGGACAGCGTGCGTTCTGCACCCGTGGAAGACGCACCGAGTACGCCGCCCGCGCGCTCCTAGTCACGCCTCTTTGAATGGGCGCTCCCATGGGGAAGACACCTGGCGAGATGCTGAGCGATCCCCTCATGAACTCGAGACGCAGAAAGCCGCGGGGAAATGGGCCTGGAGTAAGTCCTGGAGTAAGTATGGTGGGGTGGGTGGGCCCGCGCACGGAAGGCCCATTTCCCCGCGGCTTTCGTCCCCCAGGCTCACCCTGGGGATGGGCCAGGGTGAGATAAGCCTGGTCGCCGCCGCACACAGGGAGCATTCATGCGGGTTGCGCAGCTTCGCCGGAGTCCTGTATCCTCGCGCCGAGAACGGCTACGAGCCTCCCTTACGCGGAATTCCGCGGGAAAACGAAAAACGCTATCCCTTGCGTTGCAAGCGGGATAGGCGTATGGACCTTATCAACCGAACTTAGGAGAGATAACATGTTAAGATATCCATGCTTTTTGGCAATGGGCGCAGCACTTTGTTGTGCCACCGCGACGGCGTCCGCACAGGACTGGGACGGCGGCTATGAGGCGAGCGGCAGCGCCTCTTCCACCGGCGAGACCTCAGGTCAAACCGCCGGGTCCACCGCCAGCTCCAACGCAAACCGAGGATCCGGCGGCGACTCCGGCTGGAAAATCGCCATGCAGGGTCGCTTGCAAACACTCACCATCTTCAGCGGGGCTCCGGATTTCGCGCTGATCCCGACGGTGACGCCCGGCGTGCGGCTGCTGGAAGACCGGTTGTTTGTGGGTCTTGGCGTCGAATGGGGTAGCATTTCCGATGGTGGGCCGAAGGGGTTCGGTATCAGCCCGACCATGAACTTCGACCTCATCAATAAGGAGTACGCGGCGCTCTATGGTGTGGGCATCGTCACCCTAGGGA
>SLEO01000073.1 GCA_007124745.1 Myxococcales bacterium
AAACTTCTCCGCCAGCACTTTCGTCACGGCCGCCGTTAGCGTCGTCTTCCCATGGTCAATGTGACCGATCGTCCCAACGTTTACGTGAGGCTTCTTCCTGACAAACTTCTCTTTACCCATGCGCTTTTCTCCCAGTACTACGGATGATTCGGTATCTTTGGCGGCCGCAAATCCGCTTGCATAGCGGCAGCGCGAACGACGGCGCCTTTCCAACACGGCCCTCTCTAGCCGCGAGGCATCTGCCTTGCGACAAGGACCCCGCCGGATGCGCCGCGCTACTATGGTCGCTGCGCAGGACCGACGCTAGCTCCGCTTGCGCAGGTCCGATACGGTGACGCGCTCAACTTAGGCGTACCCGTCAGATAATCTCGCACGCCGACCCTACTCTCGCACGCCGACCCAGCGCAGCCACCACTCCCTCGCGCGCTCCCGCACACGGGAGCCCAGGATGAGGATTGAACTCACGACCTCCTCCTTACCAAGGAGGTGCTCTACCACTGAGCTACCTGGGCAATGCCGGTTCGAGCCTGCCCGCCGCGACACATCCGCAGGCACCACCGAAGTGACGCCGCCTAGGCCTCGTTGGGACAAGCTCTCACGCAGGCGCGCAGCGGTAGCATAGCCCGCGCGCACTTGCACAAGGAAAGCACGCAGACGCCGCATTTGGCATCATGGTGGGGCACGCGCCCGTCGGAGCCATGGGCAAGTAGTACTACCGGCCGCAACCGCATATCCACCCGCGCCGCCTGCAGTAGGCGGCCCGAGTTGCTTTCTAGGAGACCTGAAACTTGGAGCGGGCGACCGGGTTCGAACCGGCGACATTCAGCTTGGAAGGCTGACGCTCTACCAACTGAGCTACACCCGCAGAGTTTTTTTACGCGTCCCGGACTTTCGATCTTTTCGCGCGTCCGTCACCACTCATACCTGACCGCCGATACCTCACCAACGTGCCTACTTGATGCGCCTACCTAACGTGCCTGACAAGTGCGCCTGGCTTATGCGCCTGCCTAGTGTGCCTGCCTAGTGTGCCTGCCTAGTGTGATCGCGTGCTGTGGAGGGTAGTGGATTCGAACCACTGAAGGCGTACGCCGGCAGATTTACAGTCTGCTCCCATTGGCCACTCGGGCAACCCTCCGAAACTTGTCGCTCGCTGTGCTGCGCTCGGCCTCGCTCGCCTTGCCTCGCGCTCACGGTCTCCGGCCCGCGCCAGAGGCCCGAAGGCGGAGCTGGCGATGGGATTTGAACCCGCAACCCCCTGCTTACAAAGCAGGTGCTCTACCGTTGAGCTACGCCAGCGTCTGTTACCGGGTTCACGGCTGCGGGCCGCTGACGCCAGACAGACCGCCTGCGCGGCCTCTCCCCATCTTTAGCCCGCAGTCGGGGGCACCGCTTGCGCGACTGACCCCATGTTCCCGGCAGCAGCCTCGTGCGTGCCGAGGCGGCGGGATTCTGGCAGGTGGGCTCCTGAAGTCAAGGTTGTTGCGCACCGGCAGTAGCCGCGCTGCCCGCCGCGGCGGGGCTCCCGAGCCTCATCGACGTCGGGAGCTGTGCGGCCTCTTCCGCGGCTTCAACGGTCTCCACGAAACGGGAGAGTCCCTCGATCTGAGTTTCGAAGTGCGCCAGTCCCTCGGCGGCCAATCCCGCCTCAACCGCCAGTCGCAGCGCGTGTTCCCACGCCATTCTCGCCCGCACCACCACGGGAATGAGGCGCTTGGCGAGTTCGAGCCGGTAGGTGTCCTCGAAAACGGCAAGTTCCTCACCGGCAAGGGGCACAGGCGGCGACGGTAGCGGCAGCGCCATGACGTCGTTCCAGTAACCCTCGTACATTCGGGCCACCAGCCCCGCGGTAGGCGCGCTTTCCTTTGGGTCCCCCAGGTACATGGCCCGTACGTAGGGAACCTGGGCATCGAGAATGGCGTTCGCGCGCGCCATCAATGCCTGCGCGAGACGGCGATTCGTTTCTTCATCCTCTCTGCCAGTGCTGCCCGCCGGCCCTGGCAACGCGATGGCCTGGGCGCGTTGCCATGCCGCATCCCCCAGCAGCCGATAGGCGGCGCCCACCCAGCGACGTGGCAGGTCACTGCCTGGTGCCGTGGCGCGCTCCGCTAAAAAATGACTCAACGCCCCCTCGCACGCGGCAGCGCTTGCACCGGTGCGCAGTGCCACTCTTGAACGGCACTGCCGTACCAGCACCTCGAGCCTTACCCCTTCGTCCAAGGGCGACTCCAAAAGCGCCTGCGCCAGTGCTTCGATGGGCTCGTGCTCGTCGAGATCTTCGTAGAGCGCGAGCAACAAGAGCCGCGCCGCCGCCACGTCCGAGGACTCCGGATGCCGCTCAATCAGCGCTAAGAAACGCGCGATGGCTTCGCGCTGGCGCCCGAGCGTTCGGTAGATGAGCCCCGCGTTGTAAAGTGCAGGCGCATGATACGCACTGGCGCCAAATTCGCGCGATACGCGGTCGAAACGCGAGGCGGCTTCCGTGAGACGCCCGGCAGCATGGGCGTCAAGACCATCTTCAAAGAGGTGCTTCGCGTCGTAGACCTGCACAACGAACTCACCGCTTGCGCTTTGCGTCGCGGCAATGCGCAGTTCCTCCATTTCGACTCGGTCCCGGGGCGCGCTTTGATGCCGCTGCGCACCGCCATGGGCGCACCCTAAAGCGAGCACGAGG
>SLEO01000332.1 GCA_007124745.1 Myxococcales bacterium
CCATCGCCGACATTGCGCGGAAGGCCTCCTGCTCATTCGCAACCGCGTGGCAGGCGGCTCAGGACTACCGTTTACTGCGTGCAGCTGACTCGAGCGCGCCGCACGAATCACCCGCTGGCTGAGCGCCGCGCTAGGGGCGCTCAGCCAGCGGTGTTAAGGCGCAGGGGGAAAAGTCGCTTCGTCGCTACGTGAATGGGACGCTCCGGCCTCGGTTGCGTGATCACAAGCTCCCTGGGAGAGTAACACGGCCTGCGCACGCTCCCGGATGCGGCGACCTTGCGCATCGTGCCCTACCGCCCCCACGCGCTGCGGGCTGAGGCCAAGCAAGCTGAAGCGGACCGCTTGATGCGCGAGATTCTTGAAGGCGCGCTGGCAGAAGTGGAAGCGCAAGAGGCAGCGGGCATGGAGGCGCGCCGCAGCAGTGGTCGTAAGGTGCTTGGGCTTTCCGGGCTGGCGCGGCAATCGCCCTTGCGCCGGCCCTCTAGTGCTCATGCCTCGAGGGGCGAAGACACCGGGCTTACCTCAGCACCCGCGCTTGCGCCTAGCCGCTACGATGCCTTCCGCCGCATCAAGCCCGCGCTCGTAGCAAGGTGCACCGCACTCATGAAGACTGCGGCCAGAGTCCTCAAGACCTGGCGCAACGCCTACAGACAGGCTCGCACCGAGCTGCAACAAGGGCTTAAGTATATCTGCATGCCTGTGGGTACGTGGTGGCTCAAAGCGCAGCGTCTCGCACGGTGTGAGGCCCTGCCCGAGGGCAGCGACCCTGTTGCGCTCTGCCTTCAGCTCGCCTAATCGAACTTGAGCCGCGGCAGACTGACGTTCGCAACAAGGCACGACGCAAAGTCGTCATTACCGCAGTGTAGCGACCCACCCGCGAATCGTCGCGCAAGCTTCATCAAGCGGGATCCGTGACCCCCAGAACATCGGCCGGATCTGGGCGTATGCCCGGGCGATGCTCGCGTGCTTCCCCGGGTCGTCGAGCACCAGTGACGGGTCGTCGGCTATCGGCAAAGCGGCGATGCTCTTCTCTACGAGCATTTCCTCCGCCAGCGCGAGCGGGGATGTCTCAAGGGGTGGAAGCCGGTCGCGCATCCGGATAATTCGGGCGGCGTCCTCGTAGTGGCGGACGAAGGCGTCTGCCTCGATAACGTCGCGGTTGTAGCGACGCGAAAGCGCGTCGAGTTTTTCGAGGAGGGTGACGATCGGATGAACGCAGCGCACCGCCTGCGGCCGGTTGTCGATGTAGTCGGCGCCTATCCCGAGGTGCGCGAGGTGGTCATGCACCCAAGACGTGAGGGGCATCACGGCGAAGGGCACGACGCGGGCGCGCCCGACCTCGAAGCGGACGAAGGGGCTCATCGCGCTTGGCAAGCCTGTGACATGTACGCCAGCATAGCGGCCGACGTAGTCGGCGCTGCGCGCGTACTTGTCTTGCCGCTGCGCATCGAGGTTGATCGACACGCCGGGGACCGCGAGCGCCCCGGCCAGCGCCTCATAGAACGCACGCCGCTGTGCGCTCGGGCCTTTGTTCGTGCTCGCCCAGTTACTGACGTTCGGCAGGCTGTCTTCGGCACCGCGCTCAATCATGAGGTCGAGGTCCTCGGAGAAGCGCTCGATGATCCCAAAGCCTTTCGACAGACTGGTGCCACCCTTGAACCAGATGGAGAGCTGGGTCTCGTGCAGCGCCCACAGGCTGTGGGTGACCCAGTAATCCTTCTCGACGAGCGCGGCGGCAATGCCCGTCTTGGCCGAGACCCGCGTGAGCAGCGCGATGAACTCGGGGTCTTCATGGACAAAGGTCATGCCGCGCTCGCCTCTGTTTCGTGGAGGGCGTCCTCGACCAGGGCGAGCGTGGCCTTGGTGCCGTACATCTCGGCCATCTCCCGTAGAAGCGCGCGACTCCAGCGACCAAGTCGCAGCGTAGTCACGAGCCCCGCACGCAGCTTGCTCCGCGGGACGCCGGCCAAGTCGTGGTGCTGGAGTAGGTCGACCACGAACCACTCGGGGGTTGGGTTTTTGGGGAAGTACACGCGACGCAGCAGGAAGCGCCGCCCCGCGAGGACGACCTCCCCCGTACGGCGCGTATTGTAGACAAGCGTCACCGCGAACATCGCCGTCGAGCCGAGGCCGAGCGCGTTCCAGTGTGGCGGGCCCGTCACGAGGAAGGGCTCGTCGCCGAGGAAGGCGCGGAGCAGCTCCGTTTCCGAAGCTGGTGCCGGGCCGAACTTGGTGGGAAGCGGTGCGTAGTAGAGACCGTGCGCCGCCTCGCAGAGTTTGCCCTCGTCCACGAGCCGGCGCGCGAGCCGCGTGGGGTTCGCGCTCCAGCGGCGCAGGTCCCGGGTGCGGTACGCGCGGCCGGGCACAAGTTGCGGTTGCGCGGCGATGCTCATGAATACCTCCGACACCTTTCCACCGTAGAAAACATACAGCATCTGCCGCCGCCCGACAAGCTAGCGCTAGCTCTACTTCGCGAAGGGGCGCTTCCAGGGCGCGTAGACTAGCAAGCCCGGAAGGGTGACTACGACCGCAAGCGCTGTGTCAGTGACGCTCCCAGGGCGCTTTCGAAGGTGCAACTCGGGGGGTGGGAGTGGTCGAGGCGTGAGGGTGAGGTGCGGCAGGGTCAGACAGGCCGTGGCGGCTGCCGCATCGCG
>SLEO01000106.1 GCA_007124745.1 Myxococcales bacterium
AACAATCTGCATTGCCGACGCAACTTTAGTGGATATGGGCCGAATCAATAGAAGACGGACGCAGCGAGTGCTTCGCGGGAGTCGGGTGTGCCCGGCCGTGCAAGGTGATTGGGTGCGTCTCACCACATGAAGGAATAGAGAGATGGCACAGATATCGACGTTTTTGTTTTTGAAGTCGGGAGGCTCGGACATCAAGGGGGAATCGAGCATGGGGCAGATTGCCGGGGTAGACGTCAGCGCTGCCATCGAATGTCTGGCCTATGACGAGGTTGTGTCCGTTGGCTATGAGCCGCGTTCCGGCAAGCCCACGGGAGACCGCACCTACGAGCCCATTCGTATCGTCAAGTGGGTAGACCGCTCTTCCCCCGAGCTTGCCCTGTCGGCCACGCAGTCCAAAGCGTGCGTCGCGGAGTTCAAGTTCTTCCGGCCCTCGGACGTGGATGCGGGCTTGGAGCATTTCTTCACCGTCACCGTGGATGAGGCGCGTGTGCAACGCATCCGCCGCTATCAGGTCGAGGGTGATCAGGCCGCGCCTGCCAAAGAAGAAGTCGAGTTCGTCTTTGGCAAGATCACCTGGAAGCATGAAACCGAAAATACGGAGCACGAAGATTCCTGGAAGAACCGGAGCGCGGGCTAGTCGGTGCGCGCATGTGCATCGCCACGCGAGGGACACCGCGGTCTCTTGCAGCGCCTGACCGCAGGCCAACGCGACGCCGGCGACGTATCGGCATCGATCCTCCTGCATCTGCAGGCGCTGTTGGCGACGCGTGCTGGCGCGCTTCCGCTACACCCAGACTACGGTCTGCCGGACTTAACCGATGCGTTGCTACAGGTTCCGGAGAGCGGTCTCGATAGGGTAGAGGCCGCCATCGAAGCGACGATCCGTCACCACGAACCGCGTCTGAAGCACGTGGATGTGCGCTGTATCGGGCTGCGGCCGGGTGCCGTATTGGCGTTCGAGATAGAGGGCCGCTTGGCGGCAGACCCGCGCGTTAGCATTCGTTGCCACACGCTATTGGGGCCCGCCGGTGAGGTGCATGTCCGTCAGAGCTGATGAAGGAGCAGGCCTGTGTTTAGTCAAAGGTTTCAAAGCGAACTTGGGTTCCTCCGCGAGATGGGGCGCGAGTTCAGTGAACATCATCCCGCGCTTGCGGGTGCGTTCTCCGAGCGAGGTGGCGACGCCGATGTCGAGCGGCTGATCGAGGGCTTCGCGTTCCTCACGGCAGATGTGAAAGCGCGCGCCGAGGATGCGCACCCCTTTTTGATCGATGCGCTCGCCGAGCTGGTCGCGCCGCATCTGCTCCGGCCGCAACCGGCGGCAACGCTCGTCGAGTTCTCGCCCGATCTGCGGCGCATGCGCGGCCGTTGTGCTTTGGCCGCGGGAACACCGCTTGGCGCCCGTACGCGGCCAGAGGCCGGCATCTCTGAGCGTTGTGTGTTTCGGACAAGTGAGGCCGTTGAGCTGCGGCCCCTGGCCAGCGAACGCTGCGCCCTCGAACAGGTCTCGGCGGAGACATCGATCATTCGCTTGCACATGCGTCGCGCACAGCATGTGACGCCGGAGGCCCTTGCGGGCGCTGTGGCCTTTCACATTGCGGCGCCATGGGCGACCGCTTCGGCGCTTTCCTTCTGGTTCGCGCAGCATTGGACGGGGACCACGCTCCGCTTTGCCGACGGACGTGCACATGCGCTCCGCGCGCGCTCGGCGCGTGCGCTACCGGCGCAGGAGCCCCGCGCTGTGTTGCCTTGGCCCGAGCGCGTGCCGGATGGTGCGCGACGGCTGCAAGAGTATTTTTCGCTGCCCGAAAGCCATCTCGGCGTCTCCGTCGACGGACTCGAGGCCGCTGCTGCGTCACCGGATGAACACTTCGTTGTGGAGTTTCGCTTCGAGGGAGGGCCGGCTCTGCCGGAAGCGCTACCGGTCGATGCGTTTCGCTTGCACGTCGTGCCTGCCGTTAACGTTTTTGTCGCAAGCGGCGAGCCCGTGCCTATCGGAGACGGGCGGCGTGAGTATCGTCTGCAGGCGGCGGGTGCGGCCTTTCGTGCGAGCGAAGTGCTCGAGGTCAGGTCGGCGCAGGTCTCTTCCGGCGGCGGAGGCGCCGGTGCGCGCCGCCGCTCCCGCACCCTCGAACCCTTCGAAGCGAGTGGCCTTGGTACCGCGCGTGAGTCTTCCAGCTATCGGTTGCAACGCCGTCGTTCTCCCGTCGACGGCGCCCTCGATACCTACCTGACGCCCCTAGCCGGCGATGCGCCGTTCCCTAGCGATGCGGTCCTCTCGACGGAGTTGCTCTGCACCCAGCGGCGCATGGCGGTAGGTCTCCGCGTCGGTGATGTCTGCGAAGCCATGGAGGGCTCTCCCTCTGGCCTTACCTTCCGCAATATCGCACCTGTTAGCTGTCCGTTGGTACCGCTGGTGGGCGAGGAGCGCCTTTGGCGCCTCCTTCGGCACGTTACCCAGGGCAGTCAGGGCATTGGCAGCGCAAGCGCGCTTAGGTCGCTGCTTTCGGACCTCAATCTGCAACGGGGACAGGACGTCGGCGCGAGTGCCGTCAATGACCGCCGAATCGCCGCGATTCGCTCGCTTGACCAACGTTCAGCCATCTTTCCTTGTCGTGGTGTGCCGCTGAGAGGTGTCGAGACGGTGGTTACGCTTGACCTCGATGGATTCGCTGGCCGGGGGGACGCCTATCTCTTCGGCGCCGCCCTCGACGTGCTGCTGAGTGCGTCGCTGCCGCTCAACGCCGTGCACCGCCTGCGGGTTGTGCTGCATCCGGAACAGGGCACGCTCCTATGGCAACCCCGCAGCGGTTTCCAGGTGGTCCGATGATCTCCTCAGCGACAGGAACTCAGCTAGCCAAGGCAGCCACCAGAGCCAATACAGCCAGCACCGACAATGCAGCTGGGCCGGACGCGACGGAAGCGCCTGCGTCCGGGGCGGGTCGCGACCGCGCCGCTCTTCCTTCCGCCGATATGCCCTTCATGGCGTTGGTCGCAGCGCTAGAACGCTACAGTGGCGGGGCAGGTGTCGGTGAGGCGGCGCGGCCCTCAGCCGAGCGCATCCGCTTTCTGCCTTCGCCGGAACTCAGCTTTGCGCCTCGTGACGTCCTGGAAGTTCGGGAAACGGCCGGGCGTGTTGAGGTGACAACAGCCTTCCTAGGGCTCGGTGGGGCAGAGGGTCCCCTGCCACCCTACCTCGCCGAGGAAATCCTCTTCGATGCCCACGAAGCGGCGCGCGTGGCGCCGCTCCTAGGTCTTTTTCACCACCGGCTCCTCTCGCTATTTGTGCGTCTTTGGCGTCATGCGCTTCCCGAAACACTCGGCGCCGATGGCTGGGCGCAGCGGCTCCTCGGCTCAAGTCTCAGCGAGGACGCCGCGGCGGATCTGAACCCGAGCTGGCAGCGATTGGTCACACCGTGCCTGTTGGCGGGGACGCGCAGCGCACGCGAACTCAAGACGGCGTTGACCGTCTTGCTGAATCGCGCGGTCCGTGAGCTTCCAGTCGATGACGGTGATGGCGTTGAGCCCTGTGCGCCTGAAGGCTTAGGGCAGTCATACCAAGCGCCCGCTGCGTCCGCCCAGGAGATCAACGTTGAAGTCGTATCGCTTCAAGCGGTCACGCTACCGCTCGAGTCGGCGGACCGCTTACGTCTCGGAGAGGCGTGTCACCGATTGGGGGAAGAGGCGCTGCTCGGAGACCGCTTTGTCGACCTGTCCGGGGGCGTTTCGGTGCGCGTCGGCCCCCTGCCACGCGCAGTGCACGCGCGTTTCGCTGCGGGCGGTGACCTCGCCCCGCTCTTGACGGCGGTGGCCAACGCCTTTGCCACTCAGGGTCAGAGCCTTGCGTTTCAACTAGAGGTGGACGCCGCAAGTCGTGTGGCCGTGCTTGGTGCGCAGGCGACGACCCTCGGCAAGCAGACCTGGCTGGCCGCCTAAGAACCTGGGGTTTCCCGTCCGTCTTCCGTGCGCCTGCAGAGGTGCCTGTGTCGAAGTATGTTGCCGCCATGAACGCGCGTCTCGGCCCACCCTTGCTAGCAAAGCGTCTCGCCGCGACGTGCCTCAGCGGGCTCCTCTTGACCCTCGCTTCGGTGGGGCTGGCGGCATGCGCGGGAACGCCGCCGGTATGCGGCATACGCGTCTCCCGTGAAGCGCGCCGCGCGCCGCAGCCCGCGCCCACCGACTTCGCAGCCTTGCTGATTCGCGGGCTCCCCGCCGCGCAGTGGGAGGCCGCGAGCGGAGGGCAAGCGGTCAAGGCCACCGCCGAGCGGCTGCAGGCCGTTGCGGCGTGTCGTGGTTGCGAGGGGTCTGAGCTGCTCATCGAGACCTGGCGCACCGCCGGACATGCCGTACGCATTCTGCCGGTTCCGCGGGTGATGGGGCTCACACAACTCGCGTCTCGCGTCCCCACGTGGCTTGTGGCTGTGGCGTACGCGGAGACGGATACGGGGCTCGCACTGGCGGTGATGGGGCGGGTCCAGCGCCGGAGGCGAAATCTCGTGGCCGAGCGCGTGAGTCATGTCGCCTTGCCCGGGCGGGCGCGGGCACTGGCGGAAGGCTTCGTCGCCGGGCGACGCATGTGGCAGGTGTCCGGCCCGGTGTGCTCCCAAGCAAAGGCATGTGTCCCGGCGACTGTGCTTCTCGCGGAGACGGATGGCGGAAAAGCATCAGGGCCACGCCATATGGTGCCACGGCCTTTAGACCCCGCCGCGCCGCGGGTGGCGCCCCAAGCGCTACAGATGCCGCATGTCCTACGCGAAGCCTTTGCCCTCGATGCACTGCACAGCGTGGAAATCACCAAGGTGGTCACCTTGGAATCCGCGTCCCTGGTCCAGTCGGAAACCATCAATATCCGGCGGCAGTCGACGGCGGAGGAGGCGCCAGAGCTTGTGTATCACGCAAGCCAGCGCCAAGGGCTCGTCTTTGTCGCCGGCTCGTTCCGCGGCCCCAAGCGCCCGCTTAAAGAGCGTGCGTTGCGCCGCTTCTATCTCGGCAAAGAACGCTAAGCCAAGCGGCGGAGATGACGTGCCCGCTGCGGCGCTCCGTTTCGGGCGGCGCGTTAGTGGTTCAGGTTGATTGCGTGCACGGTCAAGGGCCTTCCGTGGTCGAAGCTCGCGCGCGCGTAGCGCGGTGGCCCGAAGCCCTTCGGCGGCGCGTCATTGGACATCGCCCACGGCTCTTTCGGAATGCCTACAAGGTTAGTCTCAAGCTTGCCGTTGTTGTTCTCATCGTGGAAACACGATACGGCGTAGACGCCCGTCGGTACGTTGGTGAACTCGACGACGGTGGCGGTACCTTGGGCGCGTGCTTGTCCGCGCTTGAAGGCCTTATTCACCTGCGAGGGGAAGCCATCTTCCGAGTCGAAGAGCAAGCAACGCACTTCGCCCATGGTGGTTCGCAGACCCTTGACGACGACGCGAATGCGCTCCGTAGGCTCCGCCGATGCCACGCGAGCCCCGGTGGGCACAGTGATGCAAACGACGCCGAGAAGCGATACCCAATAGGCAAACGGACGACCAGCCATGCGCGACGGGATAGAGCGGTGGGCCGGTGCAGGCAAGCTCGGGCCCCGGACCAAAAGGCGTGAACGCCCAGCAGGGTCTTGAATGTTCGCGATGGCGTTAGTGCGGACTAGTGGCGCCGTGGGTGGGTGGGGTGCCCGGCACGAGTTCAAGCTGAATGGGTACCAAGTTGTCTTCATAAAGCGTCACTTCGTAGCGGGTCTTCAGATCATCCATGATCTCCTGGACCTTCTCCTCCCGCGTTTGTCGCGCGAGGATTTCACGAATGGAGGCTTCGACTTCTTCCAACGACTCGTCCTTCTCAGGGTAGAGCCTTACGAGTTTTACGATGCTCCAGGCATCGTTGACCGGGACGGGCTGGCTCGCGACCTGACCTGGCGCCAGCTTGAAGGCGGCTTCGGCGATGGCCTTCTCGACGCTCGCGTCCGCACGGTTGCGGTAGCGGCCCTGTTGGTCGAACTCACCGAGGTCGCCGCTGGACAGCTTGGTTTCTTCGTCGATGGTGTGCTTCAGCACGAGTTCTCGGAACGCGGTGGGTCCGGCAGCTTTGGCCTTCGGAAGCAACTCCATGGCCTCTTCGCGGGTCTTAACCTGTAGGTGCAGCGCACGGGCGAGCGCGGGGCGCTTGTAGGCTTCCGGGTGGCTATCGTAGTAGGCTTGAACTTCTGACGCGGGAATTTTCGACGGGTCCAGGTGCTCCGGGTCTAACCTCTTGAGAAGCACTCTCTGGATCGCAACCTGATATACCTTGCGGCGCACGGTGGGGTGATTGCGGATGTCAGGCGCATTCTCGGCGCCCCAGATCAGGATTTCGCGTTCGCGAAGCTGTTTAAGTTGTTTCTCGAGCATTGCTGGGTGCTCGATGAGTTGGGCGATGCGCGCAGGTTCAATCGAGCCGAGGTCGCGCACGATATCCTCTACCGTCAAGCGACGATTACCGATGCGGAAATAAGTCGTGCCCGAGTCTGTTGCTTCCGGTTCGACCGCTGCCGACTTTGCCTGTGCTGACTCTGCCCCTGCCGACTTTGCTGCTGCCGACTTTGCCGCTGCGGGTTGCGCTGCCGCGGGGGCTGCCTCGCCGGGCGCCTCGGGCTCGGCGAAGGCGACGCTCACACGCTCCCCCCCCATCCAGCTCGCCGCCAGGCCGAAGAGTGCTGCGAGCCGGACGAGGCCCTGAAGCCTTGCACTTCCGGAACGTAACCCGTCTGCCCATGGCGCGTGGGAACTTGGAGATATCATCTTCACAAGCGCTAGCCTTTCATATCGGAGGCGCTGGCGTCAACGAGCCTCGTCATCGCGCGCGCGACACTAGGCCCCGGGCGACGCACGGCGAAGACCACGCGCTCGGCCGCTCCTTTAGGTGCCCGCAACGTCCCGAACCGTCACGTAGACGATGAGCGCGAGCAGGAGCATCAGGCCTACTGCGTGGATGAGCGCCTCAACCTTTTCATTAGGGCGCTGGCGCGTCACCGCTTCGAAAAGGAGGAACATGAAGCGGCCGCCGTCGAGCGCCGGTAGGGGCAGCAAGTTAAATAGCCCCAGCGCCACGGATAGTAGCATGAGTACCGAAAGGTACTCCACCCAACCGGCGTGGGCCTGTTCCGCGACGATCTTGCCCATGCCCACCGGCCCCGTCAGTCCTTCGGTGGTTCGGTCGCGAATCAGTTTCGAGATGCCCTCAAGCTGCATCATCGTTAGCTCCATCGGGAAAACGACGGCTTTCGTGGCGGCCTCGCTCGGGCCGAGCGGCGCGAAGGTGCGTTCGATCTTGGCGACCACGCCGATGAGGCCGCGGCCATCGACCTCCCGCGGTACGATGACAAGCGGCTCTAGCGCCTGGCCATCGCGCTCGACCCGGTAGGTGGTGGCCTGGCCACCGCGGGGTTTGGTGATGCGGATCAGGTCGTCGACGGTGGCGATAGCTTCGCCTTGGGCCTCAGTGATGATGTCACCAGGGCGGATGCCCGCTTCGCCAGCGGGGCTGCCGGCTTCCACCTCAGCGACCACCATCGGCGAGCTTGCGTTGGAAGAGGGCCAGCCATGAAGCGCGAGCCCGAAGATCATCAGGCTAGCGAGCAGGTAGTTGGCGAAGGGGCCCGCAAGCACTGTAACGATGCGCGCGGTCAGGCTTTGGTTCGCGAAGCTCCCTGTGTCTTTGGGATCGATCTCTTCGTGGGGGTTCATGCCCGCGATCTGAACGTAGGCCATGAAGGGGATCGCGCAGACCTGAAAGATAGTGGGGCTTCCTGCGGGCTGATAACGGGCGATGACCGGTCCTATGCCGATGCTGTAGCGCAGCACGCGCATGCCAAAGCTGCGCGCGGCGAGGAAATGACCCGTCTCGTGCACAATCACCAGCACGCTGAGGCCTAGAATCGCGAGAAGTATGTCGAAGACCGCCATGGCTACATCATTCTAGATCGAGGGTAAACGTTCGTGCTCACCATTCGCCGGTAAAGATCGAAGTCGGTGGTGGACATGTGTGCGCGTGTGGAGACTTTGCTGTCGAGGGGGCGTGCGCTGCTCTTTGCGCCAGCATCGCGGCTGTTTGCCGAAAGCGCTTATCCCAGATGGCGCACTACGCAGCGTTTAGGGCCGTGCGAATCTTGGCAGCGAGAGCCTCTCCGGTATCCGTCGTGAGGCTGCCAGGCTGCCACGCCAGGCCGAGTCCTCCTCCGCTTTTGGGTCTGGGAATGACGTGAAAGTGCACGTGCATGACCGCTTGGTGCGCGGCCTTGCCGTTGTTCTGCAGCACGTTGTAGTCGGTTGTGCCGGTGGCGGCGCAGACTGCGGCGCAAATCTTAGGCAAGGCAGCACCCAGCGCCGCAGCACTCGCTTCCGAGAGTTCGTGCAGGAAGGCGACGCGCGCTTTCGGAATGACCAGGGTGTGTCCTGGCGCAAGAGGCGCAATGTCCAAAAACGCAAGCACTTCGTCGGTTTCGAGGATGCGGTGGCAGGGAATCGTGCCCGCGAGGATTGCGTCAAAAACCGTGGTCATGGGTGCCTTCTACGCTGAGGTGGTACGCTAGTGAGAGTGGGGCTTTCGCGGAACGAATATGTTGCTGAGTACGGCTCAAGTCTCCCGGTTCAGGTTGCGGACGGCTTGCCGAGCAGGGCTACGCCTCATGGGCGGCCGCCGCGCGCCCCGCAGCGCACGATAGTGCCGCCGCGCGCGGGGGGCCATGTGTGGTGGACGCTGCTGTGGGTCCTGTGGGCGGGATGCGCTTTCGGGCAACCGCTTTTTCCGGAGCGCGTCCGGGTTGAATGGACCTCTTCCGCCGAGCCCGTCGCAGCGGCTTACTTTCCCGAGACCTCGGTGGTGGGCGGCCGTGGTGTACAGCTTCGCTTCAATGCTCTCACCGGCTGCGTTTCCCTCGTCTCGCCCCAGACCGTAAGTTTGAGCGCGTATCAAAGTTTCGAGACGGTCGGCAATGCGGTCGAGTTCACCGCGCCGACAGTGGAGAGTGACCAGCTTCGCAACCGCAGCAACCGGGTGGAGTTCGGCCGCGAGGTGCCGGGCTTGCTTTCGCCCGAGACACTGCCGGTGCGCCTCGTGCTCTTTCCGCTCCTGTGGCAGGACCTCAACGGCAACGGGCTTTTGGACTTTAGCCTTGAAGGTCCCAGCGAGCTTGCTTGCGTGGCCGAAGGTGTGCTTGAAGAGCGGCCCTTCTGGCTATACGAAGTGTTGATTGAGACACGCAGTGGGCAAGCGGAGATCCTGGCGTTAGGCAAACAGCCTGCGCCGGACAGTAACCTGCCGGAGCGCGTGGTCCTCTCCGACGACGCGACCACGCGCTGGAGGCGGGACCTTTAGCCGGTACGGCATGCACAATGGGCCCTGCGCTCCCCCAGGGCGCGCATCATTATTGTCTGGCAGCGGCTTCGAGTAGCGCGCGAATCCGCTCGATCATCGCGCCCAAGCCGTTGCGGCGCGAGGGGCTCAAATGCGCCTGCAAGCCGATCTCCGCAAGCGTCGCGGCGGGGTCAAGCGCCTGGGCCTCTTCGAGGCTGAGTCCGGCGTAGGCGCTTTGGAGCACGGCGAGAAGTCCGCGGACAAGAAAGGCATCGCTGTCCGCGCGGATGTGAACGCCCGAAGCCGGCGCGTGTTCGAGTACCAGCCACACTTGGCTCATGCAGCCGTGAACGCGCGACATCTCGTTTTTGTCGCTGTCGGGCAGGCCGCCGAGCTGCTTGCCGAGGTCGAGCAAGTATTCGTAGCGGGCGGGCCAGTCCTCGAGGAACGCGAAGTTATCAACGAGCTCTTGCAGGGAAGGCGCTTGGGCGGGCGGTGCAGTCATAGGATTCCAGTGGGAGAGGTTGGCGTGGGTCCGCGCGGGCAATGCGGTCGGGGGGAGGCGCGGCGTGTAGGCGCACAGGCGGCGCTGTTGACCCCTCTCGGGCCTCGTGGTAGCTCGCGCGCTCTGCGAGGCCCGAAGGTGAACTTCAGGCCGCGCGTTTCCGAGAGGTTTGGCGCCATCATGAATCACTTGCAACAAGGCCACATCGCCCAGGTTATCGGGCCGGTCGTCGACGTTCTCTTCCCCGAAGGCGCGCTGCCGCCCGTCCAGACAGCGTTGCGCGTCACGAACCCCTCGATCTCGGCTGAGCGCTTTAACCTGGTGCTTGAGGTGGCGCAGCACCTCGGTCAGAACACGGTGCGGACCATTGCCATGGACGCGACCGAAGGCCTCGTTCGCGGCTTTGAAGTCGAAAA
>SLEO01000174.1 GCA_007124745.1 Myxococcales bacterium
CCATAAGGAGGCCTAAAGCCGGCAAGCGGGGCCAGGGCGCCCACTTGCTTCTTTCCGCAGCGTTTTTGCTTTCTGGACCCCCTGAACGCTTACGACTGGGCGACCGACGGCGCCTGGGTCTGGTCGTAAGCGCGCGGCTTGACCGCGCCCCGCTTGGGGACCGCTACCCGAAAGAAGCTGGGCTTTGCGGGCTGAGTTCGACGGCGTAGCGCGGAATGAACGTGCGCTGGGTGACGCGCGCATTTTGCATACGGTCCACGCGATAGCTGCGGTGCTCGTTCTTGTCAGTATTCCAAGCGTGGAGAACAATATTGCCCGCCTGTGTCTGGCGGAGTGAGTAGGGCTCAATCAGGCGTCGGGAGTCCCCGTAAGTGAGCTCAACGAGAAGGCGGTTGCCGGCGGCAAAGCGGATGATTTCGATGACGGACTGGGTCTGATTGGAAACCAAAAGGTGCAGATCACGTCGCCGCAGCACGAGTTCACCCGCGCCTCCGACGTATGCCGCCAGGCTGGCAGGCGCGCTGCCGCCCCCTAGCCAATCGAAGAAAGCCGGTAGCTCGTCCCAAAAACTCTTGTAGGGCGGTAGGGTTGGGAGTTGGTGCGCGAGCATGTTCTGCCAGAGGCCCTCTAACTCAACCCGATGCCGCTCTAGATCGGCAAGCACTGGTACGTTGATGCCCTTAAACTCGCATTTCTGGCGCAGAACCTCGCTGAGTGCGGAGGCGGAAGGCAACGCGTCGACGTTTCTGAAGAGGTTGACTACGTCGTATAGATCGCGAGGGCGTGTGCGTTCTGCCAAAGCTCTCACTTTTTCGCCGAACAGCTCTTCATAGGCATACGCGAGCACATCAATGCCCGTTTCAGGCGCGTCGCTGTAGGGATGAAACACGCTCACCCGCTGAGGCGTGCGAACCAGCCGCTCGTCTGCTGTCAGATCTAGCTTGATACGCGGAAGATCTCGCGGAGCCACCGGGCCGCGATAGCTAACTTTGCCCTGGCAAGAGACCCTTCCCCGAGGGTTGGTGTAGATATCAAAGGTCTGGAGATGGCTGGGAAACTCGATGCCCGAATGTTCATAAATCCACTCGCCGATCTCGCTAAACGTCTGCGTCAAAAAATGGTCGTCGAGGTGAGATCCGTCTTGGAGCGTGAAATCGAGGTCCTCGGAGAAACGGTAGGTTTCAAAGAAACACTTCTTGAGGCATGTGCCGCCCTTGAATACCCAACTATCTCTGAGCGCTGTGTGGGCGCTGATGCCCGCTAGCATCCAGCCGAGTACATAGTCCTTCTCGACAACGTGAGGTGTCAGCGACACTCGCGAAGCAGAGTCGCGAATTTCGCGCCGTCCGATCATGGGGGCGTTCCCTTCTTCCCGTAGCCTGGAATCCAGATGCGCCAGCGCGTAACCAGCTTCGAGCAATCAAGTGCCGGGTCAAGTTTGACCGTGCCTTGGGTCAATCGTGCATGACACGCTTCCGCTAGCGGGCCCTCGCCGTCCTGCTCTGAAAGGAAGCCCAACCGTTTGAAGACTGCGCCGTTCCGTACCCTTTCGCTGTAGTCGATCAGAAGTGTGTCGTTTCGGTCTTGGCGCTTGAAGTATTCGCTAAGACAGTCGGCAACATGTTGGATGCCGCCACCGATGGCGGGGTCATCTAGCATATCCACAATGGTTCGCTGCAGGTCGGACACTGAGACTTTCGTCCGCCCGCGCCATACGGACTTGCAGCCGAACATTTTGCGTTCGTGGATGTGCTTGACCGTGAAGTTCGCGCCGTGGCGCCGCTGCACCCTTCGCCGTACAGATTGCGCGCTCAGCACAACGATGTCGTTGAAGAGCTGCTCGGTTAGATCCCAATATTCTGCCGCCGACCGCCCGCCGATGTAGGCGGGGGCGAATAGGGTCGGTACGAGCACCCACGGGTCATCAAGGACGTGTTCACTGCCGAGTGAGTCGAGTGTCGCTGGCACATAGACTCCTCGTTTGACGCGGCGCAGCCATCCCTGATGGGTCCAACGCGCCAAGGTTTTCGCGGCCATTGTTCGGTCGACACTTAGGATACGAGCGGCGTCTAACACCCGAATGACGTCACCTGCCTTTGCGATAAGCTCGGCGAGGCGCTGACGACCCGCTGGCGTGGTGGCGTGAGTATGTTCCAACTGCTGAAATTCCTCGAAATAGTGAAGTGCTGCAATCACACTATACCATTTCGCGGTTGACGGCCACTTCGTTGAGAGGGCGAAGACTCAAGCGGTCGAGAGCTACGCAGCGAGCCCCGCGCGGCAGCACCAATTGCTTCCCGTCGGCCACGTCCGGGAGCTCGTTGAGCACACCCGGGGGCGACAACTGTTGGGCCGCGGCGCATGGTGTCCTCGACCTTTCAGCGATATCCTGCAAGCGTTTGGGCGAATGGATCGCTTGAGCGCTGACGCAAGAACACCCAGCCGGAGCCCAGTCGGAGTTCAAAGTCACACGCTTCCCGGGGCTCACCGAGTAGGTCTATCGCGTGGGTGCTGGCATCCCGCGCTTTTCGCGGTTCTGGCGTTCGGTTGGATGTGGCTTGATGCGGCTGGGGGGCAACCTGGGACAGACGGTCTGAGCCGCGCTTCTTGGGCAAGCGGCCGGTGGTC
>SLEO01000321.1 GCA_007124745.1 Myxococcales bacterium
CGGCTGCTCGACCTGCTGCGCTACTTCATCGTCTTTGAGAGTGACGGCGACACGGTCATCAAGAAGCTTGCGGGCTATCATCAGTTCCACGCCGTAGCGCGCGCACTCGAAGCCACCTGCGAAGCCTCGCGGCCAGATGGTACGCGGCGCGTCGGGGTCGTCTGGCACACGCAGGGGTCCGGCAAGAGCCTTACGATGACGTTCTACGCCGGCCGCGTGGTGCTGCACCCGGACATGGCGAACCCAACCCTCGTCATCCTCACCGACCGCAATGACCTAGACGAGCAGCTCTTCGCCACCTTCTCGCGCTGCCAGGAGCTGTTGCGGCAGGAGCCCGAGAAGGCGGCGGACCGCGCCCACCTGCGTGAGCTGCTTGCGGTTGCGGCGGGCGGTGTGGTCTTCACTACCATCCAGAAGTTTCTGCCCGAAACGCGTGGCGATGCCTACCCGCTTCTCTCAGACCGACAGAACATCGTTGTCATCGCTGACGAGGCACACCGGAGCCAGTACGATTTCATTGACGGCTTCGCCCGCCACATGCGCGATGCGCTTCCCAACGCATCCTTCATCGGCTTCACGGGCACGCCTATTGAGCTGACGGACAAGAACACGCGGTCGGTGTTCGGCGACTACGTTAGCGTCTACGACATCCAGCGTGCGGTGCAGGATGGCGCCACCGTCCCCATCTACTACGAGAGCCGCCTCGCCAAGCTTGAGCTTAAGCGGGAAGCGCTGCCCGCGTTGGATTCTGAGTTCGAAGAGGCCACCGAAGGCGAAGAGCTTGAGGGCAAGGAAAAGCTCAAGAGCAAGTGGTCCGCCCTTGAGGCGCTTGTCGGTACGGAAAGGCGCATGGCGCTTGTCGCGGAAGACATGGTGGCTCACTTCGAGCGCCGCCTGGAGGCGATGGAGGGTAAGGCGCTGGCTGTGTGCATGAGCCGGCGCATCAGCGTGGACCTCTACAACGCTATCGTTGCGCTGCGCCCCACCTGGCACGACGAGGACGACGCCAAAGGCGCCATCAAGGTGGTGATGACCGGCTCCGCTTCGGATATCCACGAGTGGCAGCAGCACATCCGCAATAAGGCGCGGCGTGAGGCCCTTGCCAAACGCTTCAAGGACCCAGGCGACCCGCTCAAGCTTGTCCTGGTGCGCGACATGTGGCTGACGGGCTTCGACGCGCCGTGCATGCACACCATGTACTTGGACAAACCGATGCAAGGCCACGGGCTGATGCAAGCTATCGCGCGCGTCAACCGCGTGTTCCGCGACAAACCCGGCGGTTTGGTCGTCGACTACCTGGGTCTCGCTGACCAGCTCAAGCAGGCGCTGCACACCTACACCGAAAGTGGCGGCCATGGCGAGACGGCCATTGACCAGGAGGAGGCCGTCGCCCTCATGCTCGAAAAGCATGAGGTATGCTGCGGGCTGTTCCATGGCTTCGAGTGGGGCGTGTGGACGACGGGGACGCCTGCACAGCGGCTATCGCTACTGCCCGCCGCGCAGGAGCACGTCCTCGCTCAGGAAGGCGGCAAGGACCGCATCCTCCAAGCGGTCACCGAACTGTCAAAGGCATTTGCCCTTGCGGTGCCCCATGACGAGGCCATCCGCATTCGAGACGACGTCGGCTTCTTTCAGGCCGTGCGTACGGCCATCGCCAAAAGCACCGCAGGCGACCGAAGAGCTTCCGGCGACCTTGACCTGGCCATTCGCCAAATCGTTTCCAATGCGGTGGCCTCGGACCAGGTCATAGACATCTTCGCGGCCGCGGGCCTCAAAAACCCGGACATCTCGATTCTCTCCGACGAGTTCCTGTCCGAAGTGCGGGGTATGGCGCACAAAAACCTCGCCGTTGAGCTGCTGCGCAAGCTCCTCAACGACGAGATCAAGTCCCGGTCGAAGCACAGCCTCGTACAATCCCGTTCCTTTGCGGAGCTTTTGGAGAAGTCCATCCTCCGCTACCAGAACCGCGCCATCGAAGCCGCGCAGGTCATCGAGGAGCTGATTGATCTCGGCAGGGAGATGCGCGAGGCAGCAAGACGCGGCGAGAAGCTCAACCTCTGCTCCGACGAGCTAGCCTTCTACGACGCCCTAGAAGTCAACGACAGCGCCGTCAAAGTCCTCGGCGACGACACCCTAAAGGCCATCGCCCGCGAGCTAGTCGCGACCGTGCGTAGCAGCGTAACCATCGACTGGACCGTGAAGGAATCCGTCCGCGCCAAGCTCCGCGTCATCGTCAAACGCATCCTACGCAGATACGGCTACCCACCCGACAAGCAGGACCTCGCCACCACCACCGTCCTCCAACAAGCCGAACTCCTATCCGACTTCTGGACGAAAGGGCCGAGGGCATGAGTCAGGTGCCACAAGACCCTTCAATTTTTCACATCACCCATCTGGACAATCTCGAAGGGATCCTGCTCGCCGGTGGGTTGTGGAGCGACGCGCAGCGAAGTGCGCAGAATCTAACATCGACCAACATCGGCCACCTGCACATCAAACAGCCCCTGCGCTGGGCTAGGGCGGTTGCGGTTCCCACCGCGGGCCGCACCGCCACCGCCTAGAGCGAACCCCACCGCACGAACGCGCCACCATATCGCGTCCTGCGGCACATTTGCGGCCCG
>SLEO01000194.1 GCA_007124745.1 Myxococcales bacterium
CTCCGCGTCACTCTGGATTTTAGGCGCTCTCGGACGGCTCTTCACGCCCCCAGCCCATAGTTTTTGATCGACGTGCATCGCTGCCTACCCCGTTTGCCGAGAGATGGACACGGACATGCATGGGGTGACCCGGAGCATGCTGCTCCATGACTTTGCGCGTCACTCGTGCTCCGTCTCGGTAAGCAAGAGCCCAGGGTTGAGGCTGTAGGGAGGTGCCCACAAAGGATCCTCTACGTGAAACGCGAAGAACGCCTCGACAATACGGATTGTACGCGAGTGATGGAGACATCTTCTGAGTGGGAGGAGGCCCGTTCACCATCCGGGAGGGCTACCCTGCCGCCGGGACCACCAGTGGCCACGAACCGATGTTTGGCAGAGGCCCGTTCGTATGGTGAAGCGACACGTTGAGTCTGCGTTGACCGGCTGCTGGGCCAGGGCCCGAGAGGGCGAGTCGGGACACTACCTTGCTGAATGCAAGATGGTGTGTGACCACGAGCGCAAGACTGCGGCAGGACGAAACTTTAACCGATGCGTACGAATAGATCGGTTTGTCAGCAACTCGGGAAAACGAACACTTGTGTCTCAGCGAAAGCGGCGCCCACCCCGCCTGTGCCCAGTCGAGGTAGGCGCACTTCTGTTGCCCTGGAGCCGGACGGTCCCCTAGATCTCTAGACGGGGAAAGAATCGGGGAAATAGGCCTGGAGTAAGTATGGTGGGGCGGGCGGGGCCGCGCACCGAAGGCCTATTTCCCCGGTTCTTTCGTGCCGCCGGCGCTTTGAGGGGGTGGTGCCGACGCTGGAGGTCTCGGTCACCGCAGAAACATGTCCGTACCTGGTCGCTAGCGGGATGCGGCGCGCTTGGAGGGGGTGGCGGTGCTTGCTTCCGGTGCGGTGTCGCCGTGTGCGGAGGCAGGGGCGGGTCCGGACTCGCGGGCGCCCGCGGCTGTGCTGGCCTTCGCGGCGGGCTCGTCCTTCAGGAGGCCGCGCTTGCGTAGGATGGCTTGTTCGATCTGCTTGAGCATGTCTGGGTGCTCTTCGAGGTAATTACGGGTGTTGTCGCGGCCTTGGCCAATGCGCTCGCCTTGGTAGCTATACCAAGCGCCGCTCTTGTCGACGAGGTTCTCTTCAACAGCGAGGTCGAGGATGTCGCCGCTGCGGCTGATGCCCTTTGAGAAAATGATGTCGAACTCACAGGTCTGGAAGGGTGGGGCGAGCTTGTTCTTGACCACCTTGACCTTGGTCCGGTTACCGATGGCTTCGTCGCCGGATTTGATGGCGCCGATGCGGCGGATGTCGAGGCGCTGCGACGAGTAGAACTTCAGCGCCTGACCGCCCGTTGTGGTTTCAGGGCTGCCGAACATGACGCCGATCTTCATGCGAATCTGGTTAATGAAGAAGAGGGTGGTGTTGCCACGGTGCACGGTAGCGGTGAGCTTGCGCAGCGCTTGGCTCATCAGGCGCGCCTGGAGGCCTACGTGGCTGTCGCCCATCTCGCCCTCGATTTCAGCGCGCGGCACAAGCGCGGCCACCGAGTCGACGACGATCATGTCGACGGCGCCCGAACGTACCAGGGTGTCGGCAATTTCTAGCGCCTGCTCGCCGTGGTCGGGCTGGGAGACGAGCAGTTCGTCGACGTTGACGCCGAGTTTGCGCGCGTAGGTCGGGTCAAGGGCGTGCTCCGCGTCGATGAACGCCGCGACACCGCCGAGCTGCTGACACTGGGCAAGTGCGTGCAACGTCAGTGTCGTCTTACCACTTGATTCCGGTCCGTAGATTTCGATGATGCGGCCGCGGGGATAGCCGCCTACGCCGAGTGCCAGGTCGAGCGAGATAGAGCCCGAAGGGATCACGGGGATGCTGGTGACGCGGCTTGCATCGCCCATCTTCATGATCGAGCCCTTCCCGTACGATTTTTCGATGGAGGTAAGGGCGAGGGCCAGGGCTTTTTCTTTGTTGGCGTCCATGTGTCTGAAGTCCTTAGTGCTGAGTTTCCTAGAGCTGAAGTATTCGGGCCTGAAAGGCGGGTATTTGTGTCGGTAGGGTGTCGTGTTGGGGTGAGCACCGCGGCGTATAAGGCCTTGCTGCTTGGAGGGCGTGAGCGCGTGTCCCTCGCCCAGTTGCCTTGGCGGGTCTACGTCTAGCAGGGCCGTCTGCAAGAGCTGCGAGACAAGATATTTCGCCCGCAGCGCGACCCTACCAATACACTGAACGCATGTCCAGTAGATGTCTCTCCCTGCCAAAGCGTGCGGCTTATCGACCAAGTGGGCGCCGAGTTGTCACCCGACCTTCAACCCTCAAGCATTGGCCTCGATATGGCTCAGGAGTAGCCGGAGTGCGTGCCATGTGCTGCGCAGGCGAATGTGTGAACGCTCACCGCGAAGCGTGAGCTGCTCGCTCGTGGTGCCGGAGGGCGTCGCGAGGGCCACGTAGACGAGGCCAACCGGCTTCGTTGGTGTGCCGCCCTCAGGCCCCGCAATGCCCGTCGTGGCTAACGCTAGGTCTGAGCCCAGGCGCTGCCTCGCCCCTTCCGCCATGGCGCGGGCGCAAGCGTCACTCACCGCGCCCTCGCTGGCGAGCAACGCTTCTGGCACATCGAGCATTTGGGTCTTCAG
>SLEO01000098.1 GCA_007124745.1 Myxococcales bacterium
AAAAGAAGGTAGCTTTCGCCGCCTTGTGTTGCGGGAAGTGCAAAGCGTAGGGTCCCCGCTTCGCCGATGGTGACGTCCGCGAACGCGGCCCCGGGCGCGAGGAAGCGCGGGCCGGAGACCTCACCGAGGGCGAGGTTGAGTGCGTCACTAGAGCCACCGACTTCGATGCTGACGCTGCCCAAGTTGCGCGCCGCGTTCTGAACCAGAAGACGTACCCGGTCTGCGCCCGGGGCCTCCAGGTTGGTCTCGTCGATACGGCCTAGCTTCAGCGATGCGAGTTCGTCGTACATGACGAGCGTCGTCAGCGACCCTGCGGGGAAGGGCACGTCGGGCTGAGACACGAAAGCCGACGTCTGCGCCGCGCCCTCGGCCGTCACCGACACGGTGTACGTGCCCGGCGACACCACAAGCGCAGGCGTGCCCTCGGCAAAGCCCAAGCTCGCAATCTGAGGTGCCTCGATAGTGCCGATAAAGGTGTCGAGCGGCGGCGCATCCGAGCTGAGCTGAATCGCGCGCACGCGGGCTAGTTCCGTCTGGCCGGGGCCGGGTGTAGGGAGTTCTTCGTCGACGTCCGGCCGGAGGTTGCCCGTGGAACAAGCGGTTGCCACTGAAACCACGGCGCCCAGCAGTACGGACGGCAGTTGCCCGGGATGAAATGTTTTCGCCATGGGGTGTACGTAGCGCACCGCCCTCTACCGCGCTCATCCACCGGCGGCGCGCGGCGCTCTAAAGCACTTGCTTTCGGGGGGCGGCCAGCGGTAGACGCAGGGAATGGCTGAGCCCACCGCATCACCTTCCGTGTCGTCCGCACCGACGGGCCACACCGCCGACTCCCTGCCCCACAGGGCTAACGAAGAGCGCGTGCATCTCAGTGCCTACCGGCCGCCCGCTTGGCGCGCGCCGACCCTCAACCTCACCTTCGACCTCGAACCCAACGCGACCCGCGTGGTGGCCGAGGCGACATACGAGTGCGCGACGCCCGGTCAGCCCTTGCGTCTCGACGGTGAGGGCCTGGTGCTTGAGGCGCTGCGCATCGACGGTGAGCCGCTTGATCTTGAGACGCTCACCTTTGAGGGTAGCCAGCTAGTCCTTGACCCAGGCAAACGCGACCGCTTCGTCATTCGCTGCGAGACGCGCCTCGACCCGGAGCAGAACAAAACCCTCGCCGGGCTCTACCGCTCAAGCGGCATCTACTGCACGCAGATGGAAGCGGCAGGCTTTCGCCGCGTCACCTACTGGCAGGACCGCCCGGATGTCCTCAGCCGCTACACCTGCACCGTCCGCGCAGACAAGGACGCCTGCCCCGTCTTGCTCTCCAACGGCAATATCGTCGCCGAGCGCGAGCTTGAGAACGGACGTCATGAGGCCGTCTGGGAAGACCCCCATCTCAAGCCCTGTTACCTCTTCGCCCTCGTCGCCGGCCGCTTGGATGTCCTCGAGGACAGCTTCACCACCGCCAGCGGACGCAAGGTGGCCCTCAAGATTTGGGTGGACCCGGGCCAGGTGTCGCGGGCGACCCACGCAATGGCGAGCTTGAAGGCCTCCATGGCCTGGGACGAAGCGGTGTATGGCCGCGAATACGACCTCGACCTCTTCCAAATCGTCGCCATCGAAGACTTCAACATGGGCGCGATGGAGAACAAGGGCCTCAACGTCTTCAACTCCGCCCTTGTGCTCTGCGACCCCGCCACCGCCACCGACGACGACGCGGCGCGCATCGAAGGCGTGGTGGCGCACGAGTACTTTCACAACTGGACGGGCAACCGAGTTACCTGTCGCGACTGGTTTCAGCTCTCACTGAAAGAAGGCCTAACGGTCTACCGCGACCAGTGTTTCTCCGGCGACATGAATGACCCGGCGGTGCAGCGCATCAGCGATGTGCGCATGTTGCGCGAGGCTCAGTTTGCCGAGGATGCCTCGCCCCTTGCGCACCCTGTGCGTCCGAGCACCTTCGTGAAGGTGGACAACTTCTACACCGCGACGGTCTACGAGAAGGGCGCGGAAATCATCCGCATGCAGGCCACACGCCTCGGCAAAGAGCGCTTTCGGGCGGGCACGGACCTCTACTTCGAACGTCACGATGGCCAGGCGGTGACCCTTGAAGATTGGATCGCCGCACTGAGCGACGGCTCAGGCGTCGACCTTGGCGAGTTCTTTCGTTGGTACGACCAGAAAGGCACGCCCCGGTTGCGCGTATCGATGCGCTGGGAAGACACAACGCTTGCGCTCGATTTCGAGCAGCGCGCGCCTGCGGTGGTCGCCGCCGGCGAGGCGCGACCGGTGCCCATCCCGATTGCGCTAGGATTTATCGACGCTGCGGGCCAGGAAGCCAGCTTCAAGAGCCAACACCCCGCGCTAGACGGCCACATCTTCACCCTCCGCGACTGGTCCGACACGCTGCGCATCGAGGGTTTGAGCCGGGGCGCGGCGCCGTCGCTACTGCGGGGCTTCTCCGCACCCGTACTTCTCGAAGCAGACCTGCCAACGGACCTAAAGGTCACCCTCGCGAAGCACGACAGCGATGCATTCAACCGCTGGGATGCGCTGCAACAGCTCGCGACCGTCGCGCTAACGGCCGTCGTTGCAGACGG
>SLEO01000131.1 GCA_007124745.1 Myxococcales bacterium
GGGGAAATGGGCCTTCCGTGCGCGGACCCTGCTCACCCCACCATACTTACTCCAGGCCCATTTCCCCGCGGCTTTCTGCGTCTCGAGTTCATGAGGGGATCGCTCAGCCTGGCACCTACTGGAGGTCGGGTCTCGGAGCGAGGGAGCGTGGGCGGACGCGCACGCGAGCTTAGGTCGATGCCTCCTCCTGAGTCCCGCAGGCAAGTGTGCGGCTTTTTTCAGGTGGATGGCCTGAGGGTTCAGTCTTTGGTGGGGGTTTGGAGGTGGTCTTTGCCGTCGTAGCGGAGGGCATAGGGCTTGCCGTCTACGGCAGTCATGAGCTGAACCGGGCGCTTCCAGATGCGCTCTAAGGCTTCCATGACTTCTTTGGCCCAGTCCATGCGCAGGTCCATGCCGTCGCTGCGGTGTTTAAGACGCAGTTCACCCCGGTTGCCGTGGTTGGCATCCTCCACATCGATCACCGGTTGGCCACCGTTGGTGAGCGCCTGAAGGAGCTGATGCTTCACCTTCGCGAAGGCCCGCGAGTCCACTTCGTAGCGTCCGCGGCGGTCGTTGAAGCCGAAGGTATAGAGCTTCTGCGCTTCAACGAACTCTGGCGTCAGAAACGCATCGATAAACGTGAGGTCGTTGTAGAGGCGGCGCACCTCGAAGATTTTCTCCCGCCCGAGGCCGGTCTTGGTGTTCCAAGCACGCCGCGCCGCCAGGTCATCGCAATCTTCCCATTCCCGGCCGAACTGACCGTGGTCCCAGCGGTGCTCGATGTGGCGATAAAGCTCAACACCGAGCTTATAGGGGTTGAGCTGGCCGGGCTGGGTGACCAAAACGCCCGCGCACTTGTCAGCGTATTCGAACACGTCGGATTCATTGCAGAGATGATCCGTCATGAGCTTGGAGTGCCAGTAAGTGGCCCAGCCTTCGTTCATGATCTTGGTCTGCATCTGCGGCATGAAGTAGTACGCTTCAGTCCGGATAACGCGCAGAATGTCGTGCTCCCAGCGTTCTAGCGGGGCGTTTTCCAACAAGAAGCCGAGCACATCGCGCTCTGGAGCAAGCGGAAAGACGCGTTCTTTGTCTTTCTCCGCCTCCATGCGCTTCCGCTGCGCTTCGACGAAACTGTCGGGGTTGATGTAACGGGCCATATAGCCACGCTCGACGGGCAGCAACGCCGGCTCTTCGTTCGTTACTTCTGCGTCGGCACTGTCGTCGCTCGACCGGCGCTTGTCGGGCTGAAAGGGGAGCTGCGGGTCGATCAGATTTTCAAGCCTCAGGCAGAGGTCGATAAAGCGCTCCACTTCTTCGTGGCCCAACTTGTCCGACCAGCGCCGGACTAAGGCGGCGTGATTCGCGAAGGTATCGATCCATTTCCGGATAACTTCACCCGAGCTGGTCATGCCTTGATTCGTGGCGGAAAACGCGAAGTTGTTCTTGAAGAAATCAACGTGGGCGTAGACGTGCGACATCACCAACTTCTGGTCGACATGAGCGTTGCCTTCGAGCAGGTAGGCCACCGACGGATTGTTGTTGATGACCAGCTCGTAAATCTTGGAAAGACCGTACTCGTAGCTTTTCGCGAGCCGTTCGTACTCCATGCCGAAGCGCCAATGCGGGTAGCGCGTCGGGAAGCCGCCGTAGGCCGCAATCTCGTTCATCTGGTTGTAGTCGATGACTTCGAAAATCACGGGGTACGTGTCGAGACCATAGTGCTTGGCAAGCGACTCGACGCGCGCCTGCTCCGTCGCGAGTTCCGGGGGAAGTGCCGTGCGCAGTGCGAATCCCATCGAGATCAGCGCCCCTTTCCTAGAAAGTCCTTGATCGAATCGACGATAGCGTCGCGGTCCTTGATGACGCTGGTGATCACCCGCTCATCGGTGCCGAAGTGCTCGGAGAGGTCCTTGAGAAACTGCCCCGAACCGTAGGGCGACTCAACCTGGCCGTAGCAAAAGGCATTCGCTGCGGGGAGGAGCTTTTCCGACAGTAGGCGCATGCACACCTTGGTATCGTCCGAGCCCCAGTTGTCGCCATCGGAGAAGTGAAAGAGGTAAATGTTCCAGTCATTGATCGGGAACTCGCGCTCGATGATCTGATAAGCCAGCCGATAGGCGGACGAGATCACAGTGCCGCCCGATTCCTTCGTGCGGAAAAAGTGATCCCTATTGACCTCGCGCGCGCTGGCGTCATGCACGATGAAGCGCGTGCTCACGTCCTTGTACTGACGCTTGAGCCAGGTATCGATCCAGAAGGATTCGATGCGCACGATATCCTTCTGCTCGTCGCCCATCGAACCCGACACGTCCATCATGTAGATGATCACGGCGTTCGACCGCGGGGTGACCGAGGTCTTCCAGGACTTGAAGCGCATATCATCCTTGACGGGGATGATGATGGGCCGCTCTTTGTCGTAGGTGCCCGTGGCGAGCTGTCGACGCAGCGCTTGATGGAAGGAGCGCTTAAAGTGGCGCAGCGAGTTTGGACCGGTCTGCCGGACGCCCGTGTAGCGATCTTTTCGTTCGTCGATCTTGCTCTGGCCCTTCGGCTCGATGCGCGGAAGTTCCAGCTCCTCACCAAGGATGTCGGCGAGCTCTTCGAGAGAGACATCCACCTCAAGCGCGTGTTGCCCGGGGTCCTTGCCGGCTTTGCCCGCACCACCTTCGCCTTCGCCTTCACCTAAGGGGTCGCCGGGCTCACCTTCACCGTGTCCCACGCCCTGCTGCTGCCCGGAGCTGTGAAGGAAGCGTGGGATATCGATCTGCGGTACGGGAATCGACACCAGCTCGCCACCCTGTTTGCCGATGAGCTCCCCATTTGAAATGTAGCGCTTGAGGCCCTGGCGAATCTTGCCGCGGACGATCGACTTGAAGCGCGCGTGGTCGAGGTCGATACGCAAGGACACCATTCCAGTGTAAGGGTCTGGCGGGCTGCTGGCTAGGGTCTCGTGCTAAGGTGGTCCGCTTTATTGTGAGTCATTCCCGGCAAACAGGCGGCCCCCGGCCGACGCGCGCGGCGCGCGCTCGGGCGCTACGCATCGGCGAAGAGCTCGACGCCCGATATCCCGCGCCTCCCATTCCCCTCGACCACAGGGACGCGTTCACCTTGCTAGTGGCCGTCCTGCTGAGCGCCCAGACGACCGACAAGAAAGTCAACGAGGTCACGCCGCGCCTCTTTGCTCTGGCGGGGACCCCCGCACGGATGGCGGCGGCGAGCGAGGCGGACCTGCTGGCCTGCATCCGCCAGCTAGGGCTTGCGCCCACCAAGGCGAAGCATCTCAAGGCGATGGCGACGCTCTTGATCGAGCGTCACCAGGGCGTTGTCCCTGCGAATCTAGCGCAGCTTGAAGCACTTCCTGGGGTTGGCCACAAGACCGCGTCCGTCATCATGGCGCAGTCCTTCAACGTGCCCTCGTTTCCCGTGGACACGCATATCCATCGCCTCGCCGCCCGATGGGGACTCTCTTCCGGACGTTCGGTAGTCGAGACCGAACGCGACCTAAAAGCGGTATTCGCTGAAGAAACCTGGAACCGGCGTCACCTGCAGATCATCTACTTCGGCCGGGAGCATTGCCCCGCTCGCGGGCACGACATCGAGGTCTGCCCGATTTGTAGCTGGGCACGTCCTTCTCCGCCCAAGCCCCAGCGCGCTGCCCTAGCGCAGGGCCGTGGCATAGGGCAACGCGCCTTTGACAAAGACGCGCGAAAGTAGCGGTCAGCCGGGCAAGTCGTTAGCGTAAGTCCGATGAAGCTAGCTCTCGGCCTCTTCATTGCCTTCCTCTTCGGGATGATCGCTGCATGGTTCGATCTTCCCGCGCCAAGTCCACCTAAGCTTGGAGGGGTTGCGCTTGTTGCCGCCCTAACGCTCGGCTATTTGGCCGGCCAACGTTTGCGTTCTGAGCCGCCCGCAATGCCAACAGCAGGCACAAGCTCAGAAGCAACGCCTCGAACCTAGTCACGGGATCGACACCCATGGCGCCTCGCGGAACCGCGCCAGGCAACATGTATGTGCAAGTGTGGTACATTGGTTGCAGCATGAGTGGCAGCGGGGTTTATAGGCCCCGGAAACAAGGAGTCACCATGGGTATTTCAGACCAACATGTGTCCAATGCGTCTTTGCGCCGTGCGGCTGGGCTATCGCGTGGCAAGTCGCAGCGCGCTTGGGTGTGCCTCTGCTTCGGTGCCTTTTCGATGTGGCTTTCGGCTTGCGCTGGAGGCTCGGAGGAGATGGGCGATGCAGACATCCGGAAAGTGACTCAGAGCGCCGCACCTTCCGCTACAGTCGATACGGGGTCGCCGGTATGTCAGGTTCTGTTCCGCGCGGCGGCGCCCATCTCAAGGACGATTTCTGAAAGTGCCTTCCATGTGGTCACGACCCAAGGGGAAGCGCTTTCTCGCCGCATTGCGCAGGCGAGCACCGCGGCCGGTCTTCGTCTCAGCCCTGCGCTGCCGGAGGGTACCAACCTGCTGGTGGTGAACCGCGGCATCCAGAATAGTCAGCGTCATCTGAGCGTGCAGATACCCCTAGCAGAAGCGAATACTATCGCTCAGTTCGACTTCTCCGAGGAAGAGTCACGTGATTCTGGACGCGTCAAGCTGCTTTCAGTCGCGCACTACCGACTAGATCCGCAACAACCTACCGTGACGTTCTGCACGCCATTCGCGCAAACCCTGGATATTCGAGCGCTCCTCGCCAAACCGATCGTCGCCAGAGCGGCAGAAATCCTTCGGCGTCCGGGTGTCATTCGCACGGACTCCCCCGACTATGCTGCGGCGCGCGATGAGCTTCTAGAACTCTTCTTGCCACTTACACGCAACCGCATGCCGACGCCTGAGTTTCCCGCTATGGCGGTGTCCTTTCACGCGACAAATGCGGTTGACTCAGATGCTTCACAAACCGCACCCCTCGCCGAAAGCCTCGTGCTTCGTTTCGCAAACCTATTCCTGCAGATCACGAGCAACGGGCCTTCGGGGGAGCCCGCGGTAGAGGTCCGTTATACGCGTCCCATACGCGGTCGAATTCGCGACGCGTTGGCCATCCAAATGCCTGCTGGCGGCCACGAGATGGCGCCGGGAACGGAGGCACTCATCAATCGCGCGCACTTGGGGCCTGCGCGTCCCGCTGGAGCCACGCAGCTTCGCAACGTCAATCGAACCGGCGGCTCGAGCGCAACGGTTCAGCTTAACGTGACATCTCCCGGAAGCACGGCGGGTGCCGTCGCATGGGTGAGCGTCACGGCGCCTCCGGCGGGAACGCCATGCGAAAACGCAACCCCGAGCAACGCCTATTTGGTTGGCAACTTCTCTTTCGCGGGGGTGGAAGTGCCCGGTGTGTTTCCCCTCGAGTTCACACTCCAAGAGTTGCCTGCAGCAGGCCGCTGCGTATCCATCAACACCCTCGATGCATTCGGTCGCGTTCTAGCCTTTGACCACGTACGCATCCCAGGCGCATGACCCGTACCCTGAGCTGTCCCCTCATGAACTCGAGACGCAGAAAGCCGCGGGGAAATGGGCCTGGAGTAAGTCCTGGAGTAAGTATGGTGGGGTGGGTGGGTCCGCGCACGGAAGGCCCATTTCCCCGCGGCTTTCGTCCCCCAGGCTCACCCTGGGGATGGCTCAGACCCGTACCCTGAACACTTACCGCAGCTTTAGTTGTGCAGTATAAGGGATGTGGTGTAGGCGATATAACCGAGACCTAGGGCGATGCCGTGAAGACGCCCAAGCTTCCGTGCTAGCAGGCACATGGGCAATAGGGCGATAGTGAGAGCGAGCATCCATGGCAGATCACGCATAAGGATCTCGGGAGGAAGGCGCAACGGAGCGATCGTTGCCGTCGCACCCGCGATGGCGAAAATATTGAAGATATTCGATCCAAGCAGGTTCGTTAGAGCTAGCGCACCCTGTCCCTTGCGCGCAGCGATGATCGACGTAAACAGTTCCGGCGCGCTCGTTCCGCCTGCCACAATCGTCAGCCCGATAACGGTGTCGGAAATACCGAAATTGTGGGTGAGGCCGACAGCGCCTTTCACCAACAACTCGGCACCCAGGCTAAGGCCTAAGACACCTAGCAGTACGGCTGAACTGTTAAAGATAATCGCTAAGCCTCCGGTGCGTCCCAGCGACGCTGTCTCGACGGGTTCAAAGGCCTGAGCCACAGCTGGGGTACGTAACGGGCGGTCTTCCAACGCAGTGGGTGCCGCCCCGGATGGCGTCATGGTCTGCGTGGGAGGGACCGCTTGGCCACGACGCCGAAGCGCAGCTAGGGCGCCGAAAAGTGCGAGACCTACGAGTAGTGCGAGGCCGTTGCCCCGAGAGAGCGAGCCGTCGAAGGCGAGCACGATCAGCGCAGCGCTGGCGGCGAACATCATAGGCCACTCAAATCGAAGCGTGTCGCGGCCCAGGGTCATGGGGCGGATCAGAAGGGTAAGGCCGAGAATCGCGCTGATATTCACAATATTGGAACCGACGACGTTGCCGAGGGCCAGACCCGCGCTGCCCGCGAGGGCCGCCCGCACTGAGACGACGAGTTCTGGCGTACTCGTACCCGCGGCCACGACCGTCAGACCGATAATGGCCGGAGAAATACGCGCCACCAGCGCCAAGCCGCTGGCGCCCCGTACAAGCGCCTCCCCGCCCGCCAGCAGCAGAGCCAAACCGCCGCCTAGCCACAGCGCGTCGATAAACATCATCAAGCATGGTCACTTTCGTGTCGTCGCGCACGTGACGAAGTGAAGTGGGCTAGGACGCGCTGTCCACACGGCCACGCGAACCGATGATAAAGCTGACGCTCCCTAGGCCGACGGCTGCGTGCGGCACTCCGGGCAGCGACCGACGACCTGAAGCTCCGCCTCAGCGACGGCGTTGCGCCATGCGGTTTCTTTGGGCAGAGATAGTGTTGAGTCCGGCAGGCAGGCCACGGCGCCGCATTCGGTGCAAGCGAAGTGGGGATGCAGATGCTCGGCGGCCGCGCTGTCGTCAACAAGCGCCTGGTAGCGCGCAACGCCTTCGATGCGGCTGACAACCCTTGCGAGACCGCTCTCGACGAGGCGCAAGAGATTGCGGTAGAGGGTGGCTTGGTCCCAGGGTGAAGACTCGAGCGCCTGAACGACTTCCGTGTGGGAGAGCGGCCGCTCAGATTCGGCGAGTAAACGCAGAACTGCCAGTCGCGGTTCAGTGGCTCGGATCCCCGCCCGCCTAAGTCGCTCGCGCCAAATCTCCGCGTCCGTATTCACCACCACAGCGCAAAGTTAGCCCGCCGCACCCAGCGCCACAAGGCATCGTCGTGCAAAGCTTGGTTCGCACCGCAAACAGCTTGCGTTAAGTGGTTGCTTGGGTAAACTCTGGCGGATGCGTTCAGAAGTCTCGCCTGTACCGCCGCGTTCCTTCGAGCGTCTCCCGGTCACGGTGCTTTCAGGGTTTCTCGGCGCGGGCAAGACCACGCTGCTTAACCACGTGCTGCATAATCGCGAAGGCCTCCGCGTTGCCGTCATCGTGAACGATATGAGCGAGGTCAACATCGACGCCTCGCTTATCGAGCGGGGCGGGGCGGCGCTATCGCGAACTGAGGAAGCCCTCGTCGAAATGTCGAACGGCTGCATCTGTTGCACTCTGCGCGATGACCTCTTGCGTGAGGTTGCCGAACTCAGCCGCGCGGGCCGTTTTGACTACTTGCTCATCGAGTCTACGGGCATTTCCGAGCCCATCCCGGTGGCTCAGACCTTTACCTTCGAAGACGAGTCGGGCGTGTCCCTAGGTCAGGTGGCGCGGCTCGATACGCTGGTTACCGTCGTCGATGCCGCGCGTTTCCTTGCAGACCTCCAGAGCGCAGACGACCTGAAAGCACGGGGCGAATCGCTCGGCGAGGCCGACGAGCGTACGGTCGCCGACCTGCTGGTCGAGCAGGTCGAGTTCGCAGACGTCATCATTCTCAACAAGCTTGACTGCGTGGCGGAGAATGCGGCCCTTCGTGTCGAGGGTGCCCTCAAGGCGCTGAATCCTGGCGCCAAGGTGCTGCGGGCGGTGCGCGGCAATGTTCCGGCAAGCGCGATTCTCAACACAGGTCTTTTCGATTTCGATAAAGCGTCGCAATCTGCCGGTTGGCAGCGTGAGCTTGCCGGTCAGCACACCCCCGAGACCGAGGAATACGGCATTCGCTCCTTCGTCTACCGCGAGGCGCGTCCTTTCGACGCGGTTAAGCTCCAGCGCCTCTTGGAAGCAGACGCCACCTGGCAAGGCGTGCTGCGTTCTAAAGGCTTCTTTTGGGTCGCGGCCGCTCACGCCACGGCCTACGAGTGGTCCCAAGCGGGCGGCACCAGCGAAGTCAAGGCAGCAGGGCACTGGTGGGCGGCGGTGCCCCAAGAGCACTGGGGGCACCCTGAGGGTGAACGCCCGGACCAAAAGACAGACTGGCATCCGCGTTTTGGCGACCGCTGCCAGCAGCTCGTCTTCATCGGTCAAGACCTCGACGAAGCATCCCTAAGGCGCAAGCTAGATGCATGTTTACTTGCTGAAGACCTTGCTGCGGCCGAGAGTGCTGCGTGGGCCAAGCTACCCAACCCATTCCCGTCGCTGCAAGTCGAGTAGCTGCGCATCTGCGCTCACTCAGCCGAATGTGTCGTACGGCATCAACGACAAGGGCCCCGACGGAGCGCGTGCTCGGTCGGGGCCCTCATCAGGTTCAAAGTCCGCAGATCAATCGGTGACGGAGCGCTGTGCCGCGTCACCGACCGTCCGGGACCGCTGGCCTAGTTGAGAAGGCGGCTGTTGCGGTGAAGCGCGACGAACTGGCCAGGGGGCACGGAGACGAACGCTCGCGTGTCGCCGAAGACCTGCACACTGGGTGCTTCCTCGCCGTTGGTTAGCTCGCAACGCTGGCCATCCGCGGAGGGGTAGCTGTTGTAGACGTTGCAGTAGCGGCCCGCAGGGAGCGCCGTGGTAAACCACGTGCCCCAGTTACCGCCGCCGCCACGCTGCATCGCGAAGAAGCCACGGTCGCCGCGCGCGAAGGCGATGCGGTCCGGGCCATCGGTCACGAAGTCGTTGGTCTGAAACGCAGCCTGCGTGACGTTCTTGAACTCCACCATGTTGGCGATGGGCGTCCAGCGGTGTTCGCACTGCCAGCCGTTGGGGTCGAAGCACCTGAGGCCATCCTCGGCGTGCACAGGTGCGGAGCGTCCGCTTGCGGTTACCGGTGGGCCCGCTTCCGTATCCGTGAAGGCATAGCTGGACATGACCTTGGGGTAGCCGTAGGGCCAGGCGAGCATGAATCCGTTAATGAGGTCGTAGAAGCCCGCGTCTTTGTGGGTCACAATGTCGCCAGCGCCGCCATGGCCGCGCTGGTTGTCGTGGTTATCGACGAAAACAACGCTGCGCGTGCTCGGGATGAAGCCCCAGCCTTCGCCGAAGTTGCCGAGCCAGCGCAGGTCACCGCCCTTGAAGACGCGGCTAAGTTCGAGAGAGTACTTAAACTCAGTGACGCTGCCGTTACCGAGGTATTCGTTCGACGAGATGACTTCACCGCCTTGGTCGATCACTTCCTGGAAGACAAAGAAGTCACCACTGATGCGTCCGAGAATGTTAGCGATGTCGCCGGACGGCATGTGCTTCGATGCGTCGAGCCTGAAGCCCGCCACGCCCATGTCGACGAGGTTTTGTAGGTAGTTCGCGAGGGTTTGCCGCACGTACTCGCTGCCGGTCGCAAGGTCTCGCAGACCCACCAAGCGGCAGTTCTGAACTTGCCAACGGTCGTTGTAGTTGTCGATATTGCGGTCGCAATCGTTGAAGTCCCAGGGGCTGTAGAGGCCTGGGTAGTTGAGACCATTTCAAACCGTGCCCGCGGTACCAATGCCGGTGTCCGAGCCCGTCATATGGTTGATAATTGCGTCCACATAGACGTCAACACCTACGGCTTTGCAGCGGGACACCATAGACTTGATTACGTTTAGTCCCGTGACGGAGGCGCCCCCAGCCTGAGGTGGCGCGGCGCTGCGGAGGGATCAGACTAGGCGACATGTTGGAAATGCGCGTGCTGCTGAGGCGAGGGGAC
>SLEO01000080.1 GCA_007124745.1 Myxococcales bacterium
AGAGGGAATGAACAGCTCTGCCTGGTCGACAAACTCGCTGCCTGATTGACCACCTAGTAATAGTACGCGCCCGTCCCCTAGCGTCGTGAGCGAGAAGTCCAGTTCCCATGGGAAGTGTGCCCCCGAAAACGCTGTTTCCGCGCACTCCCCGAGACGATAGGGCGCGGGGCCCGAAGGTATGTCAGCGTCGCCGAGCGTTCCTATCGCGTCTGACGTTGGCGTGCCGGATGGAATGCTACCGTTCGCGTCACTTTCCACGACGGGCATGACAGCCTGTTGCCCGGTGTCCGTACCTGGCCACGTCCGAGACTCATAGCCGATAAAGCCGCAGTGGACTGTTCCGCTAACGACGGCAAGGACTCCGAGCTGTCTAACAAAGCCAAGCATTGTAATTATAATGTATAAATGCATCAGGGCTGTCAACGCTGGGTATCCTCTGGTTTGGGGTCGGGACCTCCCACGCAGAAAGGGTTGCCTTCAGTGATGCGCTCTCGACGCCATGTACGCTAAGCCCGACGGGAATCGTATGGCGCGCATGTACGGGCTAGTCAGCTGGGCGCGCGCCCCTAAGCTCGCAAATATGAAGGGTGTAGCGTGCTCAGTTCGTGCGTAACCGTTCAGGGGGTCCAGAAAGCAAAGACGCTGCGGAGAGAAGCAAGTGGGCGCCCTGGCCCCGCTTGCCGGCTTTAGGCCTCCTTATGGGCAGAGTGGGGGAGGGTTTGCGGGATTCACTCCCGAAAACCAGAGGGCATTTTGTAAGATGCCCCCTGAACAGTTACCTCTGGTGAATCTGCCTCTCTCGAATAGTGGCGCAGGGTTCGCGTTGTACTGTCTCGGTCAAGGCCAGCTCAACAGCGACACTGAAGCGTGTTCCATCCTCGAGACTCAGCAAAGCGGAGACTTTGCTATTTCGCTTCCCACAGAGACGGCTCAAGCCCTCGGTGTTCGAGCCGCACTCAACGGCAACTACAATCTGAGTGTCATCATCACCGGTGACGATGATCCGGGACCAGATTGTAAACACAACGGCTTTGAGGCGCAGTTGAACGTTGGCTACATCGTTCTACCCGAAGCCGAGGTGCTGACGCTCGCTACCGGAGGCGGTCTCATCTAGACGTCCTGCCGTCCACATCGCCGCCCGGTCTGCGATGCACCATCGTCGCATGCAGCTGCAGTGTCTGGCACGTGCGCTCGAATGCCGGCGCAGCCTTTTAGCGTCGGCAGACGTTGATTTCGTTGAGAGTGGCGCCGGGGAGGTTGTTAGGAGGGGCGCAGGTGACACGTATCACGGTGGGGTGGATCGTGACCGGTCGGCCGTTATAGGTGTTGGTGTGGGTGAGGTCGTAGACGCCGTTGCCGAGGTGGGTGACGGCGAGTGAAGGCGGACTTGCGTCGACGCAGTCATTATCGCGATTCAGCTCCTGGCTGAAGCGCCAGGTCCCGTTGCCATTCGTGCCGAGGCGATAAGCGCCCCAGGCACCCGTCGCATCCTCCATGCTCGTTCCCTGGACCCGCACAAGCAGGCGGTCCGGCGTAGAGCGGTCGCGATACAAACTGTAACGCACTTGCCAAGCGAGGTCGCGAAGGTTGGTATCGGCGTAGCCCCAACCAGCACCAGGAAAGTTGCACAGCGCGCCGTTCGGGCCGCCGTTGCCGTTGCCGTTGCCCGGGGGGGTCATGCCATCGCCGCCGTCCGGTGGGGTTGAGCCGTCGTCGTCTGCTGGAGGCCGCGAACCATTGCCGTCGTTCGGGTCCCGCGAGCCGTTATCGTCGCTACCGCCGCCGTTGCCTCCATTGTCGTTGCCGCCGCCGGGAGGTGGAGCGTCCTGGCCGCTGCCCCTGCCTTGTGAGCGGCAGAACACCGAATCTTCGTTGTCGCCCCGAGGACATTCCGTGCTCGCGCAGCCGCCAAGGCCGTACAGCGCCAGCGCGAGGCTGCCTACTCCGGCCGCACTGCCGAGCGCGCGCAAAGCACCGCTCGCAGCTGCGAAGGTAGACGTGAGCTGAGACAAGTCTGCTAGACGTAGGGCTGCCACGCACTCCACTTCAGCAACCACCATGCCGTACGTGTAGGTGTAGCGTCATTTCGCAACGCACGGCGAAAGCTGGCAAGAAACGGGTCTATAGGCCTCCTGGTGGCCTCAAGGTGCTACGCGCGGTGGCCAGCTCGTCAGCCAGCTAGCCGGGGTCCGTGGGGGCATTGTGCAACGCGGTGAGCCACCTAAACGCTTGCCATCGCAAAGGTTCGCGTCTCTGTGACGCGTGTGACTGCTTGCGGCAGGTACGGTAGGGTATGCTACCGCTTAACGTAGTGCTTGATGGTCAGCCCTCTTCGCCGCGCCAGTCCCCGACGCGCTTGCACGCCGCCGAAGCTGCCGGCGCCCAACTGCGGTCGCCCGAGCCCGAGTGCGTCCTGCGCCTCGCAACGCGTCGCGAATGGGTCGAGGCGGTACGCGCAGACCTGCCGGCGTTCCTAAGGGACCACGCTGCCTGCGAGCGAAAGGCAGCGGCATTCGTGACGCATCTTATCGCCCACTATCCCGACGTGCCCTGGCTCGTGCGGCCGATGATTGCGGTGGCACGCGAGGAGCTGCAACACTTCGCCGACGTCCACAAGGTGATGACGGCGCGGGGCATTATTCCCGGGCCCGACGAGAAGGACCCCTACGTGCGCGCACTCACCGCACGGCCGTTTGCACCTGGCTATCCCGGCCTCGGTCAGCGCCTGCTGGTCGCAGGTGTGATTGAAGCACGGGGTGCGGAACGCTTCGGTCTACTGGCGCAGGGTCTGGCGGAGGAGGGCCTCGGCACCTTCTATACGAAGCTGACCCTTTCAGAGCAGGGCCACGCGGCTCGCTTTATCCAGCTCGCCGGTCGCGTGCTTGAGCCCGCAACGCTGCAAGCCGAACTCGATGCTTTGCTCGATGTCGAGGCGGAGGTTGTTGCCAGTCTACCCTTGCGGGCGCGGCTCCACTGAAGGTTCGGCGTGCATATCGGTCACCCGTTTGCCAAGGCGCATGCCCGTTACCTGAGGGACTACGCCTGGCGTCTTGGGCCGGGGGCGGCCGCGAATCCCGCGTGGCCTGAAACTGATGGGCCGCGCTGCATCGCCGTGTTGCCGCTCCGCGGCGAGACGCCGGATGCGCTCAGTGCACGTCTAGTCGAGGTGGCCGCAGGTCAGGCTTTGCTCATCGTCGTGGTGAACGCGCCGCAAGCCGAACAGCCTCACTTTGCGGCGCACAACGCGGCCTGCATCGCCGCTGCAAACGCATCCAAGGTCAGCCCTGTCTTCCCGGTGGAACGCGCGCATAACTCCGCTGGGTACCGCGCACCGGGTGCTGGCGCCGTCCACGCTTGGTGGGCGCGCAACCCGACGACCGGGCAGCCTTGGCTCTGCTGCGACGCCCGCGGGGCCCTCGCCGCAGGCGTCGGCTCCGCGCGCCGCCTGGGCACGGACCTCGCCCTTGCGTTGCGCGCTCACTGGGCTGACGTTTCACCCTACGTCCGCTGGATGGACGCTGACGGTGGCTACCCAGCGGCGTACTTTCAGGATGCGCCCCGCGGCGCAACGGATGCGGCGCGCTTCGCCCGCTTCCGACACTTGGCTCCCGAGGATGGGCACGCCGATGCTCCGCTGGCTGAGGCCACCGCAACATACGATGCCTGGCTGCGTTACGAATGGGCGGCACTGAGCGCGGTGGGCGCTGCCGGTGCCTACCCGCCTATCGCGAGCTTGCTGCACATCCACGCCGGCGCGTACGCCGCCGTGCGCGGTGTGCCCGAGCGCCACGCCGGCGAAGACTTTCACCTGCTCGCCAAGCTGAGCAAGGTCGGCCCTATCGCCGGTCCGCTTGAGGTCACCGTGAACCTCGCTGCGCGCACAGAAGTGCGGGCGCCGGTGGGGACGGCCGCCGGGCTCACCGCGCTTCTCGCCGGGACGTCACTGGCCGCGCGCTTCACCCATCCCGAGGCCTTCCTCGCGCTCGGCCGCATCCTCAGCGCAACCCGCCCGCGCCACAGTCACCAAACGTCGTCTTCCGTAGGCCCTTTCGCATCCGCGCGGGGCGGCTCCCGGTCAGCCGCGGTCGAGAGCGACGAGCACCTCGGGCCGCGTGGGCCGGAGACGGCGCAGCTGCGCGAAGCGACGACCTCGCGTGCCGCGCTGCAGCCGAATCCGTCTGCGCTGATGCAAACACTGCTGGCGTTGGGGCTTCCTTTGCGGCTTCAGCCCTTCGTCGCTGAGGCTCTCGGTCTCACCCGGGACCTTCTTCCATCGCCCGTAGGTGTGTCCGGCACCGAGACGCAGGCCCTGCGCCATACGACAGCCCCACATCCCTCGCAGGCTGCACCGCACTTCGCCGCATGGTTCGATGCGCTCAAGCAACGGCGCTTTCTGCGAGCCTGGAGCGGCACCTTACAGCCTGTCCCAGGGCCCGAGGCCTGGGCGCAGGCGCAGACGCTGCTTGGACCGGCCTTCACCGCCACCTGGCGAAGCGGCGTGCCTGTTTCGGATAGCGCGCCCCCCCAAGCACGCCCCCCCCAAGCGCGCACCCCCAAGCGCGCACCCCAGTGGAGTGGCACCCGCCGCCCAATGGTGCCTCCTCGATAACGTGCCCGCTAGACCTCCGAAACCTTCGCGTCTGCACTGAGGGCCAGTAGCGACGAGGAAAGCGTGGATGGCTGAAGCCCAGCGATTTGCCGCGCCGGTACAGCAGCAGCGAGGATTCGGGGGCATGAAGAGCGAATCCGAGGAAACAGATATAAAGGGCAGGCGGGTGTTAGGGGTGGGCTTAAGTCTGCCGCTGCTCGAGGAGCTCCCTCAGAGCCGCAGGTAGGTAGCTATGCACACGCTCAGTAATCAGCGCTTCCTTCTTCTGCCACAGCAGCCCGAGATAAATGATACCAAGGCCGATGGCCGACAACGCCAAGGGGAATAGCCACATGTCGCTGAAGACGTTGTGGGCGAGATGACCAAGGTAGACCGCGATGCCCACGGCACCGAAGACGACGAACACTCGGCGAACGAGCACCACCCCCGCCCCGACGAGCAGAAGATTGATGCCAAAATAGATGAACTTCGAGAGTTCATTGTCGGAGTCCTGCAGAGAGAGCCCACTCCAGAAGGTGACAACGCCGAAGAGATAGAGCCAAAAGGCGTAATCCCCCGACTTGGATGAACGCATGTCCACCCAGAAAGCGAGCAAGATCATCGCTAAGCCGAAGTACAGGGAAACGAGCGCCCGCAACTCAAAGTTCGCCGTTCCACCCACCAGCATAGCCGCCAGATCCATCGATAGATACCAGAGCGTGGCCGCGATGGGCATGAGCAGGAACGGGTAGCGGAATCGGTAGGCGATCATGGCGCCCGTCGCCAGCGTGCCGAGTTCTAGGTAGAGCCAATGCCACTTGATGTAGCGATGGTAGTCCCGGTACACCGTGTCATCCGGCCACCAGCCCATGCCTTGCTGTAGCCCGTAGATGCCAAGCGGCGTTAGCGCCACTACAAAGGCCGCGGAAATGCCCGAGGGGATGCCGTGTCCCTCGCGCTCAAACCGGCTAGCAAGCCACAAGCCGATGGCCGCATAGGCCAGAGACATGCCCAATATTCCCCAGCCGCCGAACGCCTCCCAGCTCAGATTCATGAAGAGCGTCATGGCGCCCATCGCGACAAGGCCGCCAAGGTAATAGAGCACATGCGTCAAATCGAAGCGGGGGGCGTGTGGCATCTGAGCAGACCACAGCTCGGCCAACTGTGTGGCTTGTTCTCGGCTGATGATGGACCGTTCAACGGCGAGATCTAGCTTCTTTTTGTTCACGTCGATACCTGTGTTTCTTCGGAGTTAGGCTCTCCTGGACCAGCATCGAGGGCAAGCCTTTGGGTGCATCAAGAGCGCATCCAGTGAAGTGAGGAGCGAGCGGGCATCGTGACCCCCTAAGCAGTTGGCGGCGCGCCCTCCGTTTCCCTACCCATCCCAAGCTTCGGGGTGCCTCGGTTCCCCTGACGCCCGCTTCGATACCGAATCACTGTAGGCGGTCCAGGCGGCGCTGCGCTAGTCTGCGGGGGCTATGACGCATCTCATGCTGAGGCTGTTAGGGTGGAGTGGGGTGTTTTGGGCGCTGAGTGCGCAGGCGGCGCCATTGCCGCTGGAAAGCGTACCCGCACCCTTGCGGACGTGGGTGCCCTGGGCCCTGCACGCGGCGCCGGAGCTGCGTTGCCCGATTCTCGACAAAGGCGGACGCCAGTGTGAGTGGCTCGGCCGCCTGACGCTCAATATTGACGCGGACGGAGCCAGCTTCGCGGCGCGCGTACACTTCGACCGGCCAGGCTTCGTGCCGTTACCCGGTGATAGCGCCACCCCCATCGTGAGCGTGAGCGAGGGAAAAAATACGCCCCTGGCGCCCGTCTGGGACAGTGGCACCTGGCAGGTCTTCGTGGGTACAGGCGAGCGCACGCTTACCGGGCGCATCACCTGGCAGGTCATGCCGGACGCCCTTCCAATCCCTGAGGCCTTTGCTACGCTTGCGGTAAGTGGCCTCGCCTCAGATGCTTACCGCATCGAGGGAGGGCGCTTGGTCCTGCGCGCACAGCTCCCGGGCGCCTCCAATACGGAATCCCTGCCGCTCCAAGATGGCCTCCACATCGAGGTGCAACGACGTCTAGTGGCGAGTCGCCCGACGCTGCTTGAAACGCGGATTCTGCTTGAGGTGTCCGGCCGGCCCCGGCTTGTGGAAGTGCCGGGTGCTTTGCTCGAAGGCTTCACCTTGCACGCCCTCGAAAGCTCGCTCGGCGCCGAACTCTCCGCTGAGCGCACGCTGGTGCTCGAAGCACAGCCCGGTGAGTGGGAGATCAGCGTGGTCGGCCGTGCGCCGCAGCCCGTACTGACCCTTGTTGCAGAATCGGCTGAATCGCTGCCAGAGATCATCACCGGCGAGACCTGGGTCGTGACTTCGAAGCACCTGCCCATCGAGGCGGTCGAGGGCGGCAGCCCCCTCGACCCGGCTCAGACCCGCCTGCCCACAGCTTGGCGGAGTGAACGGGCCTTCCGCTTAGCGCCCGCGGCCTTGCTGACAGTGACGCTGGGGGAGCCCCAAGAGGCACGCGGTTCCGTAACCTTGCATCGCGAGTTGTGGCTCGATTTCACCGGCCAGGAACTCACGGGGCTAGAGCGACTGACGGGCACCCTGCTCAGTGAATCCGGCCGCAGTATCGAGCGCCTGCGCCTGAACTCCCAGGCTCCCTGGGTGCCTGGGCGCGTGGTACTCGAGGGGCTGCCTCGGCTCATTACGACGGACCCGACGACCGAGTTGCCAGGTATCGAGGTCCCTTCCGGCGCGTTTGAGCTGGTCTCGGAAATGCGCGCCCCGCTTGAACAGACCTTTCAGGCACAGCCCGTACTGCCCTGGGCGACGGAAGCCACCGAAGTGACGGGACTTCTACACCTTCCACCCGGCTTTCTGTTGGTGGGAAGTGGTGGCGTTGAAGCCAGCGACAGCTGGCTTGGTTCCTGGGACCTTTGGCTAGCCTTTGTATGGTTTTTGTCGGTGTTTCTGGCGTATCGGCTCTTTGGTTTGCGGGTGGCTGTGCTCGCGCTCGGCGCGCTTGGATTGACCTTGAGCACACCCTCAGCGCCGCGTGCCCTCTGGGTCTGGCTGCTGGCTGCGCTGGCGACGCTTGCCGCTTTTTCCGGCCTGCTCCAAAACCGCCCGGCCCTCGGTCGCGGACTGAGGCAGGCTTTCCGCGCCGTGGCGCTGGGCGCTGCCCTCATGCTCGTCGGCCACCTTTTGGCCTTCGCCCTTAGCGATGTGAAGCTCGCGCTCTTTCCCGCACTGGAGGCCGGTTACACTATGGAGATCGGCAGCAACGAAGTGGACGGGCGCTTCTCGCGCGAGAAGGTCAAGGCTCGCCGCCGCTCGGGAGGGTCGCCCACAGACTTGCTGGCTGCGATTGCGGAAGAATCGCACTTGTCAACCGGGGGCGTTGCTTACGGCGGGCGGATAGGCAGCGCATCGAAGCGTAGTGAGGTCAGAGAAACACCAAGGGGTTATGGTGCCGGCAACGTCGGTTCTTTGACGGAGGCAAGCGCAAGCACCCGCATCGACCCAAGTAAGCTCGCTCCCGCGCAGACCGGGACGGGGCTGCCACTCTGGCGCTGGCGCACCCACACGCTTTCCTGGCCTAGCCCCGCAACAGAGTCGGCTACCTTTCGCTTGTGGCTACTACCTCCGTGGCTCGTTGCCGTGCTGCGCGTGTTGCGCACGGCGATGATCCTCGCCTTCGCCGGGTTTTGTTTACGCCGGCTGGCCCACGCCTACCGCGAAGATACGGCGACGCGGCCAGCGGCCAGCGCGCCGCCGCTGGCCGTCACCCTTGCCCTGCTACTCGGCTTGGCCTTGCTCCTGCCCGGGGCTGCGGTCGGTCAAACCGAGCTGGCTGCCTTCCCAAACGAGGTGATGCTAACGGAGTTGCGGGAACGACTCGCCGAGCCGCCAGCCTGTGCTCCGCATTGCGCCGCCCTCGCTCACTTGCAGGTGCGTGCAGACGGCAACCAGCTCGTTGTGGAGCTCGACATGGAGCACGTAGCGGCAGTGGTGAGTGCGTTGCCAACACTGTCGGCGGGCGCGTGGCCTGAGCGCATCGTTGTCAGTGGCAAGACGAGCGCCCGCGCGACGCGCATCCGCGGCACGCTGCTCTTCGACGCGCCTGCCGGTCGTCACAACGTGCGGCTCGAAGGCGCCCTCGGCGAGGACGTCGCAACGCTTCACTTGCCCTATACACCGCGCAAGCTGACGTTGGCGCTTGACCACGTCCTCGTGGAAGGTGTACGCGATGGCCGCGTCACTGGCGACACGCTCACCTTGCGCAAAGTGGCCGCCCGACCTGGCCCCGATGAAGGCCAAGGCCGTCCGCAAGAACGCGCGAGCAAAAGCCTTAAGCGCCAAAGCGTCGAGCCCTTTGGTCACCTGACACGCACGCTTGAGTTCACCTCTCAGTGGCAGCTAAGCACCACCCTCACCCGGGAGAACGCCTCGCAGGACGCGCTGCACGTAGTCGTGCCACGCCTCCCAGGCGAAACGCCTCTCGATGACCGGGTCGAAGTCGTGGGCGAGACGCTCAAGGTTACCTTGCCAGCGAGCTCAAGCGCCTTGAGCTGGGCATCCCGCGTCGAGCCTAGGGAAACGCTGCGCCTCGAGAGTACCGCTAGCCCGCAGGTGGCGACATTCTGGCAGCTCCGCAACGCTGGGCCTTGGCATGTGCGCGCTTCCCAGCCTGGCCAGCTACAGGGAGGCGAGGGCGACATGCTCGCGTGGACACCCCCAGCGCCCGGTGAGCATCTTGAGGTAAGCGTGTTGCCGCTCGCTGCTAGCGCTGGAACCACGACCACCCTGACCCAGGTGAAGCTAAGCGAGCTGCAAGGCACGACTTCCAGGCGCTCGACACTTATGCTTCGGTTGCGCTCAAGCACCGGTGAGGCCTTCAGCGTTCCTTTGCCAGACGGTGCCGTGCTGACGCACGTCAAGCGGGACACGGCGCCCATCGCGACTAACCGAGGGGCTGACGGCTTGCGCATCACCGTGCCACCCGGCGAGCACGACGTCGAAATCGAATGGACCGCGCCTCAGGCTCCTGGATTCTGGTTGCGCACGTCCCCGCTCACTTTGCCTTTCCCCACGCGTAACGTGTCGCTGGCGCTTGATGTCGGCGAGCCGCGCTGGCTGCTCTGGCTGCAGGGCCCGGGCGCAGGTCCCGCGCTTCTCTTCTGGCCCGCTATCCTGCTCCTCGGGGTTCTGGCAGTTGTGCTGGGGCGCTTACCGCTGCACCTGACCGCGCTGTCCTGGTTTCTGCTGGGCCTCGGTCTCACCCAGAGCCTGCTCGCCGCTGGGCTCACCCTCGTGGCCCTTTTCGGTGTCTGCCTCTGGCGTCGGCGCGTGGACATCGCCAACCCCTACCTCTTCAACTTGCGGCAACTGCTGCTGCTGTGGCTGATGCTGGCCGCGCTCGTCACCTTGATCGACGCCCTGCG
>SLEO01000294.1 GCA_007124745.1 Myxococcales bacterium
CAAATGACTGTCTCTCACGTGGAAGTCTTGGTCGAGGAACCGTCCGCTGAGGCCGCACTACGGCTCTTGCTGCCGAAGATGCTCGGCGCTGCAACCTTTCAGGTGCATGCGCACACCTGCAAGGACGCACTTCTCAAGCGGTTGCCACAACTCCTTCAAGGCTACGCCCGCTGGCTTCCCGATAATTATCGAATCGTGGTTGTGGTGGACCGCGATGATGACGACTGCATCAAGCTCAAGCAGCGCCTGGAGTCGATGGCCGCAGAGGCGGGCCTTGCCACCAAGTCGAAGCCAAAGCGCAATCGCTTCGCTGTCGTGAATCGCCTGGTCATTGAAGAGCTTGAGGCCTGGTACTTCGGCGACTGGGTGGCCGTGCAACGGGCTTACCCGAAGGTCAACCGCGACATTCCCTCGCAGGCCAAGTACCGCGCGCCGGACGAAATCAAAGGTGGAACCTGGGAAGCGTTCGAGCGCATCATGAAGGCTAGCGGGTACTTTAAGACGGGGCTGCGGAAGCTTGAAGTGGCAAGGGCAGTGGCTGAGCATATGGACCCAAGCCGCAACGCCTCTCCGAGCTTCTGCGCGCTTCGGGATGCGCTCATGGGAATGCTAGCGGCGTGAGCAAAAAGTTCACCGAATCGGTCGTTGAAGAAGCTGCCCTCGAATGGTTCGGCGAGCTTGGCTATGAGGTAGTCCACGGGCCAACGATGGCGCCGGGCGAGCCAGCGGCAGAGCGGCCGAGCTACGAACACGTGGTGCTTGAAGGCCGGTTGCGCGAAGCGCTCATACGGCTGAACCCTTGTGTGCCGCAGGATGGGCTTGAAGAAGCGTTTCGCAAACTCACGCGGGTGTCATCACCCCAGCTCGTGGACGCGAACCACGCGTTTCACGGTGCGCTCGTCAACGGCGTGGCGGTTGAGTACCTGCGCGAGGACGGCAGTATCGGCTACGACCCCGTCCACATCGTCGACTTCGAGGAGACTGCAAACAACGACTGGCTCGTGGTCAACCAGCTCTCGGTCACGGAGAGCGGTCGCACGCGGCGCCCAGATGTTGTCGTCTATGTCAACGGGTTGCCCCTGGCCATCATTGAGCTGAAGAACGCCGCCAGCGATAACGCAAACATATGGGGCGCTTTCCAGCAGCTCCAGACATACAAGCGCGAGATTCCGGCGCTCTTTCACTACAACGAGCTGCTTGTGGTGTCGGATGGGCTCGAAGCCCGCATCGGGACGCTCTCGGCGCAGAAGGAGCGCTTCGCGCCTTGGCGCACTATCGAGGGTGAGGAGCTAGCGCCGGCCGCGATGTGCCAGCTGGAGGTGTTGATTCGCGGCGTCTTTGAGCCGCGACGGCTGCTCGACCTGCTGCGCTACTTCATCGTCTTTGAGAGTGACGGCGACACGGTCATCAAGAAGCTTGCGGGCTATCATCAGTTCCACGCCGTAGCGCGCGCACTCGAAGCTACCTGCGAAGCCTCGCGGCCAGATGGTACGCGGCGCGTCGGGGTTGTTTGGCACACGCAGGGGTCAGGCAAGAGCCTTACGATGGCGTTCTACGCCGGCCGTGTGGTGCTGCATCCGGACATGGCGAACCCAACCCTCGTCATCCTCACCGACCGCAATGATCTAGACGAGCAACTCTTCGCCACCTTCTCGCGCTGCCAGGAGCTGTTGCGCCAGGAGCCCGAGAAGGCGGCGGACCGCGCCCACCTGCGCGAGCTGCTCGCGGTTGCGGCGGGCGGTGTGGTCTTCACTACCATCCAGAAGTTCCTGCCCGAGACGCGTGGCGATGCCTACCCGCTTCTCTCCGACCGACAGAACATCGTCGTCATCGCCGACGAGGCACACCGCAGCCAGTACGATTTCATTGACGGCTTCGCCCGCCACATGCGCGATGCGCTTCCCAACGCATCGTTCATCGGCTTTACGGGCACGCCTATTGAGCTGACGGACAAGAACACGCGGTCGGTATTCGGCGACTACGTTAGCGTCTACGACATCCAGCGCGCGGTGCAGGACGGCGCCACCGTCCCAATCTACTACGAGAGCCGCCTCGCCAAGCTTGAGCTTAAACGTGAAGCGCTGCCCGCGTTGGATTCTGAGTTCGAAGAGGCCACCGAAGGCGAAGAGCTGGAGGGCAAGGAGAAGCTCAAGAGCAAGTGGTCCGCCCTTGAGGCGCTTGTCGGTACGGAACGGCGCATGGCGCTTGTCGCGGAAGACATGGTGGCCCACTTCGAGCGCCGCCTTGAGGCGATGGAGGGTAAGGCGCTCGCTGTATGCATGAGCCGGCGCATCAGCGTTGACCTCTACAATGCCATCGTTGCGCTGCGCCCCACCTGGCACGACGAGGACGACGCCAAAGGCGCCATCAAGGTGGTGATGACCGGCTCCGCTTCAGACATCCACGAGTGGCAGCAGCACATCCGCAATAAGGCGCGGCGTGAGGCCCTTGCCAAACGCTTCAAGGACCCAGGCGACCCCCTCAAGCTTGTCCTGGTGCGCGACATGTGGCTGACGGGCTTCGACGCGCCGTGCATGCACACCATGTACTTGGACAAGCCGA
>SLEO01000176.1 GCA_007124745.1 Myxococcales bacterium
CGTGTCCGGTTGAGGGTCTGTGCTCGAGCGCCCACAGCCAAAAACCGCAGCGAACTTAAGGAACGCGCGGGATTTTTGGCGAGGACGTAAGCCGGCTCAGGCCCTTAACCGGACACGCATGGTCTAGCGTTAATCAGCTGTCTTTCGCTCGTTCTCCTACGTAGCACTCGGGGGAGCACTCGGGACAACGCTTGCGGTGTGTCGAGGCAAGCACTAGGTCGTTAGGACCCGGCTGACAGGTCGCGATGGATGCGGGAGGCCCGCTTGATCGCGCGGGTGACGGGCTCGCGGCTTCAGGGCGCATGCCTCACGCGTCGGTGTGTGCGTCAAGCGTGCGTACGTCGCGAGGCACCAAAACATCGGGCCTGGAGCGGGACGATTTTCTAGAAAGCAAACGAGGAGATAGATATGGAATTTACTGTAAAGCCGCTTCCCTACGCGAAGGATGCACTAGGGCCCGCAATGAGCGCGGAGACGCTGGAGTTTCACTACGAGAAGCACCACAAAGGCTACATGACTAAGCTTGCCGCAGCCCTCAAGGGCACGCCAGCGGCGGAACAGAGTCTAGAGCAGGTGATTCGCAGCAGCGAAGGCGGCGTATTTAACAATGCCGCTCAGGTCTGGAATCACACTTTTTTTTGGGAGAGCATGCAGCCTCAGGGCGGCGGTGAGCCGCAGGGCGCACTCAAGGACCTGCTCGTCCGCGACTTTGGATCGGTTGACGCCTTTCGCGAAACGTTCATCGCGGAGGGCGGGGCGCGTTTTGGCTCGGGATACGCGTGGCTGGTGCTGGACGCGGGCAAAGCGCGGGTGGTGACCACGGCCAACGCTGAATGTCCCTTAACCGGGAACACGACGCCGCTCCTGACCGCCGACGTTTGGGAGCACGCCTACTACATCGACCATCGCAACGATCGGGCAGCGTTCCTCAAGGTGTTTCTGGACAAGCTCGTGTCCTGGGACGCCGTGGCACAGCGTCTAGCCAAGGCTTGAGCGCCGCTAACAGGCCAGGTCGAAGGCAGCCTGGCTCGGGGTTGACGCCATCCGGGAAGGCCTGACGGCGCTGGAACGCGCGGAAGCGCGCTCGTCTGCGTTCCCGCTTGTAAGTCTGCCGCGAAAAACCGTACTATCGACCCAAGAGGGACGGAGTATGCGCGCGCTGTTGGGCGAGATTCTGGTGGCGGCGAAGCTAGTCACTCAAAGCCAAGTTGATGCCGCGTTGGCCGTTCAAGCGCATACGGGCAGGCGGCTAGGCGAGGAGTTGATCGCGCGGGGACTGCTCGAAGAAACCGCGTTGGCTCAGGTGCTTTCCAAGCAGTTGAGTGTGCCGTGGGTCGCGCTGCACCTGGTGCGTATTGAAAGGCGAGCGCTCGAACTGTTTCCCGCAGAAGTGTGCAAGGGACGTCAGTGCCTTCCCCTCTATCTGGGCGTCAATGTGGACGGGGAGGAGGCGGTCTACGTTGCGACGGATGACCCGACCGTTCCGGCTCTAGCGGATGAACTTGCGGCCAGCGCCGGCCTGCCTGTCCTTTTTATGGTTGCGCCAGCGCGCGAACTTCGCTTGGCGCTAGATGCTGCCTATGCTTGGCGGGATACTGCCGAGGTCTCCGAGGCATACTTTCGGTGGAACGGGGACAACCTGAGGCGTGCACGAGCGGAAGAGCCTGCGGTAGCCACGAGCGCGCGCGTGGCCGCAGCACCGCAGGTGCTCACGGACTCGCCGCTTACGTCTCGGGACACCCACGGCACCGCCGCAGAAGTGCGTTGGATGACCCTGCTGGATGGAACGCGCGTTCCTATCGGCGCCCGCGCGGAAGCCGCGCTTCGAGCGAGGTCGGCAGGGCACCGCGTGCTACTTGAGCAACGTGCGCGGCGTGTGATTCAGAGTGCTTCCGCGGCGGGAATGCCCCGTGCGGAGGCGCGCGTCACGCGAGGCATCATTACGATTGCCCTAAGCCTCTTTGCCTGTGGTCTGATGAATGAAGTCGACCTGGATGAGCTGCTGGCGGACTTCGAAACGAGTTAGGCGCCCGCGGCGCGGAACTCATGGTTGTCGTCCTTCTGTCACTTCGCTATCTCGCTGGCGCTTCACCGCTTCTTTCACTTTAGCGTACAGGGTGTGCGCCTCCGAGGCGGCGGACTCGGCGAGCGTTTCCGCGGGTTTCGTCTGCGCTATCTTTGTCAGGTGGCGGCCCAGGGAATCATCACCCAGCTGATAGTGCCAGGCCCATCCCGCCAGAGCTAAGGCGACGGCCAATCGAATCGCGAGCTTTATCACCTAGCTTTCCCTCCGGCCCCCGCCTTCGTATGCTTTTCACTGGCTTGAGTCCCCAAGCCAAGCGTCAGAAGCATACCGTCTGGCTGCGCCCATGTGCAAAGAACCCGGCTGTGTACGCGGGAGCGGCGATGGCGTAGCGGCATCCGTGAGTGCGGTCGCACGTAGATGCCTTCGCTGGCCGGTACGTGCGGTCACGATTGACCCCTGGGTAGTGAATTGTTATACGTCTCCAGGCACGTGTGCGCGAAGTCGCGCCGTTCAGGAAAAAGACAATGAATCAAGGATTTCGATTCGGACTGCCTCAGGTCCTTCAACCGGCGTTCGCCATGCGTTCCGTCGTCGGGACGACGGTTGCCGATGGTACCCCGCGCCGGCTACGGCCATCGGAGTGCCCGGGGGGGAGCCCGCGCGTCTTTGGGGGCGCAGCGCTCACCTTAGCGCTCACCTTCGGTTTAGTGGGGGCCGCGGACGCCCAGTCCCTTGGAGTGGGCGGCGGCATGAAGGCGGGGGCCAAGACGGAAGCAGGTGGTGTCAAGGTTGACGGCGAGGCGTCGACGCAGGCTGACGTGGTAGATTCGACAGGGTCTGCTGAGTCGACGGGGTCTGCAGAATCGACTGGCTCTGCAGGCGTAGCCGCTGAAGCTAGCGAGACAAACGCGGCTTCAGAAAGCGCGGCTTCAGAAAGCGCGGCAGCAACGACCTCCGCGAGGATAGCGGAATCGCCCTTGGCTGTTCGGGACCTCGATGAGCGTGTGAATCGGCTCAAGGACAACGTTTATCGGCTCAAGGCTAAGCTCGCGCTCCTTGCCGAGTCGGTGCTGGAAGGCGCCATCTCGGGTTCACGTGCAGTGGTGGTGTTCGAAAACAAGATGTCACCGTCCTACAAGCTGACGCGCGTCAGCGTTGCGGTGGACGGGCGGAGTGTCTTCGATCGAGCTGATGAAACCGGTGGTATGGGTGACGCGCCTCACTTTGAAGTCTACAACGGCAATCTTGAACCCGGGCCTCACACCATCACCGTTAATCTGGAGTTTGCCGGTCGAGGTCACGGTGTATTTTCCTATCTGAAGGGCTACCGCTTCCGAACCCGAGCGACTCATTCGTTTACGTCGCCCGAGGGGAAGACGCTCCACGTGAAGGCTGTTGCCTTTGAAGAAGGGCGCCCTGCGCGCGGCATGCAAGACCGCGCTAGCGTGCGCTTCGCGGAACGTTTCTCGACGCTCAGTCTTGCCGTCGCGGATGACCAGTGACCGCCGCGGAGCGCCGTCGCGGACACAGGGCTAGACGGTCCTACGCTACGCGCCGCGCTGCGCAGAACACTGAGTGTAGGTGAGCTTCATGCGCAAGCGGCATAGGGGAGTGTGCAATCCCACCAGCACTAGGCGAATACGTCGCGTCACGCGGTGCTTGGGTGTGGCACGCAAACATGTGGATTCAGGAGCTGTCCTTTACGGTCGAGAGATGATGCGCGAGTCTGCAACCCCCACAACGGCGGCCGCTCCTCCGGAGTTGAGATCATGAATGGCAACAAGCGCGAAGTGTCGGCTCTAACTTCTTTAAAGCTCCCGGATTCGGGATGCTCCGCACCGGCTTTTGTCGAGACGAGGTGCACGCTATTGGCCTGCGGCGCTTTGCAGCTCTTCGGATGCGTCGCTGCTCTCTCGGTGCTGCCTGCAGGTGCCGCTGCGGAGCCAAACCTGGCGACCCAGGTCCAGTCCGCTCGGGAGGCTTTTGCAAATCTGAAAGGTCTCGGGCTGCCGGAGTCTCAACGCCGTCGCGTTGTCTCCGACCCTGTTTCGCGTCTCACGTCGGGCAAGTTACTTCTTCGCCTCGGTGACCCCTGGCGGGCTTCGGCGGTGTTCTTGGACGTTCTGTCGCGTCCAGCGCCCCCGAACGTGGAAGCGGAAGCGTTATTCAATCTCGGTGTGGCGCTCCAGATGCTTGGCGACCACGTTGGCGCGAAAGACAACTTCAGCGCGATCCTAGACAGGCAAGGGTTGCCTGCCTTTACGCGCCTCGCGCCAAGAGCAGCGGCTCGAATCGCTCAGATCTCCGTTGTTACCGGCAGGTTCGATGGCATCGAGCGCGTGGAAACCGTGTTGCGGGCTGCGTCAGAGGCGAGGTCCCCGTCGGCAGACGTATCATTTGCTCTGGCTCGCCTGGTGCTCTACCGCGCCTGGCTTGCCGGAGTTCCGCAGGCGCCGCGTGAGACGTTGAGCCCCGAAGAAGCCCGGGCGCTTCAGCTTTTCAGCGCGGTGCCGGATTCGGCAGATGAGGCTGCGTGGGCACGCTACTACGAGGGCCTGCTGCTCGCCCTCCAAGGGAAGTTCAGCGACGCGATAGCCGCCTTTAACCGAGTGCAGGCGTTAAGCGCTGCCACCGTGAATCAAGCCGACCGCGCGCCAGCGGAGCGCTTGCGACTCCTCGTCGACCAAGCGCGCTTGGCGGTGGGACGGAGCGCTCTCGAACGCGGGGCCCTCGCGATATCCGCGGAGGCGCTGGAGTCTGTTGGGCGGGACTCTAGCCTGAGGCCGCGCGCGCTATTTGAACTCGCGTGGGTATACGCGCGTCAAGGCGACTTTATTCAGGCCGATCGCGCCGCGCGGCTCCTGATTACACTCTATCGCAATCACGAACTCGCGAATGAGATGCGGCTCTTGCGCGCACGGCTTATGCTGAAGCGAGGCTACTTCCTTGTTGCTGAGCGTGAATATTCGACCGCGCAGAGTCATCTAGAGCGCGACCTTCTACAGCTCACTGCCGCTGAGGCGTACGTGAGCAACGCCTCCGCTGAAGAGGATGAGTCCATCGAAGTCTTCATCGCGGGCGCGCTCGCGCGCTCGCGCTCGGCCGCGCCCGTTCTGCGATTGGCGCGTGATATCGTGGCGAGTCGCGATGCGCTCGAGTCGATTCTCGACACCGCGGCGCTGGTGGAGCGTGCGCTAGCCCAACCCGCAGCATCGCGGGCCCTGCCGGCGCACCGCGCACGCCTCGGTGAGGTGGTTGCCATTGAAGGTCGACTCGGTTGGGCCCTCGCTTCTGCCCTCGGTGAAGCGGACGATGCGACTCGGGTCGTTCTCGCGCCCGATGAGGCTACGGCCGCGGTTCAACGCCAGGCTTATGCCCGGGAGCTTGTCCGTCTCAATACGGTTTTGTCTGCACAGGAAGCGCAGCTTTTTTCGCTCAAGTCGCAATCAAGTGCCGTGAAGCAACTCGCGCGTCGCATGGAATCTACGGGCGGCGCGAGTGCCTCAGATGTCTCGGGCTTGATTCAGGCTGGCGATGGCATAGCCGCGACGACGGATCAGCTTCGCGATGAACTGAAAGCGATACGCGTGGAACTCTCCGCGCGTCGAGGATGGGGCGTGTTGGCAGGGCCCGTCGCGCACAAGAGAGAAGCCGCGCTCAAGCGCTTGGTGGCACGGGCAGCGGGCGAAGGACAGGCTAACGCGGCCGTTGGTGAAGCGGCCGAGTTGTTGTCATCCATCGGAGCCTATCGCGACGAACTCGAGCGCTCAGCCTTGAACGAGGCGCAAGCGATTCTCGCGGAACTTGCGGCCCACCGACAGGCAGCCGCGACATTTGCGAGGCGGATCGACCAGCAGTCGGCGGATGTCGACAGCGTTCGGCGTGATACCGCTCGGCTCGAACTCGCAAAGCAGAAACGCGACGCCGCCGACCTCGGCAAGCAGGCGGCGCTCGGTCGAGGCGATGTTGCTTGGGCGCGGCGGACAGTACTGCGCGAGCGACTAGACCGACAGGTCGCCGCAAGGGCGACCGAGCTTAGACTTCTAGACGATCATTTCCGGGAGGCGCTTGCGGAGGCGAACGACTCCGGCGACGGGACGGCGGAATAACAGCCATGGAGCATATTGTGGGTGAGAACGCCGTGCGAACGGCAATGTGTCAGACTCGGATGTCGCCCTTGCGAACGGCGTCGGACCCAGCAAGGGCGTTGGTGCGCTTCCGTTCTGTGTGTGCGCGGTCCGTGGCAACCTCACTGTATCGCTTCGGGCTGGGAGCCTTGCTTACGTGGATGGCCTGCGCATCTCATGCCGTTGCTGAGCAGCAGCCGGCGGGCACGTCAGAGGGCGAGAGTGGATCTTCGGGCGCCGCGGCTACTTCTGCGGAGGAGACAGGCACTCCTGAGGTTGCAAGCGCAGCGTCCTCGGCAGTCGAGGAGCGATACCTAAACATAGACCTCGCCGATTTGGATGCGGAAATAGCGCATATTCAGCGTACCGAAGATGGACGGGCGGAAGGTGAACTGTCTGAGGGCGTGAAGTTGCTCCGGGCGGCAACGGCGGAGTTCACCGATGCCGTGAAGTCCTACAAGCGACAGACGCGTCAGTTAGTCCAGCGTGAGTATTTTCGCCAGAAGACGGAAATCGAACGCCGCCACGCTTCCCAGATTGCAAGCAGCGAGGCACAGCAGGACAGCCAGCGCGCGCACACCATCGAGAAACTCGAGGTGTTCGTTCGCGCCTACCCCAATGATGCGAAACTGACCCCGGATGCGATGTTTCGGCTTGGAGAGCTCTACTTTGAGCAAGCGCAGATTGCGTATCAGGAGGCCTTTGACGAGGGCTCGGAAATTCTCGCTGCGCCCAACTACACGCCGACCATTGAGGTGTATCTCAATCTGGTCGCGCGCTTTCCCGAGTATGAGCGCATCGATGGTGTCTTGTACCTGATTGGCTTCTGCCTCTCTGAGATGGGAGATTCTCGGGCGGCGCTAGCCGCCTGGCGTTCGCTTGTGTGCCACAATAAGTATACGGGGGCCCTAGCGGTCAACGAGGCCAGTAAGTCCGAGACCCTCGACCTGCAGGACCCGACGCTGGGCGGGCGCACGGGGTACGTGTCCGCCGCGCTCTCTGGTGAGCAGACGAGTCGACAGCTTGAGCTGGGTGACCAGGTTGAGAATATTTACCAAGAGTGCAAGCCTGTGCGTAAGGACGCAGGTTTCATCACCGAGACGTGGTTCCGTATCGGCGAGTTCCACTTCGACGATTACGACGATCCCAAGTCGATCCAGTACGCTCTGTACGCGTACGCACGGATTCTGAGTACACCCGAGGACCGCAACTACAACCTCGCGCTCTACAAGAGCGCATGGGCCTACTATCGTTCAAGCCAATACGCCCAAGCGATGAGCTTCTTCGGGCAGTTAGTCGATTGGTCTGACGCTGAGCAAGAGCGCACCGGTAGAGCCGGCAGCGACCTCAGACCGGAGTCCATTCAATATCTTGCGTTGTCGCTTGCCTATGATGACTGGAATGAAAACCAGATTCCAGACGTGGCGGAGGGCATGCCGTCCCCCGTACAGCGCGCGCAAGACCCGAAGCTTCTACCGCAGGACAAGCCCTGGACCCCAGAGGTGTATTTCCAGCTTGGGCAGGTTCTCTTTGATGAGGTCAAGTACGCGCAGGCCATCGCCGTGTGGGAGCTGGCCATCAACGGCTGGCCGCTGCATCCCTCGGTTCCGGAATATACGAACTCCATAGCCCTCGCTTACAGCAGGAATGCTCAGATGGAGGAGGCGATCAAGTGGATTGCCAAACTGAGCGACTACCGTCAGGGCTCGCCCTGGTGGAATGCTAACCTCGACCGACCAGTAGAGCAGAGGCGCGCCGAGGAGCTTGCGGAAGGAGGGCTCGTCAACGCGGCGCTTTTCTATCACCAGAAGGCTCAGGAGACGCGGCAGCGCTGCGTGGCGGAGCAGGACGTTTACCTGTGTGAACTTGCTGCGGAACAATATGGACTCGCCGCTATGGCCTACGGCGATTACCTGAAGCGCTTTCCGAACACTCCGCGCGCGTACGAGCTGCAGTTCAACTTGGCGGACACCTACTTCTGGTCCGGAGACTCGCTTGCTGCGGCGAACGCTTATGAAAAAGTTCGCGACTCGAATCTGGACAACCGATTTCTGTCGGAAGCAGCTCGCCTGGTCGTGGAGTCTCGTCGTCGACTCATGGAAGATATGGTTGAGGAGGGGCGCTTCTCCGTACGCGATGAGCCCGTGAGTCCGACGGGAGCGCCGCCGGCGGTCACCAAGTTGAAGGTGCCGGTGCCGGTGATCGACCTGATGGAAGCCCGCGAGACCTATCTGAAGCGTGTTTCAGTCCGTGATGATCGTGAGAATGTGCGCAATGCCTACGCATTCAACAACGGCTTGATGCTCTACTTTTACGGCTACTGGGGTCAGGCAGAACAACGCTTTTCCGCCATCCTGAGTGCGCGCTGCAAGGGGGCGCTTGCGGACCAGTCCGGGCAAGTGTCTTGGGTCAATCTCAGAAATATGGCGGTGGCGCTTGATGATCGCGAGAAAGTGGAGCGACTCGGTGCCTACCTTGACGACAATCAGTGCACCTTCGCGCCGGATGGAGCCGAGGGCCTAGATGTGGACTGCGCGCTCGCAGAGAATAAGGATAATCCCTACTGCATCGCCGGCTCCGACCTGATCAACATTCGCTACGCGCGCGCCGTCGAACTATTCAACGAGGCTGAAGCCACCGAGGACAAAGCGGCTCAGTGGGCGAAGTACGAGCGGGCCTCTGCCCTCTTGCTCGACGCGGTGAATGAAGAGCCGGACCATCCAGAGGCTCCACTGGCCCTTGAGAAGGCTGCCATCGCTCTCGAGCGAACAGAACGCTACGACTCCGCGTCGGCGCTCTATGAGCGCATCATTAGAGAAGTGGGGGCTCGGGAGGCGAAATCACCTGAAGATGCCACACGTAACGAGGCGATTCTGGCCAATGCCTATTTCCGCCTCGGCGTGACCTCCGACCGGTTCATGGACTTCGACCGTTCCCTGTCGAGTTACCGCGTCCTAGTTGACAGTCAGCGCTTTAAGCAGTCGGACGACCCCACGATAAAGGAGCGTCGGGAGGATGCGTTGATCAACACGGCGCTTCTGCTCGAACGGGTGCAGCGACATGAGGAAGCGCGTCGCTACTTTGTGCTAGCGACAGCAGAAAGCTCTGACCCTGCTGTGCGGCGGACCGCGGCGTTTAAAGCGGCGCTGATGACCAGGCTGGATAAGGGGTGCGGCGCGGCCTTGGCTGAGCTCGATGACTTCATCATTAAGAGCGCCAACGATTCGCAGGCCGCGGAGCTTCGTGTTGAGGCCGCGTGGACGCTCGCGGAATGTCGCGCCTCGGCCTCGCCCCGGGTGTACGCCGCGGCGCTCGACCGCGTCATTGCGCTGTTCGATGGAGCGAGCCTTGCTCCCGGGTCGGCGGCTGCTGATTTTGCCGCGCGAGCCGCCTACGCCCGAGCGGAGCAGGAACGCGACGCAGTGGGTGAGCTGAAGGTGGCGATACCCAAGCCCAGGACGATGGATGCTTACGTCGCAGCACTTGCCAAGGAAATCGATCGGGTGAGTCAGGCGACAGCTCGGGTCCGAGACGCCTTTGATGGCGTGAAGCGTTTCGGACGTGCGCGTTGGACGATTGCCAGCTTTACCCGAGTGGGTGAGGCCTACGAGGCTTTGAGCCGTGCCGTACTGGGTGCGCCCTTTCTTATGCCTGCAGACCTTGAGGCGCAGTTGCGCCGGGTCTCCGCAGATCAGAAAGAGGATATCCGTATTCAGGTGGAAGACCGTATACGCATGTTGCTCGACGAACGCGTCCGGCCACTCGAGTGCATGGCGATCAACAGCTACGCGCTCGGGATGAGACTGGGCAAAGCCTCGAGTCTGGCAACGGCGGACGCAGGTCGGGCCAGTGACAGGTTGCAGGCCTACGGTTCGGAACGCGTGTCCGAATGCATTGCAGAGGCGCGAAGCAGCGACGCAACGATGGAATCCTATACGCCTGGGGAGTTTGACCGGGCGCCGGTGGGTAAGACGCTGTCTCCGTCGCTTGGGCTTGGATTTTCATCAACCAGCGCGCCCGGTGGGTCGGCGACAGGGAAGGCGAACAACTAAATGGAAGTGGTTAGGAGCAAGTCTGTCGGGTCATCGCGAGAACCGAAGGAAGGTCGGATAAGACGCCGCGTGGGCCTTGGCGCCCTGTTGCTTGGTGCAGCCGCATCCGGCTTGGGTGCGTGCGGTGGAGCGGCTGCCGCCGGTAAGACGGACAGCGAAGTTCCGTCACGCGCTCAAGATGTCTCTGATGAGCGAACGCAGCCGGTCGGGTCCGGGGATGCTTCCACCCCATCCGAGCAAGTCGCGGACGCGGGCGCCAGCGCAGGTGGTCAGCCCTCCGCGGAACCTGCCAAACCCGCTGAGCCGGCTAAACCCGCGGCGAGGCCCGTGGATCCGCAGGCTATGGCACTGGCGACGGAAGCTGACGAGCTGCGCCAGCGCGGCGATGCTCAAGGCGCCGAGCGACGCGCGCGTGACGCGCTGGCGCGAGACGCGCGTGCAAGCCTCGCCTACAATGTTCTCGGGGAGCTCAGGGTCGCTGCAGGCGATGATCGCGCGGCGGCTGGCTTTTTCCAAAGAGGCCTCGCGAGCGCTGCCGGCGACGCGGGGGCGCTCGCTGCGCTCTGCGCCATAGAGTACCGGGCCAACAATCCTAAAGGTGCACTTTCCTACTCGACCGCTCAAATGCGGACGGCCCCGACGGTAGCGGTTCGGTTGATTCACGCACGGAACCTCGTTGAGGCTGGTCGTCCTAAGGAGGCCTGGGACGTCGCACGTAGCGTCTTGAAGCAAGATGAGCGAAACGCTGATGCTTACGCGGTTCTTGCGACCGCTGCCCAGGCCCAACGGCAAAAGCTTCTTGCTGAAGAAGTCGTGAATAGAGGCCTTGCGATTGACGCGACGCATCCCCTGCTCCTCCGGGTTCGGGCGGAGTTGCTTCTGATGCAGGGGGATATGAGCGGCGCAGTCAAAGCACTCAAGACTGCGGCGGAAACGCATCCGGGCGATACAGCTTCGCAGCTCGCCTACGGCACCGTGCTGCTCGAGTCTGGAAACTACGCACTTGCTAAGGAAGTGTTGACGCGAGGGGCGTCTCAGGTGCCCAGCGCCTTCGAGCTGCGACTTGCGCTCGCGGAAGCCTACCGGGCAGGACGAGAGTGGGAGGCCGCGCTCAAGGAGTATGATTGGCTGAAGCGACAGCGTCCCGATAGCCCCAAGGTGCACTACAATGTAGCGTTGCTTTATCTTACGGCGCTCGACGGGGCGCCGGGTATGGATGTCACGCAGGCGCTTCAGGCGTCACGTAAAGCATTCTTCCGATACCGGGACCTCACGGGGCCCGCGGCGGCGAAAGAGACGGATCTTGCGGCGTACCTCCGCGATATCGATACCCAGCTTGAACGTGAGCAGCGCCGGCTTGAACGTGCGCGAAGGAACGAAGGGGCTTCCGAATGATAAGAGCGAATGGGCTGGTTGCGCTTGCTTTCTGGGGAATCACTGCGGGGGTGAGTGCTCAAGCGAAAGGAGCGCCTAAGGTGATTGAGCTTGAAGAGATCCGGATCGAGGGTCGTGTTCAGAAGCCGAATGCTTTCTACATCCTCAACCGAGCGGCGCTGAGCTATGAGTTTGAGCGCGCCGATAGGCGGTTTTTTTCCGAGTTGATGGAAAGCGCGTTCGAGGAACCTGTCCACGCCTCGACCACCGAGGGCGCAGCCCGCTGACCTTCTTCGAGGTGGCGAGACCGAATAATCTACCAGCCAGCGGGTGAACTCGTCTAGAACGAGAGGGCAGGGAGCATCGATGAGCGAGCGTCAGAAGATTAATTCAACCTCAGGCCGAGAACGCCCAGGCGCCATGACGATGGCGATGCGGGCGGTGGACCTGCTTAGCGCCGGTCCGCGCTCGCTTCGAGTCGGCGTCGTTCAGGACGGAAGAATCATTCAAGAGAAGGTGTTTGAGCCCGGGGCGAGCATTACAATTGGCTCGTCTGAAAAGGCTGATTTGGTGTTGTCGGCGGAAGACTGTCCGCCGCGTTTCGAGCTGCTTCAGCCCGTAAGCGGCGGTTATGCCCTTAACTTCACGGACACGATGCGTGGGCGAGTGGCGCTTCCCGGCGGCGCTCAGGACCTCGAGTCGCTGCGCACCACGGGAGCGGCGCGGAATGCAGGGTCCCACTGGCAAATCAAGTTGAACGAGGCCTCCCGTGGCAAGGTGGTGCTTGGTGAGACCTCGCTGCTTTTTCAGTTTGTGGTTGTGCCCCCGGTTCAACCCGCACCTCAGCTTCCGGTGGCGGTACGCGGCGCGTTTTTTCGCAACATCGATTGGACGTTCACCGCGTTCATCGTGGTGTCCTACATGCTTTTCCTCGGCACGGTGATCTTCCTGGAGAACTACGATTTTCCACTTTCGGATACCGAATCCACCGTACCCGACGCGTACGCACGGCTGATCTTTCAGGAGCCTGAACCGCCTGCACCCGACGTTGAGGACGAGCCCGAGCCGGTCGACGGCGAGGGCGTGGAAGAGATTGTTGAGGCAGCCCCGGAAAAAGGGCAGAAAGACCAGGGCGAGACCGTCAAGGCCGCACAAGGTGTAAACGCGACGGCCGCGTCGAGCGCCGAGGTGCGCAATCGCATTGCCGACGAGGTCGCCGCCAAGGCGGAGTCGATGCTGCTTGGTGCCCTAGGAGACGGTGGAGCGCTGTCCAATGTCCTCGCAGGCGGGGCGGTGACCGCAAATGCTGCGGATGTGCTGGCGCAGGCAAGTGGTGTCGGCGTGGCATCTGGGGGGTCGAGCGCGCTCCGTACGCGGGAGGGCGGTGGCGGAAGTGGCGCCGCAGGTGATCTAGGTTCGCTCAAGGGTGCGGGCGGTCAGGGTGCGACGAAAGCCGCTACCGAAGGCAAGGCGGTTACGGAGCGGGCCGTCAAAGGCAAAATCAAGCTTGAAGGCGGCGGTGATGTGGGTGGCTCGGGTGACTTCGACGCCTCAAAGGTCGTGGCGTTGATCAAGACCAGGTTGCGTGCGATCCAAAGTTGCTATGAAAATGAGCTGAAGAAAGACCCGACCATTGCGGGTAAGGTCACGGTTCGCTTCACCATACAGCAGACGGGGACGGTGTCCGGTGCGAGCGCAACGGAGAATACATCAGGGAGCGCTGGATTGGCGAGCTGCGTAGTGACCACGGTGCAGCGCTTCAGGTTTACGCCCGGTCCAAGCGGGGGCTCGGTCACATTCTCCTACCCCTTTGTCTTCGCACCCCAACGCTAGTGAGCAGGCTGGCGCGGGTGTGGCCTCGCTGACGGGTAGCCGACGTTGCGTGCGGGCGGCTGGAAATGCACCGCGTCGGCATACGAATGCGGAACACGTGCGGGAAAGCGAGTCCGTCGAGCTAGGCAGCTTCTCGGACCCATTGGGGATGAAGCGTTGACTCCCCCCACCGGGTCTCTATACTGAACGCGTAAGCGGTGGAGTAGTTATGAAGTCTTCAATATCTCGGTCCTGTTTAGCGCATAGCGGCGGAATCTTTCTTTCTGTGACGGCTTGTCTAACGGCGTCGCTTGTGTTCGCCGCGGACGAAGCGCCGAGTTTGCAGTCACTTGCTGCCCGAGCCGCACAGGTGGCGTCGTCTACAGAGACGATGATGCGAGATATCGACAGTATGCGCGCCGAGTCGCTATCCAAAGGGGCGCCGGATGAAATCGCTTGTTTGGATGAGGTCTACGACCTAGCCAGTTCTAATCTGGGACTCGTGCAGGACACCGCTGCGGAGATCAGCGATGCGACGGCTGGGACGGACTCTGGCTACTACACGCAGGTGCTCGACTCTTATGCAGCGACTAATGATGGACTGCGTCGTTCAGCTAATGCCTGCAAAAGCGACGCCTTCGCCTACGTGGGTGATGGGTCAGACGGTGTGGTACGCGAGAGCGTGGGGCCGCAGATTGACGAGCCCAACGCGCCGCGCCCTTGGGTAGATGGCATGCGGGGCAGGACCGCGGGCAGTGATATTCTCGCGGGTACGACCTCCGCGTCGGGCCTGACGTCGGCCCCGGAGCCAGAGTTTGACCTGCCGCCCCCCGCTACCATCGCAGATCTTTGATTTATTTGTAGGTTCTAGTCTATCCGTGCCCGTGTGTTAGTGCTTGCGTTGCCTAGGGCTTGCATGTAAGCGTTCAGCGACTCGGGGTCGGACCATTATCTTATGCTTAGTATTTGGGGGATGTGAGTGGCGATTCGTCCAAAATTAGTGCCCGGCTTCGCGCCTATGGCTGCGGTTGGTGCGGTCTGGGCGTTGATGGCGGCAACCGCCTCAGCGCAGGACGGGGCTGAAACCCCTGGCTTCTTGCTCGGCGAGCGCCTGGTGCTCCATTCGTCGCTCGAGACAGCGGGCGGGTATAACTCCAACACCTTTCGCGGTATTGGGCCCGAGACAGGTTCGGCGATGCTGCGTGTTGGCGCGGGGCTTCGGCTGTCCACGTTAGATGGACCGCGGCTCGATGGTGCCCAGCCCAAAATCGCGTTCGATGGCGGGATCAACGCGCAATTTATCCATCTCTTCGAGAATAACACCCGGAGCGGCGTCGCACTCGGCGCGGACCTCAATCTTGTGGTGAATCCTAACGGACGATTCCGGCTTATTGTTGGCAACGACCTTCAACGCAGGGTCCTGCCGTTCACTGGGCGGGGAGCGATCAATAATAACTACGCGTTCATCAATAACGTGGCCACCGTGGGCTTCGAAGCGGCGAGCGCGGGCGACGCACTCTTGGGGCGGACAACGTACTCGCTGGGGGCAGGTATCTTCGAGGGTCAATCCTTTGCGTTTGCGAACCGTCTGACCCATGAGGTCGCGCACCAAACGAGCTGGAACTTCTTCCCAAACAGCAGCTTTCAACATCGGGTGGGCTATCGATACATCGACCTGTACAACTTCGATGCAGCGGCCCCTGAGGTGACCCAGCTGCTATCGAACTTTCATCAAGTTGAGTCAATGGTGGGGCTCGTCTCCGCCGTCACCCCGAAAGTCGGTTATTCTCTCGAGGTCGGATATGGCGCGGGTATTACGACGGACGACAGAATTTCGGACAGGGACGCTCTTTTGGCGACCGCGGAGTTGCGTTACGACTTCGTCGCGGACAGCAATATCACACTGGCCTACAATCGAGACCTCCGGGTAACGGCGAGCTCGCGGTCGATCGTTGTGGATGAAGGGCGTCTCGATATTTCGACGCAGCGGCTTGCTCGCTTTAACTTCCACGCGGGCGCGAGCGTCGGTTATTGGCGCTACTCGGAGTTCCTCGATGCCGCTGGGGCGCCTATAGACGCGGCGAATGCGTCACGTAACGACGTAGTTGTCCAGGCGGACGCCGGGGTTGACTTCGCGATGCTTAACTGGTTGCTACTCTTTGGAGAGTATAGCTATCGGCAAGTCATCACCGACTTTACGTTTGCAACCGACACCGGCGCGGGCGGTGTGGTGCTCGACCCCGCCGACTTTTCTCAGTCGATCGTGTGGGGTGGGTTGCGCGCCAAGTATTAAGTCGCAGGATTCGCGACGGTATGGCCCTTTTTGCATGGGGGGTGCGTCCTCATGTGTCAGTCGGCTGCTTCCGCCACGAAGCTGTGTTGTGGCGGTTTGTTTCGTGGGCGGTGCTTAGGCGCGAGTGGCCCTCGTGTACATTGGAACGACTGGTCGGTCGGAGAGAAGCGTGTTTGCAAAGCACAGGTCGATTCAACACGCCAGCGGGGTACAGGTTGGCCCTCGCGGGTTAGCTACTTCCTCGGCTGACATCAACTTCAGGCAGGACCGATTGCGACGCGGCGTAGGGCGGGCGTGTGTTGGACTGCTGGGCCTACTTGCTGTCGTAGGGTCAGTGGGGTGTGGTTCGCGCTCAGCGGGTTTAGAGGTGAGGAGCGGTGCGGATGAGGCCGGCGCACCCGCGCGCGTTGAAGGTGCGCTGCGCGTCAACGACATCTTTGAGGTCTATGTTTACGGTGAGGAGGGATTACCGAAGCGTTATCGGGTTTCCGATGATGGGTCCGTCGTATTTCCGTTTCTCGGCTCACTGCCCGTGGCCGGTCAGACGCCCAACAAACTGTCGGAGGCCTTGCGCGATGCCTATATCGACCGCGGCATCTTCAGGAATCCGCAGGTGGTTGTGTTCCTAAGCGAGTCATCTGACGACACGGTGTCGGTGGTGGGTGCGGTCAAGAGTCCAGGTGCGCTAGTGATGAAACCTGGCTTCACGGTGGTTCAGGCGATATCGATGGCCGGGGGATTCACCGCGCTTTCGGCAAAAGACCGAACCGTCGTAACGCGTAAGGTCGGCTCGGTTTTGCAACGCTTTAAGGTGGAAGCCGGCCGGGCTAGTTCCGGTGAGGCGCCAGATTTCGAGCTTGAGATTGGTGATATCATCTTTGTGCCCGAGCGAATTTTCTGAAATAACTTCACATTCTCCTGGACGCTTCCTGTATCCTGAAAACCGGCGCTTGGTGTTGGCATCTAGGCTGACGCACGGTGCAGGTCAGAAGTGGTACAGGAATATTCCCTTCCTACGTGCAGGTGTAAGTGAATGCTGTTGTTCGAAATTCACGATAACTCTGGGCTTTTGCAGCGTCTCGAGATTGAGGCTGAGGTCGTAACCGCCGGAAGACTTGCCAGTAGCCAGCTTCAGCTCGACCATCCAAGCGTGGCGCGGATGCACGCGCGCTTCGAGCGCACGGCGGAAGGCTTGACGGTGGTCGACCTAGGCTCTGCCTCCGGCACGCTATTGAACGGTTCGAAAATCAATAAAGCTGCTGTAGTGGCAGGAGACAAGGTCCAGCTCGGCGAGCTAACGCTCGTGTTTGTGGGCTTTGCGGGGGGCAGCGGCGCGTCGGTCAATGGTGGTCGTCAGAGTGGGCGCCCGCCGCAACGCATCTCTGCGCGTCCTGGCGTGCTTCCGAAGATGCCACAGGCAGCGGCTGCCGGACAGTCGCGTTCACTGGAGCAGCGGCCAACCGGTGAGTTTGCGCGCGTTCCCTCTCCTTTTGTGGGCGCGGCCGCTGCGGCGGCTGCGGCCTCGGGCCAGTCGGGCTCAATGGAGGAACGGTTTACACTCCGGCGCTCCGGCCCGAAGGTCGACCCGGATGAGGTGGAAAGCGCGGAAGACGCGGTCGAGGTGATGATTCTGTGGGGGCGCCGTAGTGTTCAGCACGTCTCCCATATACCGATAGGCGAGAGCTTCATCGTTGGTGAGGGAAACGCCGCAGGTCGAGACGTGAACTTTGTCATGCCGCGGCAGATTCTCGGGGATGCCAAGTTCACGCTGGTGGCGGGCGCGCCCGGTAGTGCAACGGTGAATGTGCCGGTCGGAGCGGCGGGCACCCTTAATGACGGCGCGACGCGGCAAAGCCTGGCGGAGGCTGAGCAAAAAGGGCTCATTAGGGGTTCCGGGACGCAGAGCGGCGCCCGAAGCGTCGAGTTGCGTGCGAAGACCTCTGTTCGCTTCGAGTATCAGGGATTTACTTTTGTGGTGAGGCAGGTTCGGGCGGGCAAGCGCATCGCGGCCTCACGTCCTGTCGATAAAAGACCCATTTGGTTTTTCCTCGGGACGCTGCTCGTTCACCTCTTCTTCCTGTTCCTATTCTATGTAGTCCCGCCAAACCCTTCCGCGCTTTCCATCGACATGCTCAATGCTGACCTCGAGAAGATGCAGTACCTGCTAGCGGTCGTCGAAGAGGAAAAGCAGAAGGCGAAGTGGCTGCAGGGGCCAAGCGGTGGCGGCGAGCAGGGCCAGAAGGCGAAAGGCGACGAAGGTGAATCCGGCAAAAAGGAAGAGCCCAAGACTAACCAGCGCTCGGCGGTCAAGGGGCCGAAGGATAACGTGAACCCAACCATCGCCCGCGAATCGGCCAAGGAGATGGCGCGCACTGTCGGCGTTCTTGGAGCGTTGCAGAAGATGAGCGGACTGTTCGAAGGGCCTACCTCGCCTTTTGGTGTGGAGAACGCCTTAGGGAGAGACTCGGAGAGCGCCTATGGCGGTCTCCTCGGAGCTATTGGCAACTCAGGCGGACAAGGCGGCCTCGGAATGGGCGGGACGGGCCGCGGCGGCGGTAGCGACGGGCAGGGAACCTATGGCGTCGGCAACCTTGGCACCATTGGCGGTGGCCGTGGTGGTACGGGCGGCGGATACGGCAAAGGCGCTGGGGGTCTTGGTGGCCGTTCTGGCGGTGGAGCCCCGCAGGTGAGGGCTGGTGTTGCGGCGGTTACCGGTTCCCTCAGCAAAGAGGTGATTCGCCGAGTCGTCAACCAACACAAAGCCGAGATCAAGTTCTGCTACGAGAGCGAGCTCAACAAACATCCTGACTTGGCAGGGCGTGTTGTCGTGGCCTTCGTGATCTCGCCCTCGGGTGCGGTCATGAGTGCACAGGTTTCGGATTCGAGCCTGCGTAATGCCGAGGTGGAGTCCTGCCTCGCAAGGAAGGTGAAGACGTGGTCCTTTCCATCACCCGATGGGGGCGGTGTCGTGAGCGTTAGCTATCCCTTCGTGTTCTCGCAGACGTGACGCGGCGCCACGGTGGCGCCGCGGTGGCGCTGCGGTGGCGCGTCTGTGTCTCGCAGGACCTGGGCTGCGATTAGTCTGAGCGTCCCCCTTATTTCTCGAGAGGTAGAAGGACCCGGGGCAATGGGCGTTCCGTGCGCGGACCGTGTGCTCGCTCCACCATACTTACTCCAGGCCCATTGCCCCGGATCTTTTGTGTCGCGGGCGTTTTTTGGGGGTATGGCTCAGGCGCTCAGAGTTAAATGCGTGTTGCCTTAACACGTGTGTTGCCCTCAGGGCCGCGTGTGGAGGTCTGGGCGCTTTTTCCGCGCCCGCTGGCCATCGCTGCAGCTCAGATGTGGGTGGTCCGCGTCGGCTTAGCCTAGTTGACCACTGAGGGTAAGTTTTGCGGATAACGGAAGCCTGTAGAGCGTACGAAGCTTTTGCAGAAACGCGTGCCACCTGTCCGCCGCCAGAAGCGGAAGTAGGGCAAGAGTGAGCGTGCGTGCGCAACGAAATGCCGTGCGATAACGCTTCCACTCAATGCTCCCCGGCACATCGCTCAGCTTCGGAGAATCGAAGAGAAAAGACCATAGCTCCGCTGGGTTGTACCGCTTGAAAGCGCGGTCGGTACGGCTGTGAAGCAGCCACGCAAGCAGCGAAAATCGGTCTAGGTCCGCCTGAATCTCGAGTTCAAGTTGGGTGAGGGGGCGCTCGAACGCCGCGGCGTGGCACAGCAGGTTGAAGTGCGAAAGGCCTTCGATGACGGCACTTACGTGACTCCAGCGCGCGGCTGCGCAGGGGAATGGTGCTTCACTCCACTGCGCGAAAGTCTCGATAAGCCAAGGCGCCAGAAAGAGTCCGACCTCAAGGTCGGCATCGGGCGCACTGCGGATGATGAGCACCTCGCCTCGCCAAGTTTCTGGGCCTACCCATGAAGTCGCCCGCGCTTCACAGGCGAGAAAGTCTCCAACCGGGGGCAGCGCGCCGAGGTCGTTGATGCGCACCAACGTGCGCTGGAAGTGTTGGAGCAGCTGTACGTGATGGTGTTGCATGCGAGGACTAGTGCTTTAGCGTGTCGCGTGCGGGAACTAGGAAGAGATGTTCGCTATCGGGATACTCGCCCAGCAGCGTAACCTCACGGCCGGACTCACGTCCTGGTGCGCCGTGGGTCGACTGTTGTTGCCAGTCGTGGATGAGCCTCAACATATCTGGAGCGACCGCCGACGCAGTGGCATCACGCATGCGCTCAAAGGTCTCCACGACTAGTCGAAAACGCTCTGAAAGACGGAAGAACAACGTGGCGTCAAGGCGTCCAATAGGGGAGCTTGCCGTGGCAACCAAGGAGCCGGCGCTAGCGTACGCCTGCTCACCTAATCCGCTCAAGTAGCGTCGGTTGAGGCCGCGCGTTCCGAAGTACTCGTGAAAGAAACCGGAAAGAAACAATGCGCAGTCGCCGAGATGACGGAAGTGAGAAAACCGGTCTCTGGAATCCGCCGATTCTACGGCGAGCCTAAGGCGCTCAACCAGAGGAAGGAGAAATGCGGGGTCATTCTTGAGGGTGAGATAGCCCGAAAGAAGACGCACCAAATAGGCCATGAAGTCGTCTTCAAACTCCGCCGGGTCACCAGACCTCGCTTCCGTCAGGAGTTCGTGAAAATAAGCGTGAACATCTTTGTAGGTGTCAAACTCGCTCATAGTCCTCCTAGGCTGCGGTGTCGCCGCGTGCCGCAGCTTTGTCATTAACGACTCTGTACTATAGGCACGTGTTGGCGTGCGCGGAATCACGTGGTGAAACCAGGCCGGTACAGAGGCCTAAGTCAGGTGCCAAGGCCTCCGCCCCGCCACACCTTTCTCTACTAGGATACAATGTATTCCGTCCTGATGGGAACTATTCTCTTTGCGGATCTCCGTTGAAGACCTTGGCGTGTGTCGCGCGTCACCGTCCAGGAGGTCGCACTTGCCTAGGCGCGCGCCGTGCTCTGTGCACGTAACCGTTCAGGGGGTCCAGATCTGAGCCATCCCCAGGGTGAGCCTGGGGGACGAAAGCCGCGGGCAAATGGGCCTTTCGTGCGCGGACCCACCCACCCCACCATACTCACTCCAGGCCCATTTCCCCGCGGCTTTCTTCGTCTCGAGTTCATGAGGGGACAGCTCAGGGTCCAGATAGCGAAAACGCCGGGGGAAAAAGCAAGTGGGCGGCCTGGCCCCGCTTGCCGGCTTTGGGCCACCTTGAAGGCAGAGTGGGGGTAACCGTTCAGGGGTCAAGAAAGCGGAAACGCTGCGGGAAGCAGCAAGTGGGCGTTGGGGCCCCACGCGCAGCTTTAGGTTTTTGGGGGAGGGTTTGCGGGATTCATTCCCGTAAACCCGGGGGCATTTTGTAAAATGCCCCCTGAACAGTTACGAGTGGGGGAGGGTTTGCGGGATTCACTCCCGTAAACCCGGGGGCATGCGTGTAAAATGCCCCTAAAGAGAAACGCGCACGAGGACATGCTTGAAACGCGGTGTTCTGCAGCGAATGCTCGCCCAGGGGGTTGACGGCTAGGGGCGGATGATTAGCTTCGTCGCGAACCAGCGCGGGCGTCCCTTATTTAGGGGCACCTTTATACCCCCGCGCGATTGGAGGAACGTATGGCAATCAGGCCTTTGCAAGACCGCGTGTTAGTTAAGCGCGTAGCGGAAGACGAGAAAACCAAGGGCGGGATCATTATCCCCGACACTGCCAAAGAGAAGCCCATTGAGGGCCAGGTCGTCGCCGTTGGAAACGGCAAAGTTCTCGAGAATGGTGACCTTCGGGCACTCGAGGTCAAGCCTGGGAACCGAGTTCTCTTCGGTAAATACAGCGGCACCGAGGTCAAGATCGAGGGCGAAGAGCACCTTATTCTTCGCGAAGACGACATCCTCGGCATCGTCGAATAGACGACGTTAAGTAGAGAACGCGGTTATTAGCTAACGCGATGCTTCGGTCCCGCGGAGACCGTCGGGCGGCTCCGAGTGACTCGGGCGACCATCCACGGTTTAAGGCGCATCCTGAAGCGGCGTTTTCAAAGTTTATTTCATTTGTTTGGTAGGGAGAATTAATCATGGCTGCAAAAGAGATTCTATATGACGCCGCGGCACGCGAGCGAATTCTGGCGGGTGTCAACGCATTGGCGAATGCGGTCAAAGTGACCCTGGGGCCGAAAGGTCGTAACGTTGTGATCGAGAAGAGCTTCGGCGCTCCGACGGTCACCAAAGACGGCGTCACCGTCGCCAAGGAAATCGAACTTGAGAACAAGTTCGAGAACATGGGCGCGCAGATGGTCCGCGAAGTCGCTTCGAAGACCTCCGACAACGCAGGTGACGGCACGACGACGGCCACCGTGCTCGCTCAGGCCATCTTTCGCGAGGGTTCGAAGCTTGTCGCTGCCGGGCACAGCCCAATGGAGATTAAGCGTGGCATCGACAAAGCGGTCGTGGCCATCGTTGCTGAGCTGAAGAGCGTCAGCAAGGCCACCAAGGACCCCAAAGAAATCGCCCAGGTCGGCACGATTTCAGCCAATGGCGATGAGACCATCGGCAAGATTATCGCCGAGGCGATGGAGAAGGTCGGCAAAGAAGGCGTCATTACCGTCGAAGAGGCCAAGGGCCTTGAGACGACGCTGGATGTCGTGGAAGGCATGCAGTTCGACCGCGGTTACCTCTCGCCGTACTTTGTGACGGACAACGAGCGCATGGAAGCCGTGCTTGAAGACTGTTACGTCCTGATCTGCGAGAAAAAGATCAGCAACATGAAGGACCTTCTGCCGGTGCTCGAGGCGATTGCCCGTCAGCAGAAGCCCCTCCTCATCCTCGCTGAGGACATCGAAGGCGAAGCGCTTGCGACGTTGGTGGTTAACCGACTCCGCGGCACGCTCCAGGCCGCTGCCGTTAAGGCGCCTGGCTTCGGCGACCGCCGCAAGGAGATGCTCAAGGACATCGCCACGCTGACCGGTGGTCAGGTCGTGAGCGAGGAGCTTGGCATCAAGCTTGAGAACGTGACCCTTAGCGACCTTGGCCGCGCAAAGCGCGTTCAGATCGACAAGGACAACACCACCATCGTGGACGGTGCGGGTTCGAAGGACGCGATCAATGGCCGCATCGAGACCATCCGCCGCCAGGTGGAAGACACGACGAGTGACTACGACCGCGAGAAGCTCCAGGAGCGTCTAGCGAAGCTTGTTGGCGGCGTAGCCGTCGTCAAGGTCGGCGCGGCCACTGAAGTCGAGATGAAGGAGAAGAAGGCACGCGTCGAAGACGCCCTGCACGCAACCCGTGCTGCGGTTGAGGAAGGCATTGTGCCTGGCGGCGGTGTTGCGCTCATCCGTTCGCAGGGTGCACTTGACGCGCTCAAGCTGTCGCCTGAGCAGACCGTCGGCGTGTCCATTCTACGTCGCGCTATCGAGGAGCCTCTTCGACAGATCGCGCAGAATGCGGGTCTTGAGGGCTCGATCGTGGTCAACGAAGTGCGCAAGGCGAAGGGCGCTCACGGCTTCAACGCTGCGACGGAGAAGTACGAGGACCTCGTGGCTGCCGGCGTTATCGACCCGACCAAGGTCGTGCGTACCGCGTTGCAGAATGCATCGTCGGTTGCGGGCTTGATGCTGACGACGGACGCGCTGGTTGCGGAAGCTGCCAAGCCTGAGAAGGCGTCAGCCGGTGCCCACAGCCATGGCGCGCCCGGCGGCATGGACTTCTAGTCCAGCAAGGGCCCAACGGCCAACACCAAGCCGCCCGCATCCGCCTTTTCCCTCCGGGACAAAGCGGATGCGGGCGGCTTTTTTGTATCGAATGGGAGGGTGCGCCCGAGTCCCTAGCGGTTTGGGGTAGGGCGTCCGCGCGGGTATGGGGTGCGCCCTCACTTGCCCTGTGGACGCACCGCCACGAGCGAGCGCAGCGGCTTTACCCACTTAGGGGTGAGCAGTCCTCTCCAAGGCCGAACCTTGCGCGGCGAGACGTGTATTCGCGCCGCATCGCCGCGCTATTCGTCGCCGTTGGCGGCTTCAGACGCGTCGGCGACGTGATCCGAGGAGTCGCTTTCTTCGTCGGCGAGGGGCTCAATATCCACAACGTACTCATTGCGCTTGAGGCGGATCAGCCGGACACCCTGGGTGTTGCGGCCGATGCGGCGGATATCGGCCACCGGCATGCGGATGACCTGTCCGAGGTTGGTAATGAGCATGGCTTGCTCATCCTCCCGGACCACGCGCAACTTGACCAGTTCGCCGTTCCGTTCCGAAGTCTCAATGGCGCGGACGCCTCGTCCGGCCCGGTTTTGCACGCGCCATTCGGAAATTGCCGTGCGTTTTCCGTAACCGTTGGCACATACCGTGAGCACGTCGACGTCGTCGCCGGGAATCACTTCCATGCCGACCACATGGTCACCGTCCGCCAGGTCCACGCCCCGTACGCCGCGGGAGTCGCGACCCATCGGTCGCACATCTGAGAGGGCGAAGCGAATGCTCATGCCCTGGCGCGTGCCAAGCATAACGTGGTCCTGCTCGCCGACGACTCGAGCGCCGAGCAGGGCGTCGCCCTCTTCGATAGCCACGCCGATGATACCCGTCGACCGGATGTTGGCGTAGGCGTCAAGCGAGGTGCGCTTCACGCGGCCCTTGGTTGTGCAGGTCAACAGGTAGCCGTCTTCTACGAACTCGCGGATGGGCAACACCGCCGCGATGCTTTCGTCGCCACCGAGACCGAGAATGTTAACGATGGCACGACCGCGCGCTGCCCGACTCATTTCCGGGATCTCGTAAATACGTTTCAAAAACGCCTTGCCGGAGTTCGTCAGGAAGAGGACGTGCGCATGCGCATTGGCCGAGAAGATGTACGAGACGAAGTCTTTATCGCGCACGTCCATGCCGCGCGTGCCCATGCCGCCGCGGCTCTGCGCGCGATACTCGCTTAGCGGCACGCGCTTGATGTAGCCCGCATGGGTGACCGGAATCACGACCTCCTCGTCGGCGATCAGGTCCTCAAGACGGATTTCGCTGCTCGCTGCGACAATCTCACTGCGCCGCTCGTCGCCATAGCGCTCTTTGACCTCATCGAGTTCACCGATGATCAAGCCTTTGAGGACGCCATCGTCGCTTAGAATGCGCTCGAGTTCAGCAATGCGGTCGCAGAGTTTACCGTATTCCGTCGCGAGCTTCTCTCGCTCAAGCCCCGTAAGGCGCGACAGGCGCATCTCCAGAATGGCGCGCGCCTGCCTTTCACTCAGGAAGTAGTCGCCGTGTGCAATGGCGGATTGGATTTCCGCTTCGGGGCGTCCAGCGCGGCGCACGAAGTGCTCAAGGCCCTTCAGTGGCAAGGTCATCAGCTTCGCCCGGGCGATGTCAACGTCGTTCGACTCGCGGATGGTCCTCACCACAAGGTCGACATCTGTCGTCGCCATGCCCAGGCCTTCAACGAGTTCTTTCTGCTTAAGGGACTCCCGCAGCTCGTAGCGCGTTCGCCGCAGGACGACTTCCCGGCGATGCTCGATAAAGGCCTCAAGCGTATCTTTGAGGGTGAGCAGCTTGGGTCTGCCGCGCACGATGGCTAGCGTGTGAACGCTGAAGCTCGTTTGTAGCGAGGTCATCTGATACAGGGTGTTAAGCACCACTTCGGCGTAGGCATCGCGCTTGAGTTCGATGACCATGCGAATGCCGTCGCGGTCCGACTCATCTCGGAGGTCAGAAATGCCTTCGATGCGTTTCTCCCGAACAAGCTCGGCGATTTTCTTTAGCAGCTCCGCTTTGTTGACCTGGTAGGGCAGCTCGTTAACGACGATGCGCTGTCGGTCCTCCCGGGGACCCATATCCTCGATAATCGCTTTCGCGCGAATCATGACCCGGCCGCGTCCCGTGGCGTAGGCGTCACGGATGCCTTGCGTCCCGTAGATGGTTGCTGCCGTCGGGAAATCCGGTCCCCTGACGCCGAGACGTCCGGTGTCCGGGTCTATTTGCATCAGATCATCGACCGTCAGGTCGGGGTTTTCAATGAGGCGAATGGTCGCATCGACCACTTCCCGCAGGTTGTGCGGTGGGATGTTTGTCGCCATACCGACGGCGATGCCGCCGGAGCCGTTGACGAGCAGATTGGGGATTCGGCTCGGCAGTACGAGCGGCTCTCGCTCTGAATCGTCAAAGTTCGGACCGAAGTCCACGGTTTCTTTGTCGATATCCGCGAGCAGGTCTGATGCGAAACGCGCCAGCCGAACCTCGGTGTAGCGCATGGCCGCCGCCGGATCGCCATCCACTGAGCCGAAGTTGCCCTGGCCGTCGACGAGCGGGTAACGCATCGAGAAAGTCTGCGCGAGGCGCACGAGTGCGTCATAAACCGCACTATCACCATGAGGGTGATACTTGCCGAGCACATCACCTACGACACGCGCCGACTTCTTGTACGACTGGTTGTAGTGGATGCGCTGGTCGTGCATCGAATACAAAATGCGCCGGTGCACAGGCTTGAGGCCGTCTCTCACGTCCGGGAGCGCGCGCCCGATGATGACGGACATCGCGTAGTCGAGATACGACTTGCGCATCTCGTCTTCGATAGTGACGGCTAGATGACGTGAAGGTTCGGCCATAACTTGCGCCGGAGCCTATCATGCGTGGGTCCGCGCTGCTAGGCGCCGTCCGGACGTCGGGTGAGGGCAGCGGGTGCATGCCTCCGCCGCGCCAAAAACTTGCCAAATGATTCGGGAAGTGGCGACGATCCAGGTCTATGGCGAGTGATTTTCTTCCCGCGCATCCCGATGCGCTTGAGCATGACCCTTCGGCGTCGGACGGAGCGCTGCAGCGCCGGCTGCTCACGCTTCTGTTGGCGGCGACGGCGATGATGGGGCTTGCACTGGGCGTCTCGGCACTGGTCAAGGACGCGCTAGGAAGTGCGACGCGCCTCAGTTTGGTGCGCGAGGCCAAACCGGCCCGCACCGCGGCGGTCAACGCTTCGGACCTTTCTTTTCCCGGTGCGCTCCGTGACGCGGCGCCGGAAGCCCGTCTCGGCGATGGCGATCAGGAAGCCGCGACCGTTTCCGACTGGCGACGCGGTATCCCGAGTGCACCGGAGGCGGGCGCGCGTGCCAAGACGTCGGCAGCGCCCGCCGCGCTCACGGAGGCGGGTCCGGAAGGCGGGACCTACAGCGTGCAGGTCATGTCGTTTCGCGCGCTCGGGCCGGCCCGGGAGCTTCAGTCCGCGCTTACCGACCGAGGGTTTGCCGCCTACGTTACCGAGGTTGATCTCGCGGACCGCGGTCGTTTTTTTCGCGTGCGCGTCGGCGCGTACCGGTCTCGTTTTGCCGCTACCCAGGCCATGAAGACGCTTGAGCACCAAGAGAAACTTCCAGGGTTCGTCGTGGAGAATGTTGCAGCGGCGCGCTAGCGCATCGAGATGCCGCCGCGCGCTAGTGTAGATTCTCGCAGTCCGCCTGTCGTAAACTTACGAGGGTGAGCATGAAGCGTCTGGACCTCTACGCCGAGCACCTCTTCAAGCATCGGGCGCTGCAGGTTCATTTGGCTTCGGACACCCCGGTCATCTTCAAGTTTGCGCAGGGTGACAAAGCCTCGACGAAAAGCCTTAGCCACGACCAGCTCGAGGCGATGGTGCATGAAGTCATCGATGCGGGGGATGCGCAGACGCTGAAGACGAGCGGTAGCTGCATATTTGAGCGCAGCTTGGAAGTAGGCCAAGTGCGTTACCAACTGCGCACCCTTGAGGGCGGCAGCCTCAGTGTCACGATGACGCCCGTACCGAGTGCGGGGCGAACAACCGCAGAGAGCACGGTGCGCGTTGAGTCGGCGGCACCGCCGGAGCCGGACACTTCGGGCAGCGGCCTAAGGAGTGGCGCGGCCCGCGCGGCCATCGCGCCGCCGCTCAGATCACCCGTGCGGCCGGCTGCCCCGCCTCGCAGCGTGCCCGAGCCCGCCACTTACGACCTGAGCGAGGAAGCAGACGATGCAGAGATCTTTGAATCTGCGTCCGGCGACACCACGGAACGGGAAGACATCTCGAACGTCTATGAGCTTGGGGCATCCGGGGATGAGCCAGCGATTAACGCCTATCTCCGGCGCATGGTGAAGCTAGGGGCTTCTGACTTGCACGTATCCTCTATGGTGGTGCCCATGTTGCGCCTCCACGGGTCGATGGAACCCATCGAGCGCGAAACGCCGCTGAGCCCGGAAGCGCTTAAGGCGCTGATCTGGCCTATCATGCCCGAGCGCAACCGCTCAGAATACGAAGCGAAATCGGACACGGACTTCGCACACACCATCGAAGGCGTCGCGCGCTTTCGTGCGAACGTCTTTCGCGACCGCCACGGCATTGGAGGCGTATTTCGTCAGATTCCCTTTGAAATCGTCACGCCCGAGAAGCTCGGGCTGCCCAAGACGATTCTCGACCTGTGTTGGCTTTCCAAGGGCCTCGTCCTCGTCACTGGGCCCACAGGTAGCGGCAAGTCGACCACGCTTGCCTCGCTTATCGATGTCATCAACCGCGAGCGCGCCGACCACATCATCACCATCGAAGACCCTATCGAGTTCGTGCACCAGAATAAACGCTGCCTGGTTAATCAGCGCGAAATCTCCGTGCACACCGATTCGTTTAAGGCGGCGCTCC
>SLEO01000010.1 GCA_007124745.1 Myxococcales bacterium
CTTGATGCTATTCTGCGCCGGCGTTCGCACCTGAGCGCGATTGGCACGGATGGGCGCTGACCAAGAAGGATGAGATTGTTGCCAACGGCCACGCAGTGTGCGTCTGGTACCTATATTGCTACACAGTGTGCGCATGGAGCCCCTATCCCAGTCTCTTAACGCTTCCGTTCGCTTGAGGGTTGCGTTGAACTCAGCCCTGGTTCTGAGTGTACTTGCCTCCGGTTGCGTCTCAGATGTGTCGCTTGAGGGCTCAGAAGTCTTTGAAAAAAGCGCGACCGACGACGGCGAGTTGGCGGTCCGCTGTCTCCCTTCAAAGAACAAGGGCGTCGTGTATGCGCTTCGAGTTAAACCGTTGTCTGCAGGCAGCGAGCAGCTCGAGGCTCGACTAGTCAAATGGGATCCAGATGCTCGGGTTGTTGGAGTGCTTTCGAAGTCATTGCTGTACGATAGACATCAGCGTCGAGTGTATCCTCTGAGCAGCTTAACGATAATGCCTGATGGAACGCCCTATCGTGATCCGCAAGCTAAGTATACGATCCATGAGGAGTTTCGCTGCCGAGAGGTTTCGGGTAAGGACTGTCACATCATTACATTTGAAGAAGGCAAGTTGAGATTTTGGGAATATGGACGCACTCGAGATGGAGAAATCAACGAAAGCCATTTGAGTCGAGTGCTCGAAGAGTTCGCATGCGAATATCCCGGCGACAATCCCGGGTGGAAAATGCTTCAAAAACTTCCCGTCGGATCGCGCAGGTAGGCGACGACCACGTACGAAACGCGTATGGGCAGTGTCAACAGTAACAGGCCTGATTGGTTGGGTTACGGACCTCACGGGCCTGATAGGTGACACGTGCGGTAGGGCGCCAGAGGCTGCGGGCTAGACGGTGAGGAGGCCGGCCGGGCTTTCTTTGGTCATGGCGCGGAGGAAGTAGTAGTAGGTGGCGCCGAAACGTAAGGCGCGCGGACCCGCCGGTGTCACTAAGGCTTGGGTGATGGCTTCGGCGTAGATGAGTGCTTGGAGCGGGTAGTCGTGGCGGAACATCTCCGCCCAGAGGGCGTCTTCGCTGTAGGCCGCGGGCGAATCACCGAGGCCGTTGGTTTTGTAGTCGGCGACGTAGACGGCGCCGTCGTGGATAAAGACCAAGTCGATGAAGCCGTGGAGGAAGGTGCTGGGAACGGCGGGCGTGGTTGCGAGACGCTGGCTGTAGGCGCGTAGATTAGGGTTAGGGTGCTGGCTTAGTTTCTCGGACCAAGTGGCGAGCCATGTTGGGTTCGGGTTGTGTAGGACGAAGGGCACTTCGGTGAAGACCTCGCCTTCGCGCAGGAGCTGGCCTAAAGCCGGCGCGCCCTCGGGGCCCGACGGTCCCGCAAGCGCTGCGGCGACGGCCGTCGCTAGCGTTCCCGCCAGTGCTGGGTCGGCGCCGTGGCGCTTTAGGCGTATCGCAACCTGCGCTTGCGCTAGCGCGGCCGGTCCCTCCGCCGCATAGGCTTCGAGTAAATCATGGACGGCGAGACCCACCTCGGCGCCTTTCGGCACGTGTGCCCAGGGCCAGGGCTGCGGCAGAGCGTCGAGGCTCAGTTGCGCGGGCGGCGCGAGCTTGCTGCGGTGTGCCTTCGAAGCGCTATTCCCCGAAGACGCAGAACCGTCCGCCACCCAACCTGTGTGCTCAGCGATAGGGCTGTCGTCCTCCGCGCGCGCTAGCTCGGGGTCCCACCCCGCGAAGGCTGGGTCGTGGTCGAGGTCACCCTCGAGACCTTGCGCACCTTGAGCATCCGTTGCGGGGTTGAAGCGTGATGCATCCGAAGCCGAGGTGCTCGCGACGGAAACGTGATGCAACGCTGCCCCCAAGAGTGGATCGCCCAGCGCACGCAGCACGCCGGAGTAAGACGACAGGGTCCGTTGACGCAGCAGCCGGCGCGGCAAGGTTCGCGCGGCGGACGCAGGCGGTTGGCCCTGCGCCTGTTTGTGTGCCTCGGAACCTAGAGAGGCTTGGGGAGTACCTGGGCTTTCGGCTTTCGGGAGTGCGGGGCGCGACACTTCCGTGTGCGCAGACCGCCCAGTGTCTGCCGCCGGCTCCGGCGCGTCCGGCGGGAGCACACTCGGTATGGCAAGTGCGTGAAGGCGCTCGCTCAGGCTCGCTGATGCGGCCACCGGGTCACTCGCCGGCGTTGCGGCGGCGCTTTCTGCCGGCGCCTCGCCCATGCCCAGCAACTGGCCGAGCATACTGCGGAACGCGTTCGGCGATTCGACAACGCCTAAAACACAGTGCGCCTGCGCCCGCGTCAGCGCCACGTAGAGCAAGCGCATGCCCTCGGAGGCTTCGCCCGCAAGGTACACCTCGCTGCGCGCTTCGAAGGTGGCACCATGACGTGCCGTAATGAGCTGCACCGACTCGCCGTCGCGTAGCTCCAGCACGGTCGGCACGCGCTTCGCGTCACGGCTGCCGCCTAGACCCACGAAGGGCAAGTAGGTGACGGGATATTCCAGGCCCTTCGACGCGTGCATCGTCACCAGTTGCACCGCGTCGCTCTCGCTCTCGCTGCGCAGCATGCGCTC
>SLEO01000278.1 GCA_007124745.1 Myxococcales bacterium
CACCGTCCGGCCGAAGCGCGGTGCGCGCAACGCGCATGTCGCTGCGGCTATCCGTGCCGAAGCTCGCGAAGGGCACGCCCAGGCCACTGAGCCGCGGCCAAAGCCGTGCGTCATCTCGAGGTCCAATCGCCAGCCCATCTGAGGAGAGGGTTTTCCACAAGCTGGCTTTTTCGAGGGTGAGCGCCAGATCGGAAGCGAAGGCGCCGCGATGCGCGCCAAACGCATTGAGGACGATGGCGATGTCTGGCCGCGCCAACCGGCCGAGGCTTTCGATCTCCCCCGGCTGATTCATGCCGATTTCCACGATGGCGTAGTCGTGCTCTGGTCCGAGGCCAAGCAATGTGAGCGGAACGCCGAGGTGGTTGTTGTAGTTGCCCTGCGCGCCCCATACGCGGGCCGCCGTGCCATCTGGGCCCAGTGCCTTTGTTCCAGTCTCACCCAGAAAGTGCCCAGCCATCTCGGGACGCCGAGCTTCCCAAGCGCCTGGGTCACGCGCCGACAGGGAGGCAAGGCCGCGCAGCCCGGACAGCTCGCCCGAGGGGCCAGCCGCAGGAGCGTGCCGCGCTGCGTCGCCGTCGCTCGCATCCGACAGTGCTACGACGAGGAGCCTCGCGAGGGTGGTTTTGCCGGTCGAGGCAGTCAGCGCGACGAGCTTGCCAGACCAACGCGCACGGTGGGCAGCGGCAAGCTGCCCGAGCGCCTGAACCGCGTCGTTGACCACTAACAGGGGCAATCCACCGGCATGGCCCGCGATTTCGGCACTCGGTAGCGCCGCAAGAGCGGCAGCATCCGCCATAATGGCGACGGCGCCGCGAGCGCTTGCCTGCTGGGCGAAGGTTAAGCCGTGGGCCCGGGCGCCGGGAAGCGCCACAAACAGCTGCCCTGGCGCGAGCGCACGGGAGTCGATATTGACGCCTATGACGCGGCCGCCCCGGAGGGGCGCGAGCCAACGGCCACCGGTCAGCGCGGCGAGTTCGTCGGCAACGAACGAAGCCGAATTCGGCAGCAGCTCCGCAACTGAACCCGTAGCCATTGGGGTGACTTTAAGGTCCAGGCGCGCGCCACGCTAGTCCCATGAATGACGCGCTGCCCGTGCCTATGGTCCCACCTAGATCAAGCGGGAACGTGGCGTAGTTGGGCTTGGCTGGCTCGGGGTATTGGTCTGGGCCGGCAGCGTCCTCGGCGTCTGCGTTGACCGTGGGGCTGGCTCGAAGGCTACGTTTACCCCGCAACGCCCCACGCCACTGGCTTGCTCCGCCACCACAGGATTGCCCCGATTCATCTGAGGGTTGCCTTGAGTGACCTGAACGAAGGGATTGGCGGTTGAGATGTTGACGTTGTGCAGCAGCACGCGCTCGGGCCTGCGAGCGCTGGCTCCGACGGGAAACGACTCGTGTACCAAGGTGGCGCGACCGCCTTCGGTCATGGAGATAAAGAGACGCGGCTGGCGTGACCCTGCGGGTCTGAAACTCCAGTAGCGACCGCCCTCGGTCAACACGGGGGCGACTGCGTTCGCCGCGGCCCAGGTCTCAGTTGCACCACGCGTGCAGCGGCGGCTTGTTCCGGCGCCACCTCGCCCATCACCACCGAATGTGCCTACGCAGTGACCTTCCGTGCGTATCTGACACCTCAACTGAGCTGCAGCGCCTTCGGCTTGGCATTCAAGGCGATGGGACGCGTCCCAGTCCGTACGCCGCACATGGGTTGAGTAGTGCGCAAAATAGTGGGCGCGCACCTCGCAGCTTAGCGCCATGCCCGTCGCTACTAAGCCCGGACGCTGCTGGAGTGCGAGCCAAGCGCGGAGGTCATTCTGTAGAGCCAACTCCTTAAACAGGTGCCCCCACGCCGCCGCCGGCAAAGGCTCGGAGAAACGCGTCGCCTGCGTTCCGGCCGGAATATTCTTACCGTCCTCCCACGATTCAGCGGTGTCCACAGCACACCCACCCAAACCGATCAAGTTAAACACCGCGCCCAGCGCAACGCTTCGCTTGAGAGCCGACGTGCAAACGCGAGCCCCCCCATGCGGCTGAACAGTCATCCGACACCTCCTCACAGGCTACCACCTCACCCGACCGGAGCCTAACCCCGAAGCGACGTTTGACGAGCTGCACACGTCATATTTCTGCACAGTTAGGGACTGTGCACGGGCTGATTCGTCTCAACGACCCACGAAACGTCCAAACATGCGCATTTCCGCCTTTGAGAACTCTAGGCACTTTTTACGCATCAGGCCTAGAAACGTCGGCGCGTCTCGACACGGTCACCCGTTCACGCCTCACAGGCTGAGGCAAAGTCGGCCGAGTCACCGCTCTCTATTTTTAGCGGTCGACAGCGCTAAGAGCGGAGGCGCCAAAGACATCTTGGGTGTTCGTGACGGCGCGCAGGCGCCGCTAGCACCGCCTGGCGTATCGGCCGTCACCGGCCGAGTGTATGCGGCTGAGGGGCTGGACTCCAGTGCTCACAGTCCAACGCCACCGCGCGGTTCGGGAACGCTCGGGATCATTCGCGAGGCCGCACAGACGCTCCAGATCATGCTGCACATGCGCTAGTAGCGAAG
>SLEO01000191.1 GCA_007124745.1 Myxococcales bacterium
CATACCTGCAGGGCTCCGTGGCGCGATTTCATACCCAGATACGTGACACTTTCTTCAAACTCCTCTCCATCCACAAAACTCACACCAATATCTTTGGCTTTTTATGAGGGGAGCCCTCAGCTTCACCTGAGACACATGCGCGCGCAACCCCTCGAGTTTAATCCCGTGAGGCCACCCAGCCACTTGTTCCACTTGACTTGGTCAGAGAGCTGAATGACGGCGACTCATCATCGATCTGACACAACATGTGTGGCTGATTTCTCCGCCCAGAGACGGCATCCAAAGCGAGGACCCTCGGAGGATATTCTGAGCGAGATTCGATTGCGTAGAGCTGGCTTATCTGGCATCCATACCCTCATGGACAGGAATCACCTCACAGGCTTACTGGGCTTGATGTTTTTACTCTTAGCGGGTGCGTGTAGCTTGGATGTAGCCGCGGCGAATACCGATCTTGCTTCATCATCTAAACAAGTTACGCAGGGGCCTCACCGTGAGATGGACATCACAACATATGCTGTCATCTCTGACCGCAATATCATGAGGTTGAAGTGCAATGGCGTGCTCGTGGCACCCAATAAATTTATAACAGCATCGCATTGCTATAGTGCGTTCAGCGTAGGCTCGAATGTGACGATACCGCGTCCTAGTGCTTCGGAACGGCACGCGAGAGTGGTAGGGTTCTACCCTCATCCTTCAGGGAAGCATACTGTTGACCTTGCCGTAGTTGAGATTGAAGACACGTTCGGTCGCGAGGAGCTGGCACTAGCAGCTGAGGGAGGCGATCGGGTCACCGTCGCCATGTTAACCGCGCTTACCTTGCCATTGTTTCCTGGGGGAAGACCACACTTTCATAACAAGGTAACGTGGCGGACCGGTATCGTGACGTTGGAGTCGAGCGCCGAAACGAACGGTAACCATCCCCCATACACGACGTATGCGGCGACCTTCAATGACAACTTCCGAACTCAGGGGGGTGATTCGGGCTCTGGTCTGTTCCGCGTTACAGGCGACGGTACCCGGACCAATCACGTTGTGGCCATCCACTCCGCCTCCACAAGCCAATGGGGCGGTAACAGTGCCACCTCAGTCCGGCTGGGAGCACATGTTGGGTTTCTGAACGAGTATGGTATCAACGTATCTCCAGGGTTGTAACCTCGGCAGGCGCGGAACCAACGTTCGAGCGCGGCCTTGATGCGGCCCAGGTCAGCGATTCTCTGCTCGATATCGTCGATTGTCGTCCGGCGACGTTGCGGACATCAGCGCAGCTCTTGTACGGTTCCACCAGGAGCGCGAGTAGCTGCGAAATCTCCTTCGTTGTCGCCCAAGCGTCCATCTGAATTGGTGCTTCTCAGGGTTCTCAGCATGAGGACGAGTGGGACCCCGTATGCGGTTGCGAGAAAGAGGCTGAACACCCCAGTCAAGGCACCCACACCCGTCGAACCAGCGGCGAACATCACCGGAAGCCACATCACAAGCTGGACGCCCGTGAAGCCCAAAAGGAGCACAAGAAAAAGCCATGTGAGCCCTTCAAGCGCGTCACGAGACCACGCTTTGAGCTTCAAAAAGTTGATGCCGGCAACGAGCGCCAGCACTGCGATGCCTAACTGGCCAACCACGACCAGGGCAAATAAACCCGACGTGGGGACTGCAACGGCACCAAAGTCTGAAAATGCGTAGAAAAGGACCGCAAACCAAGCCCCAGAAAGCAACGTCACACCACCGACAATCATCCAAATCCAAGCGATGACGGTGACGCTCGTTGGCCGTTTTTCCTGAAAAGTCATCTCGCGCTAGCCCACCCCCTCAATGCATCAGGGTGAACACTAGCGTTATCCAGGGCGCCGACGGAAGACAACCTAAATATCAAAGATCTCCATGCGAAACCGCGCGAGGTCAAAACAACGACATGCCTCGGCGCTTGGGCATGTGGAAACAACGGTACTCTCAGCGCGACCGCTCGCCCTGACTGCGCGAAATGGGCGTTTGCTAGGTAGCCCGTTACCGCGGCTAGCGCGGGCGAACCGCTGAACGCTAGGCATGTCAGACGGGCGCGGCGCAATCCGGGCAGCGTCTGGATGCTTGGGCGGCGGCGTCGTCTTCGATGGCTTGAGGGGCAGCAAAAGCACAACCACAGCCGCGACAGCGGGCCATGCTGCCTTCGGCGACGCCGTGGGTGACGGTGACGCGTTCGTCAAAGACGAAACACTCACCCTCCCAGAGGCTCTGCTCCGGCGGCATCAGCTCGAGGTAACGGAGGATGCCGCCCTTGAGGTGATAGACCTCACTGAAGCCTAAGTTCAACAGATGTGCCGTCGCCTTCTCACACCGAATGCCTCCGGTGCAGTAAAGCGCGACAGGTGCCTGCGTGTCCCCCTGCAGCGACTTCTCCACGAAGGCGGGGAACTGGGAGAACCTGGCGGTGTTCGGGTCTTCCGCGTTGCGGAAGTGGCCTGCTTGGTATTCGAAGGCGTTGCGCGTATCGATGACGCGCACTTCCGGTCGGCGCAGCAGCGCATTCCAAGCTTCGGGCTCGAC
>SLEO01000227.1 GCA_007124745.1 Myxococcales bacterium
AATCTCCGCTGAGGGCGTTGCATCTCCTCAACAATGCGCGGCATTGTCTTCGTCGTCGCGCCTTCTCAGCGAATATTTTCAGTATCCTCACAACGCCCCTTAAACGCAATCAAGTCTAATATTTCCCGTTATTTCCCGCAGCATTTTTGCTATCTGGACCCTCTGAACGCTTACGTTCAACTGCGCGCGGCTAGGCCTAGTTTCGCAGCGACGGCAGAAGCACCGTCGCAACCGCTTCAGCATTGAGTTCATGCAAGGCGTGGCAGGCCCCAGGAACGACAGTGAGGCGGGCGCGCGGCGCGAGCGCCGCGAGGCGCCGGCCAACGTCAACGGGGATGATGCGATCCTCCGCGCCCCAGATCACGGCGCGAAGCTTGGTCATGCGGCTGATGTCTGCGTCGCGCAGCCTGGGCGACAGCGCCGCGCGTAGACCAGCGGTCAGTGCGCGGCCGCGCTCCGGACGGCGAAAGTTCGCGTAAAGCGCGTCGACGTCGCAACTCTCGGGGCGACCTTGCTCATTGTAGACGTCGTGGTCGAAGTAGCGTTCGAAAAGCGGCCGGCGGTAGAGCCTTCTCACGATCGATTCACCAAAGCGTGGGACCTTGAGTGTCCAAGCGAGCATCGGCGTCGGGTAGGGCAATGCGGGCGGGGCGATGACGGCGCAGGTTTCAATGCGTTCGCTCGCACGTACCAGCATATGCAATGCGACAAGCCCACCGTAGGAGTGGCCAAGCAGAGCGACGCGCGGAAGCTGAAGCGCGTCGAGTAGCTCGCAGAGTGGGTGAACGAGCTCTTGCGGACGACTTAGCAACGCGCGGTCATCACTGCCCGTGTCCGTACCGTGGCTCGGTAGGTCTACGGCCAAACACGTGAAATGTTGCCCCAGTGCTTCGCCAACAGCGCTCCAGGTTGCGCTGTTAACAAGGATGCCGTGAATCAGCAGCAGCGGCGGCCCCTCGCCCCATCGATAGACGCTGAAGTGACGACCGCTCGCAGTGGTCACCTGAGAAGCTTGCGGCATAGGGTGCATGCAGCGCGAAGATAGCGCCGTTCGCCGGCTGCGGTGCTTGCTGTTCTTCGGTCGCGTCAAAAAAAGCGTTGACCCTGGGAGATCGGGTAGTCTAGTGTCGTATTGGGTGCGCTAATGTAGGACAAGGTAGGGGGCCTCTTAGGGAAGCCTACCGAGGGCCGCAAGGCGTGGGTTCCCCTGCGCCGGGCATGAGTCCGGTGCCGCGGAGAAGGACCTCCCACAAGCCAACGAAAAAAAGACAGTAGCAAGGTGTAACTATGGCAAGAGACGCAGCAAAAGTAGGGCTTCCCATTCTTCAAGACGGTGGCATCGATACCCACGAGCGTGTGCCAGCGACGCCCGGGGCTCGGCGCATGCGTGCTCGGACCATATCGATCCGAAGGTTGAGTAAAGCGGAGTTGGAGCAGGGTCGAGCCCAGTACCCCGAGGAGGCGTACTGGCGACCGGAGGCGCGTTCAGCCTGCGCGGACGTACCCCGCCCCTGTCCTTACGTGAGTTGCAAGCATCACCTTTATTTGGATGTCCATCCCGAGCGCGGTTCGATCAAGCTTAACTTCCCGCACCTTGAGGTTTGGGAACTCGAAGAGAGCTGCGCACTCGATGTGGCGGACCGAGGGGGCGTGACCCTGGAAGAGGTCGGGACCATCATGAACCTCACACGCGAACGGGTCCGGCAGGTGGAGACGGCGGGGTTGGCTCGCGTGCGAGCTGCCGCCAGTGGCTCGCCCTTGGAAGACTACGCCGACGACGCGTCGGACGACGACTACGACCCGAGCCTCTACCTCGGCTAAGCCATAGGGGCATCGTAGCGCCCTAGTTGACGCCGAGATTCACCTCGGGCGCCGGGAGCCAAGTGAAAGCCACTAGCGGAGCGCCAACTTGGCTTCGTTGCTTTCTTGGCGGTAGGCAAGGATTCCCCGGCGACCACTGCACTTCCAGCAGCTGCCCCAGCGCAGGCTCGAGAGGTCGTCATCGAGCTTAGCGACAACCGGCGCGCGTCCGGCACCTGCTTCAAGCAAGTACCGTTCGAGCACGAGTCGCTTCGCGTCACTACGCAGTACGGCGATCCAGCCATGGCCCTCAGCCGTAGTGCCTGTGACGACAAGGCGCGCGCCAGCGTTCTTTGTAGGCTCCCACCAAAACGGTGTCGGCAGCAGTGTCCAAGGCGCTTCCTCGCCTGGTTTCAGGCCAATTGCCACCCGTGCTACGTCTGCAGAGGCGTAAACGTGACCCTCGTGCTTCGGCGCAGGTCCCTCAACATCACGTGCGTCCAGCAAGCGAACAACGGCATTGATAATGCTCGCCTCGGCGGTTGCGGTTCCACGAAACGGCTCCTCGGGCGCGGAAATAGGGTTTAGCGCTAGACCACGTGCGATACAGCATCGCGTCCGAGCGCGGACGGTGGCTAGCTCGCAGGTCTCGCCAGCTTCTTGCGTCCACTCGGCGCCTGCGGGCCCTGCGAAGAGTGCATCCTGGCAAGTGCCGCCGCTGGCGATACCGTCGG
>SLEO01000120.1 GCA_007124745.1 Myxococcales bacterium
CTTCGAGGGTGACCGAAGGCTTCCAGCCAAGCTCAGCCTGAATGCGCGAGGCATCGATGGCGTAGCGTTGGTCGTGCCCGGGCCGGTCGGTGACGAAGGTGATGAGGTCTGCGTGGGGCGTTCTGGACGGACGCAGCGTGTCTAAAAGCCCGCAAATCAGGCGCACAAGGTCGATGTTCTTGGCCTCGTTGTGGCCGCCGATGTTGTAGGAACGGCCGACAGCGCCGGAGGTGAGCACGGTGAGGAGCGCATCGGCGTGGTCTTCTACGTAGAGCCAGTCGCGGACGTTGGTGCCTTCGCCGTAGACGGGGATGGGCTTGCCGGCGAGCGCATTGAGGATGACGACGGGAATCAGCTTTTCGGGAAACTGGTAAGGCCCATAGTTGTTCGAGCAGTTGCTGAGGAGAACGGGCAGCCCATAGGTGGCATGCCAGGCGCGCACGAGGTGGTCGCTACCGGCCTTGGAGGCTGAGTACGGGCTGTTCGGCGCGTAGGGCGTCTCTTCGGTGAAGAGGCCTTCGGGCCCAAGCGAGCCAAAGACCTCGTCTGTAGAGACGTGGTGGAAGCGGAAGCCGGCCGGCCGGCCCTGCGCGTGCCAGTAGGCGCGGGAGGCTTCGAGAAGCTGGTAGGTGCCCGTGACATTCGTATCGATGAAATCGCCCGGGCCATCGATGGAGCGGTCCACGTGGGATTCCGCCGCAAGGTGCAGCACCACATCCGGCTGATGCACCTTGAAGATGCCATCCAGCGCCGCGCGGTCTCGTATATCGGCTTGGACAAAGGCGTAGCCCTTATCGCGGGCGACGGGGGCCACGTTGTCGAGGCAGGCAGCGTAGGTAAGCGAGTCGACGTTAACGACCTCGTGGCCGCGGCTGACCGCCTGCCGCACCACAGCCGAACCAATAAACCCCGCACCGCCCGTTACAAGAAGCTTCACCATGGCCGAGAGAGCGTGAGCCAACGTGCGTCCCTCCGCAACCGCGGCTTCCTTGTGAACGCGCCTAACGTATCGGCCGGCGCGCGACTAACCGGCGGCTTGGATGCGCGCTTGAGCCTCCCCGGCGAAGGGGGGTGCTGCGGCGTCTTTCGCCGAGAGGATAGCGGCGGCAGGGTCGATGCCCCAGTCGATGCCCAGGTCTGGGTCCGCGAAATGGACGCCGCACTCGCATTCGGGCGCGTAGTAGTCGGAGCACTTGTAGACGACTTCCGTCTCGGGTTCGCGGGTGACAAAGCCGTGAAGAAAGCCCGGCGGTATGTAGAGCTGGAGGCCGTTCTCCGCGCTTAGCTCAAGGCCTGTCCAGCGGCCGAAGGTGGCGGAGCCCGGCCGCACGTCTACCGCCACATCGAAGATGCGCCCGCGCACGACGCGAATAAGCTTCGCCTGCGCCCGGGGCGCAAGCTGCATATGCAGCCCGCGCAGCGTGCCGACAGGCCCGGAAAGCGAGTGGTTATCCTGCACGAAAGCACAGGTGAGACCTGCCGCCGCGAAATCTCGCACGCTGTACGTCTCGCAAAAAAAGCCGCGCGCATCACCAAAACGCCGCGCTTCAATCACGCACACGCCCGCCAGCGCCGTCTCCCGCACCTGAAGCTGCCCCATACGCCCCCAGGCCTAGCACACCCCTGCCCACTCCCACCCGAGACCGCACGGATGATGTCTACATTCTGATCAGACACAGCCCGTAACGCGAGGCCCCGTTGGGATACATCTCAGGGGTCGTGCCTACGCCGCATAGAGGTGCAGGAGCAACCATGGCTTCATGGTGAACTCACGTCGCACTGACCTTCGGAACCAAAGAGCCGGTTCGTCAGACTCACTAAGTTTCTCGCATAACTAGGATTCATCGCCCACGTTCCCGTTAGACCGCCGATCGTTTGAGCTCGGCCCCGAGCTATGAATGTGGAACGAGAGGTGCTTTGGCCATTTGGAACAATCAGTGGGTCAAAAAAGGCGTCGGCGCTAGCGTAGGCCTCTAAATGCTGCACACACGCCTGCACACCGTCGCTCATGGAACTGAAGCGATTTCCCGGCTCTCTGTTACCTGTCGCTCCAAGACCGCAGAAGTTATGCTGGCTTCTCTGAACGTCTCCTCGGAATCGAAAGTAACCGGTTTCCTCGATCATTTGCGCCCAAGCAATGTCATGGTTGACGCCTTCGCGTGCGCTTCGGGGAATGTAGAAGTTCTGCGCCAAAGACAGCGCGAAGCCCGCATGGTCAACGCCCGATGGCGCTAGCGCATCGCTGTTGCCACTCAGCAGCAAACAAGCCATTTGTGCCGCCGATGCTCGACCAGCGCCCATAATACTCGAACTGGCTGTGTAACTTGCAGACTTGGGTTCGCCTTCTAACGCCTCTGTTTGCACGTAACCGTTCAGGGGGGGGGGTCGCGGAAGATAGCGGTTGACACGCGATCGTGAACGTGATCGAAAGGGGATGTGACGGAAGCCCCCCGAGATCAGCAGGTACGCGAGCTTGAGGCGGAAATATCGAAACAAGCGA
>SLEO01000242.1 GCA_007124745.1 Myxococcales bacterium
GCCGGCTTACGTCCTCGCAAAAAATCCCGCGCGTTCCTTAAGTTCGCTGCGGTTTTTGGCTGTGGGCGCTCGAGCACAGACCCTCAACCGAACACGCAGCTCGCTTAACCGATCACGCATGGGTATCAAGCCTTTGGCGCTACGTCGCGTGAGGGTTCCGTGAAGGAGGGCGCTCCCACGTCCGGCCCCATCCGCGACGGACGCGGGACGCCGCTGACTCGTTTTTGCCGAAGGCGTCACCTTACGTGTGGCCGCGTGCGACGATTCTAGCCAGTCGCGATGTTCTGGCTTACTCTGCTTACCACTATGGCCGCGCCCGACTCGCCCGTCTCAAAACAGCCCCGACGTCGCATGCGGAACTTCCTGCTCGACTACCGTTTTCAGCTCAAGTACACGGGTATGGTCATTTTCGTGACCTTGTGTGTCGCCGTGACGCTTGGCTTGATGGCCTATGACTACTCGCAGGGCCAAACCGAGTCGATGACGGTTCAGATGCTTGCTCAGGGTGAGTTAAGTCCAGAGACCGTTATCGAGCTCAAGGCTTGGGCGCGCGCGGAGGACCGTCGGGTCCTCGTGGGCATCGGCTCGGGCATTTTGTTGTTGGTGCTGGTCCTGGGCTTAACGGGAATTGTAGTGACCCACCGGGTGGTGGGCCCGGTATACCGCGTTCGCCAACTGCTGCGCGCCGTCGAAGAAGGTAGCTACGTCGTCGATCAGCGCTTGCGACGCAAAGACGAGTTTCAAGACCTGTTCGCCGGTTTCCTTGCGATGACAAAAACACTTCGGACGCGCTCGCGCGTGCTCGCAGAACGGCTCGACGAAGCACTGACTGGCAACGCGGGCGATGCAGAACGCTGGGAACAGGTGCGCGAGGTGCGCAATGAGTTGCTCGGGCAGGCCAATTCGGAGCAGCCACCGCCCGCGAGCGATGATCGCGCCTAGCTGCCGTTTTTGGAGGGTGCGCGCGTGAGCGTGGCGTCACAGGCTCACGCCCCAGAAATAGTCCACCCGGACGCGTTCCCGTCCTCGGTCCGTGAAGACAAAAGCGATGTCTATCGCACTTACCTCCCGGGGAAGTTGTTGGTTAAGGCGTCGCGCCGCTTGGAGAAGGTGGCGGCGCTTCGCCGCGCCTAGGATGCGGCTGACCCGTGGTTGAGAACCGGCGCGCTCCATTCGAATGCTGCGCACTTCGCATAGGCGTGTCTCCTGACCCCTGCGAACGATGAGGTCGCACTCGAGGTGGCCGACCCTCAGATTGCGCGAGATGACCCCGTAGCCGCGCGCCCGAAGAAAGCACGCCACTACGCCTTCAGCCCAACGTCCGACGGCGGTTTTGCTTTCGATGAAGGCTGCCCGGTCCATCTGGGAGCGAGCCTCGGTCGCGGGCGTCAGCGCGTTGCTTCGTCCGGCGCCTTCAGGTGAAGTAAGCCATGTACAAGATGGTCGACGAAAGCAGACCGACGATCACCTGCAGCGGGAAACCCACACGGAAGAAATCACCGAAGGTATAGGCGCCTGGTCCGAGAACCATGAGATTGGTCTGGTAGCCTAAAGGCGATGCAAAGCTTGCAGAGGCGCCAAACATCACGCTCAACACGATGGGTTCAGCAGGGCTTCCCATATTCGATGCCAGCGCGAGACTGATGGGAAACATGAGCGCCGCCGCCGCGGTATTCGTGAGCATCAAACTGAGCGCTGACGTCGCAGTGAAGGTAAGAAGAAGCAAGGCGAAGCCACCCAACACAGGGAAGAGGAGATACGTGAATGCGGCGACGGCGGCAGCCAGGCCACTTGCGTTAAGGGCCTGGGCAAGACCAAAGGCGGAGGCGATGGAAATCACCACACCGAGGTCAATGCTCCTGCGAGCCAGATCAAGGGGTAGAACTTTGAGTGCGATAAGGGCAATGGCAGCGCCGATACTCGCGAGCGGCAGTGATGCGCCGAGCGATACTGCACACACCAGAGAGGCGAGAACGACCCACGCATAGCGTGCCTGTCTGCGTTGCGGAGTTCCGAGCCCATCGAGCTCGGAGATGAGAGCGAAGGTCCCATCGTTGCGGCGTGCGTCGCGAAAGTTTGCGCTTGCTTCGAGAAGTAACGTGTCTCCCGCGCGGAGTTCGATATCGCCGAGTTGTTTTTCCACACGAACGCCCTGCCGATGCACAGCTAGGACAGCGGCGCCGAAGTGCGTACGAAAGCGTGCCCCACGAATGCTTTGGTTGATGAGCGTGGACTGCGAACCGACAACCGCCTCGAAGAAGCGGCGTCCAAGCCTAGATTCCAGCTTGTCGATTTGATTGGTGGCGACTCGAAGCCCGGGCCTGCGCATGAGGTCGATAACGCAGTCAACCAGCCCCGCGAACACGAGTCGGTCGCCCTCGCGCAAGTGAAGGTCCGGCGCCACCGCGACGAGTGTTTGCTCGTCGCGCTGCACCTCGATGAGGTAGAGGCCGTCGAGCCTGCGCAGTCCGCCAGCTTCGATGCTTTGACCGGCCAACGTACTGCCGCTGGTAATCTCCATAGTGACCAGGAACTCCCGCGGGGCGCCGAACGTTTTACGGGTGCCGCCTCTCTCCGGGAGACGCGGCGCGACATAAATGAGGTAGATGATTCCGACGATTAGGCATGGAATGCCGACAAAAGTCGGCGAAAAGAGCGAGAGCTCCAGGGGCGGGTCTAGCCGTCTTGCGAGTCCCGCGACTACGAGGTTTGTACTCGTGCCGATGAGCGAACAAAGCCCACCGAGAATCGAGACAAAGGAGAGCGGCATCAAGAATGTGGCCGGCGAGCGACCGATGCGCTTTGCCCAGTCCCGCACGGTGGGAATCAGCATCGCCACCAGCGGTGTGTTGTTCATGAACGCGGAGAGTAGGCTCGTCGGCACAAGTAGCCGAAGCAGTGCGCTGTGGGTCGAGGCTGTCTTGGTGCCGAGCATGCGTCCGGCAAGCACTTCGGTTCCGCCGGTCTCTCGAATCGCAACGGCGACGACGAGTAACGCTGCGATGGCCAGTGTGACGGGATCTGCAAACCCCGAAAAGGCTTCTTGAGGCGTGATGACGCCCGTCGCGGCGAGCAGCGTCACCGCACCGAGGAGCACAAGGTCGTGCGGCAGCTTAAGTCGCAGGATCGCGACGAGCACGCCGCACAGTGTCGCAAGGGTGAACCATCCCGCACCCGTGATGGTGAGAAGAAGCGGATCAGAGGATGTTGTCAGCCGGGACCACATGCGCCAGCCGCCGACACTAGCACCAAGCGCTCGCCGCTATGTGCACGTCGGCGCAAAAAGCGCGGCGGCTGCGGAGCCTGGCCTGATGCGCCGCTACGCCTCCACAGCTTCGGGAGCTTCTTCTTCGTCCAGCAGGTCCTGTGACTTGAGTTGGTGCTGTCTGAGCAGGCGTTCGAGCGATTTGCGATGCACTCCGGCATGCTCCGATGCGGCTCCGAGGTCGCCACTGAAGCGTTGGATCACCTGTTTCAAGTAGGCTTTCTCCATGTGTGCGACCCAAAGTTCACGGGCCTCTTTGATCGGTAGCCCCTCGTGAAGCGGAGGGGGAGCGTCGCCTATATCGTAGGACCCCGTGAGAGCCGGCATGGTTCCGGTCTGCGTTGAGCCGCGAATCTGACGCGCGCCTAAGGATTGCGTATCGATGGAGGAGCCCTGAACCAGCGCTGCCGCACGCTTGATGGTGTTGCGTAGTTCGCGCACGTTGCCGAGCCACGGCCGCCCCTTCAGCTCGTTGATGGCCTCGGTGCTGAGAGAGAGAGGTGGCCTGCCTGCAGGCGTGAGGGTGCGCAGCATGCGTTCCGCGATGAGCGCGATGTCCTCGCGCCGTTCACGGAGTGGCGGGAGCGTTATGACCACCTCGGCGAGACGGTAGTAGACATCTTCACGGAAGTCTTTGCTCTCGATCATGCTGCCGAGATTACGGTGGGTCGCGGCGACCACCCGAACATCGACGTCCACTGAGCGGGAAGCGCCGAGGCGTTTGACTTCGCGACGCTCTAGGGCGCGGAGCAACTTGGGTTGCAGGTGAATAGGTAACTCGCCCACCTCATCGAGAAAGATGGTCCCGCCGTCCGCAAGCTCAAAGGCGCCGGGGCGCATGCGATCGGCGCCGGTGAACGCGCCCTTCTCGTGACCGAAGAGTTCGGATTCCGTCAGGGTTGCGCTCATGGCGCCGCAGTCAACCACGACAAACGCCTTGTCGGCGCGTGAGCTCTGACTGTGCAGCGCGCGAGCTGCCAGCTCTTTGCCCGTTCCCGTCTCACCCATGATGAGGCAGGAGAGATCGGTAGATGCGATGCGCGCGAGCAGGCCAAAGACCTCGCGCATGGGACGCGATGCCCCGAACATCTCACCAAAGCGGTCTGAGGCGGGTTCGGCGACGCGTTCCCACTTTTTGGTGGGCTCGAAGAGCACCTGCGTCGCGCCGACCTGAATCACCGATCCTGGCGTGAGGTAAGCCTCGACCACCGGCGTGCCATTAAGCAGCGTGCCATTGGTAGACCCCAAGTCACGCAGCAAATATTGCTCGTTTCGCACGAGGATTTCGCAGTGACGCCGGCTGACCGTTTGGTCCGAGAGGACGAGTTCACTGCCACTTGCCGTGCCAATCGTCAGCCGCACGCCGGAGAGCTTCACCTGCGTTCCGCGGTCCGAGCCTTCAACGACGCTGAGACCCAACTGATGGGACACCACCAACGGGCCCGACCCGTCGTCGCGCACCTGTGTACCCAGAAAGCGCGCATCTGCTAATGATTGCGGTACCTTATTGTTCAAAACACCCCCGAGCGTCCAACTTCCCCACTTCCTTGGAGCGTATCATGTTCCAACTATGCCTGGAAAGGCCGAAAGACCATAGGGGCCGGCAGAAAGCGACGACGGTTTGCACACTTCCGCGAGAATGCGTTGAGTTGTGACGGCCGAATCAACGATACTCAAGACATGAGTGGGCCGGAGGGTTTGGCCGGAGAGGGTGATCGATTTGGCCCGTACCGCATTCTTCGCCGCATTGCGGCGGGCGGTATGGCGGAGATTTTTATTGCCCGGCAGCAGACCCTTGAGGGGCTTGAGCGCAAGGTCATTCTCAAGCGCATTCTGCCGGAGTTGAATCGGGACGAAGAGTTCATCACGATGTTCCTGGACGAGGCGCGCCTCCTCGCTTCCATCTCGCATCCCAATATCGCCCAGGCGTTCGACCTAGGGCAGCTCGGCGAGGTCTTTTACCTGGTGATGGAGTACGTGCGGGGGCCTACGCTCAACACGCTACTGCGCGCCGGTGAACACGAACAGCCGAGCGGTATACCGCTCAAGCAGGCGCTCGGGATCACGCTGGCGCTCGCCGAGGCCCTCGCCTACGTCCACGACTGTGTCGACGAGCACGGTAGGCCCCTGCAGATAGTCCATCGTGACCTAAACCCAGCGAACGTCATCATTTCCTACGATGGCGCGGTCAAGCTTATCGACTTTGGCATCGCCAAGGCCGCAACCAAGGTCCACCAGACACGCACCGAAGTCGTGAAGGGTACCTACGGATATATCGCCCCAGAGGCGCTAGTACGTGCCGGGCCCGTAGACCATCGCGCTGATGTATACGGCCTGGGCGTACTGCTCTATGAGATGCTTGTCGGGGTCCATCCCTTCGATGCGGGCAACATGCTTCAGGTAGTCGAAGCGATGGTTCGTGGGGATTTCGTCCGGCCGTCCGAGCGTTTACCGCGTTTGCCAGCAGCGCTCGACGCGCTCGTGTGCCGTTGTCTCGCGAAGCGTCCCGAGTCGAGGGTGCAGACTGTCCGAGACTTTATCGACTCACTCGTCGGCATCATGGCGGCCGAGGGTTCGGTCTGCACGATGCGTGATCTCGGTGATCTCGCGCGCCTCCGAGTGCCCGATGCGGAAGGCCGCGACCCGGTCCGTGCCCTGCGTCATGCATCGATGCCGATGGTGCAGGAGGGGGACGGTAGCGCGACGATGCGCTTCGCTCCGCCTCACGGTGCACTACCGCGTATCGAAGAAGAGAGACCCTCATTTGTCCCGGGGGCTCCACCGACACTGCCCACCATGACGGGAGCGCCCCGCTCCGCAGCGCCGGAGTCCAAAGCCGCACAGGCAGCGCCGAATGAAGATTCGGTAACGACACGTGCGCAGCCGCTCATCCCTCACCCATCGAGTTCAAGAAGCGAAAGTACGTCCGGTGAGGTGCCGGCTTACCGTCCTGCTCGCCGAGAGGTTCCGACCGTCACTCTGAAGATGGCGTCATCGCGCAGGCGCATCTCGTTGCTGCCGCTAGCTGTCCTGCTGGCTGTGCTCGGCGTTGCGGCCTTGGGACTTGCGTGGTCACAACTCGGGTCGGGGCCTGCGCCTGTGGATCTCAAGATCCCTGAGTTGCTCGAAGAGACGCCCGAGGCTGTGGAAACGCCGAGCGTGGGTTCCAAGTCCGCCAAACAGGCTTTGCAGCAGGGTACGCAGCGCCCGGACGATGTGCCAGAGGTGCAGGAGCCCATGCAAGACCCCGTTGCACTGGGTCGCGGCGTCGATGACGACAGCATGGAGACGCCCGGCGATGATAGCGGGGAGGTGATTATCGTCAGCTCTGATAGCCCGGGGGCTGATGCGACCAAAGCAGCGTTCCCTGAGCACGATAGTGACGGCACACCCGGCGGTGATGAGCCCGCGGAGGCGCGAAGCGTGGAAGTAGTCTCGAAGCCAGGCGGAGCCGTGATTTTCGAAAAGGATGTCCGGCTTGGCAAAGCTCCGATGGCCATCGAGGCCCTGCCGGTCGCGCGCGAGCTGGAGGCGCGATTGCGTGGCTACCCCAGTCTCAAGCGCACACTTGAGCCGGATATGGAGGTGTTGGACTTTGATCTCGTGGCCGAACGCGCACGTCGCGTCAAACTCAGACGCATCCGCCGCGCGCGCGCCGCCAAACGTCGCTAGTGAAGCACTCTGGTTAAGCGCACTTACCCCTGTGGCAACTGATACAGCATGAGATAGACGAGCACGCCGGTGACCGAAACGTACAGCCATATCGGGTAGGTGATACGGGCTATACGCTTATGCTTCTCAAAGCGTCCCTTGAGGGCATGCGTCGCGGTTATGAGGACAAGCGGCACGGTGGCCATCGCGAGGGGCACGTGGGTGATGAGAATAGCGTAGTAGACCCAAGCGAGCGCCTGAGGTCCCGCGTAGCGCGTATCGCCGCTCAAGGCGTAGCGCGTGAGATACGAAACGAGAAACGCTGCGGAAAGCGCGATGGTTGCAAGCATGAAACGCTTGTGGGCCTCCCTCCGGCCACGCTTGATCATGGCGAGTCCCAGGACCAGGCATACGGCGGCGCTGCCGTTCAGGCAGGCATTGAGGAGAGCAAGGCGAGCGGGAAGTGTTTCAGGGAACATAGGTCCTCGGGTAAGCAGCGCACGTTTGCGCGGCCCTGGTCGACACCTAGCGCTCTAGGCTCTTTCCCAGGCGCCGCATATCCTTGGCTAGCTGTTCAAGTCCATCCGTATCGACGCGATAGTACCCCAGCACAGATGCCGCCGGCCCAACCAGTACGAAGGTGCGGGAGTGGGTGATGTCGAAGTTGTCCCCGCCCTCGGGGTCGGGAACACGCTCGCCCGCCCGCACGCGAAACCCGCCCTCGATGGCTTGCTTGACTTCACCCGCCGGGCCCGTGAGGAAGAACCAGTTGCGCGTATCGACTTCATGGGTGCGGATGTACTCCCGAAGCACCTTGGGAGTGTCGTGATCCGGGTCCACACTCACGGACAGAAAAAGTGCTTCGGGCACAGAATCGCCGATGGTCTCCTGGAGGTCTTGCATGCGCGCGGTGAGCATCGGGCAGAACGAAGGGCAACGCGTAAAGATGAAGTCTGCCACTGTGATGCGCCCCAGCAGGTCTTCGCGCGACAGCATGCCTTGGCCATCGTGACGCTCGAGCTGGAAGCTCGGCAAATCAAAGAGCGGCTCAAGACTCGATTCGGCCGTACCGCAAGGTGAGCAGGCCGAGAGGAGGGCGCATGCCCACAGCCACCCGCGCCGTGTACTCCTCGGGGTGGAGCTGTCGATCGCGGGCTCGAACACAGCAGTCGTGGGTGCGCACACCGTATACACCCTAGACCCGCATGAGCCCGAGACCCCATTCGGCGCCGAGCGCTCCGAGAATGAAGGTGAGGTAGGCCAGGGAGTAGAAGAAGTTGGGACGCGACAGGCGCGCGCTAAGAGCCGGCCAGGATGAAAGGACGTGCCCCACTGCGAAAATCAGCCCCGATGCTCCAGCAACCCACGCGAAGAGTGGACCGCCCAGGCCGATGTGCAGCATCCAGAGCGTTGCGCCGACGGTGAGAGCAGCGAACCCCGAACTCAACCAGGACGCATAGGGCTCACCGACGGAGCGCGTCACCGTCTTGAGCCCCGCCGCCTCGTACTCCGGCCAGCGAAAATTGGAGATGGCGATGAAATGGGGAATTTGCCAGCAGAACATCCACAAAAACAGCGCGTAGGCTTCGGCACTGAGTGCGCCATGCGTGGCTGTCCAGCCGAGAACCGGGGGCATGGCACCGGGAATGGCCCCCACCCACAGCGCAACGCACGACCGCTGTTTCAGCGGCGTGTAGATGCCCACATACACCACCAGCGACGCGAGGCCCAGCGCCGCAGTGAGCGGGTTGAAGTAGAGCAGCGCAGCGACCGCCCCCGCGCCACAGAGGACACCCGCCGTCAGCGCGACCGCTGGGTCGAGCCGCCCACTCGGCAGCGGTCGGCCCCGCGTACGCGTCATGTGGCCGTCGATATCGCGCTCCATCCAGCAGTTGAGCGCATTGGCGGCGGCGACGAGCAAGCCTGTGCCACTGGCAGCTAGCAGCGCATAAGCGAGTGAAAAGGTGCTCAAAGCCCCTGAACCCTGCCCCAATAGCGCGCCGAGCAGGGCGCAAAGCCAAGCCATCAGTGTGATACGCGGCTTCGAGAGCTCACCGAGTGCCCGCAGTGTTCCCGGGCGAGCGCCGCGCTCGACGGCGCTTTCTGTGATGGCATGTTCCATGTCGATGCTGTCTTTTGACGCTCAGTGCCCTTTTGTGCGTCCGGCGCTGTGCCGAAGGCCAAGCCCCGGCCGCCGAGACGCGAAAACCTCTCCTAGCAGACACCCTACGATGGCGTTCTTTAACCATCGCTACCGGCAGACGCGGTTATCCGCCACCGTCACTAAGGCTTGTTCCTGCTACCGCTCTTCCCGTTATTCGTAGCCGCGGCACCGAGGTAGGGCAGATAGACTTGCCCTAAGCGGCCCGCCCAACCAGGCTTTCGTCCTCGCCGGCGCCTCCTCCAGAGGTAGGGTCGTGGGCCCGCCCCCTCAAGCGGCAGAAGGTATAGCGCGAATGGTTGAGTCAGCCACAGAAGGCGGGTCCGAATCCCGGGATGTTTGGAGCGTGCAGCGCGCTGTGGCTTGGGTCGCCGCGGATCTGGGTCGACTCGGCATCCACTCCCCGCGTCTCGAGGCTGAGCTGCTCGTCGGGCATGTCCTCGGCTTGTCGCGGCTCCAGGTTTACTTGCGCTTCGAACAGCCGCTCACCGCCGAAGAGCGGCGGGCGCTGCGTCACGCCCTGCGGCGCCGACGTAGCCGCGAACCGCTCGCTTATATCCTCGGCGAAAAGGAGTTCTTCGGCCGACCTTTCGCCGTCAATCCCGCCGTGCTGGTTCCTCGGCCGGAAACCGAGGAACTTGTCGCGCTGGCGGTCGCGCACCTCAGTGCTTGCGCGGCGCCGCAGGTACTCGATGTAGGTTCGGGGTCGGGCGCTATCGCCGTTACGATCGCCTGCGAGGTGCCGAACGCTGAGGTACACGCCCTCGAACCCTCTGCCGCGGCTGCAGACACGCTCGTGCACAACGCCCAACGGCACAGCGTGGCTGCAAGCGTCATCGTTCACCGCGCGGGTGTCGAGGCCTTCGGGGATGCGGAGAGGTCCTTCGATGCCGTCCTCGCGAACTTGCCCTATTTGCGGCGAGGCGAAGTCGCGTCTTTGGCGCCGGAGCTCGCGTTCGAACCGTTGATGGCGCTTGAAGCCGGGGCAGACGGCCTGGATGTCTACCGTCTCCTGGCAGGCGCCCTCGCCGACGGCCGGATTCGACTCGCTCCCGGGGCGCTTGTCCTATTGGAAATGGCACCGGATCAAGGCGAGATCCTAGTCGGGCTTCTCGAACAAACCTGTCCGCGGCTAGCACAGGGAGAGGTGCTGCGGGACGGGAGCGGCCGGCCGCGTTTCGTCTCCTGGCGCCTGCCGGACCGGTCAGCCGAGTAAATGTTTACGCGGGTAACCGTTCAGGGGGTCAAGACCTGAGCCATCCCCAGGGTGAGCCTGGGGGACGAAAACCGCGGGAAAATGGGCCTTCCGTGCGCGGACCCACCCACCCCACCATACTTACTCCAGGCCCATTTTCCCGCGGCTTTCTACGTCTCGACTCAATGAGGGGATCGCTCAGGGTCAAGACAGCGAAAGCGTCGCAGGAAAGAGCCGCGTGGGCGCTGGGAGCCCGCGCGCAGCTTTAGGCCACCTTGAAGGCAGAGCGGGGGAGGGTGTGCGGGATTCACTCCCGTAAACCCGGGGGCGTTTTGTAACATGCCCCCTGAACAGTTACTTACGCGGTTGTGTCGGCCGCGGCGCGAATGAGCGCCGCATAACCACTGCGGAAATCCGGATAGGTGAAGCGATAACCGGCGGCGAGGGCCTTCGCATTGGCAACGCGTTTGCCCACGGCATAGTCGGGGGCTGGGCTTGGGCTTCCGGCAGTACCGAGTAGCGTCCTAAGGCCCGCGGCCACCGTGCTCAGGGGGGGCGCCTCGCCGTCGCTACCGTTGAAAATGCCCGGTTCCGGGTGGTCCGTGAGCATCCAGCGAATCATCCCCGCGGCATCATCGCGGTGCACGCGGTTGGTGTAGCGGTCCGGGCCAGGTTTAGGGTTTGCAGTCTGTTCATCTTTGCGAACCCTATCCAGCAGCGATGTGCGTCCGGGACCATAGATGCCCGACAAACGCAGTACATGAGCCCTTGGCGCTGCGGCGAGAAAAGCCTCTTCGCCTGAGAGCAGCGCGTGCGCATGCGGGTCGCTGCGCGGGAGGAGTGCACTGCTTTCATCGACCCAGCCACCGCCGGTCTCCGCATACACGGCGGTGCTCGACACAAAGATCATGGCCGTGTGTTTCAGCCCTTCGGCGCCACCTAACGCGGCAATCACGCGTGCGGGCCCGTCCATGTAGGCCAGTTGGTAGTCTTCCACCGCGCGCGAGTCCGAGCCCACACAGTAGACAACCGCGTCCAAGGGACCGGGTGCCTCCCCCTTCTCAACAGGCACCGCGAGGCGCACGTTTGGGTCGCTCAAGTCCGCGGCGATGGGATGAATGCTCGTGGGCAAATGAGAAGGGTCGCGGCGCACACCGAACACCGACCAGCCGTCCTGCGCCAGCATAACCCCGGCCCTGCTACCGACGTACCCGCAGCCCGCGATAAGGACGCGTTGGTTCATAGTGCTAAGGGTAGGCGATCCCGGTGCGTCGGGCCACGTCGCGCGCTAAGCTCCCGCCAAGCTTCATGACGCCATCCCTCAGTGAACGTTCGTCACCTAGCGACACTACGCTACCGGCGGGTATCTATACGGCCCTCGTGACTCCGATGCGTGGGGCGAACGCCTCCGTTGTCGACATGGCTGCTTTCGAGGGCTTGTGTCGTTGGCAGTGCGCCCGCGGCGTGCGCGGGCTGGTCGTCGCGGGCACAACAGGCGAGGCAGCGGCGCTGGCCGATGAGGAATACGGCGCTCTGGTCCGCGCTGCAGTCGATGCTGTCGCTGCGACCGGAAACGGCGTTGTCATGGCTGGCGTCGGTGGCGCATCCACGGCCCATGCGGTCGGCTTGGCCAAGCGGGCCAAGGCAGAGGGGGCTCGCGTACTGCTTGCCATAACGCCCTATTACGTGCGCCCCGGTACGGAAGGCCTCCTTCGCCACTACGCGGAGATTTATGCGGCAAGTGCGCTTCCCCTTGTTGTCTACAACGCGCCGAGGCGTACGGGGTGCGACCTTGACGTCGAAACGCTGCTTGCGCTCAGCGCACGTGTACCTGTCGCCGCCGTGAAGGAATCCAGCGCGTCGGTGGCGCGTATTCAAGACATTCGCCAAGCCTGCGGTGATGCGTTGCGTATATTCTCGGGTGACGATGCACTGTGCCTGCCCGCGTTGGCGGCGGGAGCCGATGGCATTGTGAGCGTGACCTCCAACGTGGCTCCAGGCCGCATGTGCGAGGTCGTTCGCGCGTTCGAGCGCGGAGATGTTCGGACGGCTCAGGCGCAGCACAGGGCACTGCTGCCGCTGCACGCGGCGCTTTTCGCCGAGCCGAGTCCTGCCCCGGCTAAGTGGCTGCTGAGCGAGTTGGTGCGAGAAACGGCTGGCAATTGGCCCTTCCCGCCGGAGCCGCGCCTGCCGATGGTGGTGCCGAGCACGGCGCTCCAGCAGCGGTTGCGGACCCTCGCAAGTGAACTCAATCTCGCGGCAGAGTTTGGCGACGGAGCGGCGTCGCGATGAGCTGCCTGCAGCTCGCAGTGGCAGGTGCTTCGGGTCGGATGGGGCAGGCGATTCTGCGTCTTGCCGCCGAAGATGCCGAGGTCGAGGTGGTCCATGCGCTCGTGCGGCCTGGCTCGGCGGCGGTGGGGCGGCCGCGCAGTGACGGCGCGGGCGTCTATCATTCGGTGGATACGGCTCGGCTCGCTGCCGTCGACGTGCTCGTGGACTTCGCCTTGCCAGGGGCTCTGGAGCACGTCCTCGCGCGCGTGAGCGAGTGGAAAAGCGCGCTGGTGGTCGGGGGAACGGGGCATGCGCCCGCGCAAATCGAGCACCTGACGAGGCTCGCCGCCGCCGGCTGCTGCGTCGTGCGAGACCGCAACATGTCGCTCGGCGTTCAGGTCCTGGGCTTGCTGGTAGAGCGCGCCGCGGCGCTGCTCGGGCCGGAGTTCGACTACGAAATGTTTGAGCAGCATCATCGGAATAAGGTCGATGCTCCGAGCGGCACCGCGCTCTTGTTGCTCGAAGCACTTCGTCAGGGCGCGCCGCATGTGGAGGAGACTCCGGTGATGGGGCGCTCGGGCGTTGGCGCGCCACGCCGCAATGGCGAGGTGGGCGTGCTCTCAAGCCGCGGAGGTCAGGTTCCCGGCGACCACACCGTCTTCTGCTTGGGCGAAGAGGAGCGTCTCGAGCTGACGCATCGCGCGCTGAGCCGAGATGTGTTCGCCCGGGGGGCGCTTCGGGCGGCACGCTGGGCCGCGGGGGCCGCCCCCGGTACCTACACGATGCGCGACGTCCTCGGAACCCGCACCGCAGGGAAGTAGGTCCCGGTCTTCCCTCGAACCAAGTGTCCTGCCCAATGTGACCGGTATGCGTTCGTCGTCGCGGTCGGTGCGCAAGCAGGTGACGTCGGAAGCGCCACGCGCGCGTGCAGCCCCAACCCGACCACGTGGCCGAAGCGACGTCATGAGTGGGTAAGATATCGTGATGCCGGAACTAAGCCTTGAGGACCTAGATTTTGAACTGCCGCCGGGGCGCGTCGCGCGGCATCCCTGTCCAGAGCGCTCGGATGCCCGCTTGCTCGTCTGTGAACGGGCTTGCGCGCAGTCTGAGGCGAGCGCTGACGCAACGGTGGGGCGGGAACCGCGCCTCGCGCGCATTCGTGATCTGCCGTCGTTGCTAGCCCGGCCAGCGCTCTGGGTGTTCAACGAAAGCAGGGTGATGCCCGCGCGCTTACGCGCGACGCGGCCCAGTGGCGGCCAGGTTGAAGTGTTGCTGGCAAGCCCGCTCTCTCGGGCGACGGGCGAGCGGCGCTGGACAGCCTTAGTGCGCGGCATGGCCAGGCTCAGGGTGGGCGAACGATTGCACCTGTCAGACACGGACGCGGTCACGTTCATCGGGCGAGATGACGCAAGCCCGGATCAAGGCGTCGTTGAGCTGCCCGTCGACTACGCGGGGGTGATGCGCTGGCTGGAGAAAGTAGGCACGGTGCCGCTGCCACCCTATCTTGAACGCAGCGCTGAGCCGGCGGACGCGGAGCGCTACCAAACGGTCTATGCGTCGAATCCCGGATCCGTGGCGGCGCCGACGGCGGGATTGCACTTTACGCCGGAGGTGCTGAATGAACTTGAAGCGCAAGGGCACCAGCTCGCCTTCCTTACGCTGCACGTGGGCCCGGGCACCTTCAAGCCACTCGGTGAAGAGGGGGCATCCCACACCCTTGCGAGTGAGCGCCTGCATCGGGAGCATTTTTTCATTAGTCCGCGAATCGCCGCCGCAGTGTCGACTGCGCGCTCCCAAGGCATGCCCGTTGTCGCCGTCGGCACCACCAGCCTGCGTGCGCTCGAGAGTGCCTGGGTGGGCTCGCGCGGCGCGGGTAGCCTGCGGGAAGGCCCGGGGGAGACAGCGCTCTTTGTTAAACCGGGTTACGCCTTCAAGGTCGTGGACGGTCTCCTGACAAACTTCCATCTGCCGCGCACATCGCTACTGGCGCTGGTCATGGCGCATCTCGGCGTCGCGGCGACGCGGCGCGCCTACGCGTTCGCCATCGAAAAAGGCCTGCGATTTTACTCCTACGGGGATGCCATGGTGTCGCTGCCAACGGGGCTGCTTCGGGAGCCCGAGGCGTCCCAGTGAGCGCCGCCGCTTCGTTGCCGCCAGCGTCCTCGGCCTCCGCAACCTTCGTCGAAGAAGCGGTGTGTGGCAGTGCGCGTTGCGGGACGTTGAAACTGCGCCATCAAGAGGTCGCATCGCCCATCTTCATGCCGGTAGGCACGCGCGCTTCCGTGAAGGGAGTGAGCGCGCTTCAGCTCGAAGGGCTCCGCGCGCGCATCGTTTTGGGCAACACCTACCACCTCATGCTGCGGCCGGGCGCGGAGACGGTGGCGGCACTCGGCGGGCTGGGGCGCTTCATGGGCTGGCCCGGTGGCACGCTGACGGATAGCGGCGGGTATCAGGTCTTCTCGCTCGCGAAGCTTTCGAAGAAGACCGACGACGGCGTCGTCTTTCGCTCGCATCTAGACGGTGCGCGGGTGGAGCTGACCCCGGAACGTTCCATGGAGGTGCAGCGGTCGCTCAACGCGGACGTGGCGATGCTTTTCGATGACTGCCCGCCGGGGGGCGCGCCGCGGGCAGAGGTCGAGGCTGCCATACGCCGAACGGACCTCTGGGGCGCGCGTTCGCTGGCGGTTGAGCCCGCGGCTGGACAGCACCGCTTCGGGATCGTTCAGGGAGGGCGTTTCGCTGACCTGCGCGCCGCCCATCTGGAAACCGTGAGTAGCTGGCCGGTCGAGGGCGTCGCCCTCGGTGGGTTTTCGGTGGGAGAGCCGCTTGCCGAAACCTATCGCCTATTGGTCGAGCTCGCGCCCAAGTTACCCCGAGACAGGCCGCGTTACCTTATGGGCATGGGTACGCCGACAGACCTGCTTGTCGCTATTTTTGCCGGAATGGACATGTTCGACTGCGTGCTGCCGACGCGGAACGCGCGCAACGGCCAGGCGTTGACCTTCGGAGGCAGGCTGTCACTCAAGCAGGCCCGCCACGAACGCGTCGATCTGCCACTAGAGGCTGAGTGCGTGTGCGAGACCTGCTCCCGCTACTCGCGGGCGTATTTGCGCCACCTCATCACCAGCGGTGAACGACTAGGGGCGACGCTGCTATCCATCCATAACCTTAACTTCTATCAAACCCTCATGCGCCGCGCGCGCCAGGCCATCCAGCAGGGCACGTATACCGCTTTCGCGCGAGCCACCTGTGAACGCATGCACGCCGACGACGAAGTAGGGGAGCGCAGTGCGAAGCCGCCTTCGGTCGCGCTTCCTTTCTGAGCGGTGTGTGTTCAGCGCAGAGAACGCGCTCCTCGTGCGGTCTTGTTGCGTGCCAACCCAGCATCCTGAGTGGCGCGTGTTTCGGTTACGTTTCCGTGACGTTTTGTCTTGGGTGGGGGCGTTGACGCTCACGGAGGTCGCGTACAAGCTTGGCTTCGAATTCTCGGAATGGTTGAAGAAAACGGAGAGCATATGACACAGCGTTTGGTTGTCGCGGAATACATCTGGCTCGATGGTGTCAAACCCACTCAAGGCCTCCGGTCCAAAACACGGGTGTTCCCCGTCGGTGCCGAGGATGAAGTGTCGCTGTCGAACTTTCCACGCTGGAGCTTTGACGGTTCCTCGACCGCTCAGGCGGAGGGCGGCGACTCGGACCTGCTGCTTGAACCCGTGCGCATGTGTCCCAACCCGACCTCCGTCGACGAGGGCTACCTTGTCCTCTGCGAAGTCCTCAACCCCGACGCCACACCGCACGCGACGAACAAGCGAGCGGAGCTTCGCCGAACGCTTGACGCCGGTGCCGCAGCGCTTGAGCCGTGGTTTGGCTTTGAGCAGGAGTACACGCTTCTTTCTGAAGGACGGCCGCTGGGCTTTCCCGCCGAGGGTTACCCGGCTCCCCAAGGCCCCTACTACTGCGGCGTCGGCGCAGGCAAGGCATTCGGACGCGATCTTGTCGATGCGCACTTCACGGCGTGTCTCGAAGCCGGTCTCATGGTCTACGGCCTGAACGCTGAAGTCATGCCGGGGCAGTGGGAGTTCCAGATCGGCTATCGGGGGCTCGAAGGGGAGTCGGCTGACCCCTTGACGGCATCGGATCAGCTCTGGCTTGCGCGCTGGCTGCTCTGCCGTCTGGGCGAAGATGAGGGCGTCACTGTCTCGCTCGCCACCAAGCCGGTCAAGGGTGACTGGAACGGCGCTGGCATGCACACGAACTTTTCGACGAAGGGCATGCGCGCGAGTGGCGGCATCAAGGACATTGAAGCTGCGGCGAAGGCCATGGAGAAGAAGCACGCGGAGCACATCGCCGTTTACGGCGCCAACAACGAAGAGCGTCTTACAGGCCAGCACGAAACCTGCAGCATCAATGAGTTTCGCTACGGGGTTGCTGACCGCGGTGCATCGATCCGAATCCCGCGTCATGTCTCTAACAACGGTTGCGGTTACCTCGAAGACCGCAGGCCCGGCGCCAATGCGAACCCCTACGACCTTTGCGTTCGCATCTTGAAAACGGTGGCCAACCTCGACTGAGGTGTGAGTTCTCACAGCGAGAGCGAACGCTTCGCGCTCGCTAGATGCGGCCGGCCCAGGGTACTGAGCCGGCCGCATGCCGTTTGTGCCCCGCCGTTTGAGCGCTGTCGTTGTACACCGATGGACGCTTGCCATTCTCCTTAAGCTGGTTCACGTCGCGAGTCCCATGACCACCACCATATCGCCGCGCTACGCGCTTCTCTCGGTCTCCGATAAGGCCGGTATTGTTTCCTTCGCCCGGGGGCTGAGAGACCTCGGCTTTGGCATCATTTCGAGCGGCGGCACCGCACGGACGCTCGCCGACGCGGGGATTGAAGTCACCGAATGCAGCGCGTATACCGGCGCACCTGAGGTCATGGGGGGTCGCGTCAAGACGCTGCACCCGCGCGTCCACGGCGGCATTCTCGCGCGCGCAGGTGAGGCGGGTGACTTCAAAGCCTTGGCGGAGATGGGAGGACACCCGATTTCCGTTGTGTGCGTGAATCTGTACCCCTTCGCTGAGACGGTGGCCTCAGGCGGCACACTGGCAGCGTGCGTCGAACAGATCGATATCGGTGGCCCCGCGATGCTGCGCGCGGCGGCCAAGAACTTTAGCCGCGTCTACGTGGTGGCCGACGTCGCGGACTATTCCGAGGTGCTCGATGCCTTGCGGGCCGAGCATCAAGACGGTGCCCCGGAGGCGGGTCTGGGCGCGCAGGCGCGTTTGCGACGCCAACTTTCACAGAAAGCCTTCGCGCACACCGCAAGCTACGACAGCGCTATCGCGGCTTATTTGGCTCAGCAACTGGAGACGGAAGCGGCGCGTTCGACGGCTTCCGGCGCAGCCCCCGAGTCGCCACTCGCGCTACCCGCTGTCGTGAGCGAAGCCCGGACGGGGCTTCGCTATGGTGAAAACCCTCACCAAGCCGCAGCTGTCCTGCCGCTCGCGGGCGCGCACGCGTCAAGCCTGGCGTTGGCCGCGTCCTTGAATCCAAGTGCCAAGGCCCTCTCCTACAACAACTACCTCGACGCGGATGCCGCGCTGGCGGTCGTGCGCGAGTTCACGAGCTGCGCGGCGGTTGTGGTGAAGCATTGCAATCCCTGCGGTGTGGCGCGGGCTGAAACGCCGTCGGATGCATTCGTTCGTGCGCGGGAGGCCGATGCCCTTAGCGCGTTTGGTGGCATCGCAGCGCTGAACCGCACGGTGGACGCGTCGACTGCGAGGCGTATGGTTGAAACGTTTCTTGAGGTGGTGCTCGCACCCGCCTTCAGCGACGAGGCACTTGAGGTCCTAAGGACCAAGAAGAACCTGCGCGTGCTTCAAGTGCGGACGGAAGCATCGGCGGTGAGCGCATCGGAGTGCCAGGTGCGCAGCATTGACGGCGGCCTGTTGCTTCAGTCGCTGGATGCGCCAGCCTCGGGTGACACGTTGGCGCAGGCGCGCTGTGTTACTGCCCGGCCGCCTTCGGCCGAGGAAGTTGCGCAGCTGGACATGGCCTGGCGCGTGTGCAAGCAGGCGCGCTCCAACGCCATCGTGCTTGTAGCCGATGCGGTGACGGTTGGCGTCGGCGCTGGCCAGATGTCCCGCGTCCAGTCCGTGGAAATAGCCGTTGCGAAAGCGGGAACGCGTGCGCGCGGTGCTGTACTCGCTTCCGATGCCTTCTTTCCATTCCCGGATGGCGTCGAAGCGGCGGCTGCCGCGGGGGTCACCGCAGTCGTTCAGCCCGGTGGCTCGGTCAAGGACGATGAAGTGATACGCGCTGCGGACGCTGCTGGTATCGCCATGGTGTTCACGGGGAAACGCCACTTCCGTCACTAAGCGCGGCATCGCATCCCGACGACGACGCTGATTCTACGCCGGGCAGGGTGATGCGAAACGTAGTGCCGTCGCGTGCGGTGCTGTGGACGGTAACGCTGCCGCGCTGCCGCTCGATGAACCCTTTGACCAGGGCGAGCCCAATGCCGATGCCCTGAGACTTCGTCGAGAAGTAGAGGTCAAAGAGATGGGCCTGCACGTTGGGTGGAATGGGCTCACCGTAGTTGTGGACGTCAAGGAACACGTGGCCAGGTTCGGAGGCTCCGAGGCCCACTGTGATGGGCTCGGAGCTGCCGGCTTCGACTGCGTTGCGCACCAGATTATGCAGGCATTGGCGTAGCTGGTCAGCGTCCGCCCTTGCGACTATCGGCTCACCAGAGGCGGGCGCGTTAAACGCGAACGCGACAGATGTGTACTGTCGTTCGAGCATCCCTAGCTGTTCGCGCGCGAGCTCGACAAGGTCGACCGCCCGAAGTTCCGGGTCACGAGGCTTCGCAAGCTCCAGCATCGAAGAGACGAGGTCGTTAATCCTGTGGATTTCGCGCTGCACGATGCCTCCCAGTTTAAGGGTGTCCTGCGGGTCCAGACCGCCCTCCACAAGCACCTCCACCGAAGACCTCACCGCACCAAGGGGGTTGCGGATCTCATGCGCAAGCCCGGCGGCGACGTGTCCCAAGGTCGCGAGCCGGTTGGCCCGTTCGACTTCTGCCTTCAGTGCCAATTTCTCGGTGATATCCTGGAAAATGAAGAGCCATCCCGTATGCGTTCCCTGTTCGTTCACTAGCGGCGTTTGGGTAAATCCTACGGGAAAAGGTTCGCCAGAGCTGCGGCGACCATGGGTTTCTTGCCGCACCATGCTCGACGCTGCCTCCCGCGCGGGCGTGCCGGGGATGTACTCGGAAATCGCACGCCCCAAGATGACATCGAGGGAGCCTTGAAAGATCGACTGCGCGCTCAGGTTCGCGCTATCGATGATGCCGTCGGAGGAGGTGGTTAAGAGCCCGGACTGCAGAGAGCGAATGACGTCATCGCGCCGGAGCGCGGCAAGCGAAGCTTCTCGCTGCGACGCTTCAAGCCGCGTGCGCATCTCATCAAAACGCCGGACGAGAATGGTGGTGAGCACCCCGACGGCTGTCAGTGAGGCCAAGACCGGAAGCAAGGCGCTTACAAGTTCTGTGGGCGTATGCAGATAGAGTAGGGGGGCTTGGTCGAAGGGTGGCGGTAGCAGGCCACTTGCTAGAAGCGTTGACTGGCACGCGTGTAGAACGAGTCCCGCAAGGGTGAAGGCTAAAGCTGCGCGTCCCCCCAGGATGATCCCCGCGGCAACGGTGACCACGCCGTAAAGGAAGGCAAACGCACTCCTCGCACCACCCGTCACGTAGACAAGGGTGGCGATGCCGAAGAGGTCGAGCCCGAGCTGAATACCCGTAATGGGCGCCACATGCTGACCGCGCGCCAGAAACCAGGTGGCAAGGCCACTCGACAGGAAGGTCGCGGCGCATAGCCAGTACAAGACCAATGGCGTGAAGGAGACGACGCCTGAGTCACTGGTCAAGAGCAGAAAGCTGAGACCAACCAGAATCGTTAAGGCCAGACTCGCGCGGCCGAGCGAAAAGCCAACCGCAGCGCGTGTCCAAGTGTGTCGTACCTCGCCAGGTGTCGCAGCCGCCCCGGGTGCCATGCCTACAGCCGCCTAACTAGTTGGGTGTGACGTGACTCGCGATATCGAAGATGGGTAGATACATCGCGATGAGAAGAACGCCTACCATGCCACCGATGCCCACCATCATCACCGGCTCAAGCAGGCTTGTCAGACCACCTACGGCAACATCGACCTCTTCTTCGTAGAAGTCGGCAATCTTATTGAGCATGTTGTCGAGTGCGCCCGTCTGCTCCCCTACGCCGATCATCTGTACCACCATCGAAGGGAAGATTTTCCCCGCGCCGAGCGGCTCTGAAAGGTTGGCGCCCTGACTGACCCGTTCGGAGGCTTCCGCGAGCGCCTCCTCCACCAGAATGTTGCCAGCGGAGCGCTTGACGATATTGAGCGCTTCTAAGATGGGAACACCGGAGCCGAGGAGCGTTCCGAGCGTCCGCGTAAATCGAGCAACGGCGATTTTGGTGAACACAGGTCCAAAGACCGGCGCTTTGAGCATGAGAAAATCCCAAAAACGTCGGGTTTTTCTGTTTTTCCAGGAGACCGTGAGTCCTGTCAGAGTCGCCGTGGTCAGGAAGAGAACAATACCGATGTGACCGACGAACCAGTCCGAGAGGTCGATAACGATTTGAGTGAGGGCGGGCAGGGCGTTTTCCGCCCCGAAGTCCGCGAACATCGCTTTAAAGCTCGGAATGACCCAGGTCATCATGACGAAGAGCACGGCGATGGCGATGGCCAAGACGGCCAGGGGGTAGACCAATGCGCCGCGAACCTGCCGGGCGAGCTTGAGTCGTTTTTCGATGTAGCCAGCGATGCGCTGCATGATCGCGTCGAGAATACCGCCGGACTCACCCGCCGCGACGAGGTTGACGAATAAGGTGTCGAAGACCTTGGGATGGTGCCGAAGCGAATCTGAGAAGGTCATGCCCTTTTCGACCCGCATTTTGACGTCCTTGAGCACCGCATTGAAGCGCGCGTTCTCTCCTTGACTCGACAGGATGTCGAGGCACTGCACCAGGGGCAGTCCGGAGGCGATCATCGTGGAAAACTGCCGCGTAAATACGACGAGTTCCTTGGTTCCAATCCCGCTACCGATGCTGAGCGAGAGCTGCTTGGGCTTCTTGCGAACAGAAAGCCCTTGCAGGTTCATGCTGCGCAGCCTTGACGTCACGATCTCAGCGGTTTCGGCCTCCATCTGGCCGGACCGCTTGTCGCCGTTCGCCAGCTGACCTTTCCAAAGCCACTCCGCCACAAGCACTCCCTCTGACGCTGGGCGCGAGCGGTGCAAATACCGCCTGTGACCCAACTCTCGGTCCAGGCTACCAGAGGGGCGCCGCCGCAGTGAAGCGTGAAGTGGGGGGACGGCACTAGGATTCCTGCCCCGTTTAGCGGGAGCGGAGCCGCGATGCTGCAGGCTCGCTAGCGTCTGATGCGAGGGAACCAGCTTCCCGCTCGGAAGGCCCTTGAACTGCGATGCTGGGTTTTGAGCCCGGCGACCGTGACCTCGGCCGCAAGCACTAGCCCCTCATGTCCTAGTGAAGGATAGAGGTGGGAGCCGCCGAGGAAGAGGCGGGGTAGGGCCGTTGCGGGAGGAAGCCCCCGCACATCGTGGCCGTGTTTCTGGGGGTAGATAAATCGAGCCTCCCGCAGCTTTGGCGTTGGCGATGTGTAGCGTAGCGTTTCCGCATCGCTGACGGCGGCGTGAGCGCCTACGCTGGGGAGCATGATGCCTGGGCGCGCAAGCGGAAAGAGCAACTCAAGGTGCGCGGCAATCCGCTGGTTGATGAAATGCCACGCAGGTTCGCCACGCTCCGCACTCGCGGCCGAGAGTGTAAATGTGATTTCGAGTTGGTGCTTGCCCTCTGCTTCGGCTCGGTTGACCCTGACGTGATTGCCATCGTGGAAGGGCAGCGTTGGGTTAAGCACTGAGACCACCTCGTCGGCGTCTCCCAGCGGCCAGTCTGTGTCCGCGATGGGCACGCGTGCGACAGCTCGAAAATCGAAGGGCCGTGGCATCGCTTCGGGCGGCCCGAGGTGTTCGATAGGGTTTGGCGCGAGGAGTGCCCGCAAGCCGCCTAGAGGCGCGGTGTAGACCAGGAACCGGCTATTGATCTCAAGTCCACCTGAGCATACAAGGCCGATCTGATGCGGCCCTGGTGAGATCACTGCGGGGACCTCACGCCTAAGCCTGACGCCACCCAGCGCGTCAAAGCGCTGGAGCAGTGCGGCATCGAGTCGGGGATGGCTGCGTTCAGCAGAACCGCACACCTGATTGCAGCAAGCCCTCAGGCTACCAAGTAGGCTCGCCTCGGGGGCTTGGACAACTTGGTCAAAGGCCAGCGCGCGTAGGAGCCAAGAGGCGTAGCTTTCCGCTTCTATCTTCCTCTTTAGCTCGTGCACACTTCGCCAATCCGGGTGCCTTGAGAGCCCACGGCGACCGAGCATGGGCCCGAAGAAGTTAAACGTTTGGGCGCGGTTTTCTCGCTCGCGAAGCCACAGCCAGAGACGCGATGTCGCTTGATCGAGTTCCTGAAGCAGTGGACCCAGGGAATCAGGCCGCCAGGGTGCTGCCGGATTCTCTTGATTCCAACCAGCGACATAGAGCCCGGCGCGGCTACTTGCGCCTAGGCGTAGACCGGGAATAGCGAGGTGCGTGGTTGGCGACTGTCTTGGCGCAGGGCTGCCGCCGGCCACGCCCATAGCATCGAGATACTGGCTCCACACGGGCGACGCCGAGGTTTGGACCGAGCTTGGCCGCCAGCGTGAACCGTCCTTGGCGTTCCCCGTCGGGGCGGAACGTGGGACGAGCGCTGTAGAAAAGCCGTCGCGCTGAAGCGCCAACGCGGCGCACAACGCTCCGAGGTCATCTCCAACGACGGTCACGTCAAAGGCGCGCGTCACGTACCCTGCCCATCCAGCAGCGCGAGCCCCGCGCGATAGTGATACGGGAGTGAGTCATCGAAAGGTGTGGGAGGGCTCTCGGTCTTGCGTCTGATTTCCGTATCCGGTGGGCGAGGGGCCGCACCGTGAGCGTTATTTGCGGTTTTGAAGATGGCCAGTGCGTGCACAACCCTTGGAAGTAGGCGATGCTCAATCTGATGAACGCGCGCAGCGAGGGTGGCCTCGTCGTCATCGGTCAAGATGCGCAGTGCCTCCTGTTCTAGAATAGGACCTGCGTCTACCGCCGGAATTACTTGGTGCACCGTCACGCCGGTGACCCTCACGCCTGCGGCTAGCGCGTCGCGTACGGCGTGGGCGCCGGGAAACGACGGCAGCAGCGCTGGATGCACATTGATGGCCGGCGCCCGAAAGCCGCAAAGAGCCTCCAAGGACACGATGCGCATGAAGCCGGCCATCACGACCAAGTCCGGGGCAAAATCCGCAACGGTACTGCCGAGCCGTTGGTTCCAAGTAGTGCGGTCGCGAAAGGCTGCTGGTACCACAACCGCCGTCGGGATTCCGGACGCTTGAGCCAGATTGAGAGCTGGCGCATTGGGCTTGTCGCTGACGAGACCCGCGAAGTGTACGTCGACGTTCCACTGTGCTCGGGCGGCGAGCAATGCCTGCACGTTGGTCCCCCGACCTGATGCCATCAGAACTACTCGCATCGGCCAAGGCCTACTACGAAAACCCTGAGCGATCCCCTCATTAACTCGAGACGCAGAAAGCCGCGGGGAAATGGCCTGGAGTAAGTATGGTGGGGTGGGTGGGTCCGCGGACGGAAGGCCCATTTCCCCGCGGCTTTCGTCCCCCAGGCTCACCCTGGGGATGGCTCAGACGAAAACCTAGAAGAGCGATGTTAGGCTGATCAATCGACGCCGTTCCGCATCGGGTCCTTGGTTCCGCGCGGGCTGCAGCGCTTTAGGGTGCTTTGTATGCCCTCCGTCGATTCCTCGCCGACCAAGAGGCGTGCGAGGTTACACGCGCCCGCTTCCGCCGCGCATTCCGCCATAATGAGACGGTGGCGCGTGGGTAGGCTAAGGCGCACGGCGCGCCAATCGACCCCTTCTGTCGGCGGCCGACTCGCACGGTTTCGCTTGAGCCACAGACAGGCGGCCCGCGTACGCACGCTAGGGAATCCCTGGGTCACGAAACGAGGCGTAACGTTGTTGGCTCGAAGGGCCGCCCGCTGAACATGCGGGTTGTCCTGCGCCAATAGTCGTTGGCGCAGCAGCCTCGCGGCGGCCGTCTCCTCAAGCCGCGTGCGGTCTAGGAGCGCCATCGCTGCGGTGGGAGGCAGCGAGACGTCAAATGTGTCGCGTGGTTGCTCTTCGTGGGACTCTGAAGCCTCTAGCGCTGCGCAGTAGGTCACCGTGATGTCGACCAAGCGACGTGCCCACGGCGCACCTTCCGCGGCGTACCGCTGCGCTGGAAGCCACGAACATATGGAAGGGCGCGACGCCTCATGACGCCAGAAGAGCTCACTGAGCCGCCAGATATCAGTGGTGTCATCGAGCGAGATGCGCTTGACGTCGCTGGCAATATTTATCCCTCGCTCATGGAGTCTTAGGCGCAAACAGATATCTTGACGGGGTTCAAGCCCGAACGCGTGCATTCCCGGCGGCTCACGTGTGGCGCCCTCTTCGCGAGGCTCCGGTAGGGAGGCCGTGGTGGGTACCACAACCTGAGTTTCCGAGACCTCGGCAAGAAGTTCGCTGAGGAGCCAAGCGTGTCCAGTCGCCGCGCAGAGGTCGACATCACGCGGAATGGCCGCGGCACATCGCGCAGCTTCAGCCCGACGGTCTGACGCCTGCGCCGCGCTGCGCCACCGCACTAAAGGCGCTCGCAACGCGTTGCGCTCTACTTCAGGCGCTGCGCACCAAGTACTTGGCGAAAAGGTCGCGACCTTTTCGCCGTGGGCAATGCTTCCAGGCAAGACCCAGAGCAGCCCCGTCATGAGTGCGGTCATGAGTGCCGTCATGCACGCCAGAGAAGGTGACGTCCGGAGCATCTGTTTAGCGGGGCATGGTACAGAATGCCCCCGAGTTCTCGGGAGTGAATCCCGCACACGCTCCCCCACTCTTCCCCTATCGTGGCCTAAAGCTGCGCGTGGGGCCCTGTACCCACTTGCGCTTTTCCTCTGTATTTTCTCTATCCGGACCCCCTGAGCGCATACCGCCCGGAGACCCCGCGAAAGATACGCCAGAAGATAATGTAGCCCGGTGTGGGAATAAATGTGTTCTGGACGCATTAACACTGTGACCTCGAGCTTACTAGCGCCTCAGCAGCGGACAACATGTCAGGAAACAACCAGAGACAAGCGATGCGTGTGCGCTTAGGCAAGCTTCGAGGGGTGGAGTGGAGGACCTAAGCTAAGCGCGGCCAACCGAGGGTCAAAGCACCCCTGCGCTATTGAGAGTTGAGGCATCCGAGCACTTTGGGCGGGATGTTGGGATAGGCAGGCAGGCAGGCAGGCAGGCACAGGCACAGGCACAGGCACACAGGCATAGGCAAGCGGTGGTGTGGGCGCGCCCCGAGTCGCGTGTTGGGCCGACAGGAAGGTGCGCCCCGAGAAGCTGAACGTTAGGCGCAGCGGCCCGTCACTTGCATCGGCTCGGGGGCAAGCGTCGGCCACCCGCGTTCGGGGCGGTGAGCGCTGCGGAAAGTCGGCGCTGGGAAAGTTAGCGCTGCGGGGAAAATGCGATGACTGGGGTTGATGTCCTCGGGAGTAGACCCAGAGCAAGGTGACGCCCGAGGTAGGAGAAGCGCGTAAAGGCGCGCGGTTTTTTCGATAGTTCGATGTAGGTACTGGGCACGAGCCCAGCTTGGAGTTGTTAACGAATGAGTAAAGCACAGCAAAATCAGGCACGTTCCACGGCTCCTCAGACAGAGCAGAACTCGGAGCAAGAGGATGACGATCGCGAGGACCTGGAGGCAGGGCCTTCGGGGGATGCGGAGCCCACGCAGGAGCAGCTCGCGGAGGCAAGTGCCGAAGCTGAAAAAGCACTCAAGGACTTGGAGCGGCAGGGTTCAGGGGATTCCACCCTTTCGCGCTACTTCCGCGAAATGGCCAATCACAGTGTGCTGTCACCCCAAGAGGAAATCGATGCGGCCCGTGAGGTGGAGCATTACGAGTCGGCGTACTGGAGCATCTTGCTGGACTACGCGCCCGTGCTCGATACCGTTGTGACAACGGTCGAGAGCATGTGTGAGGAGCCGATCCCTGAGTTTGCAACCCTAAGGCGCCTCGCGAAGCAGGCGAAGGCAGGCAAACTGCCGAAGGCTGTGAAGAAGGAGTGGGACGAAATTGTGGGACCGCTATCGCTCAAGCTGCGCCAGCTCGATAGCGACCGTCTCTACGTTCAACATTGCGACCAAGCCGTACACCGGCTTTCGGGGGAGCACGCGGAGGCGCGCGACCTACTCGGAGACGAGGTGCGCTTGACCCCTGCCTTCAACGGCTACTTGAAGACCGTTCGGGCGGCACGAAACGCCCAACAGCGTTCAAAGAACCGTTTCGTATCTGCGAATCTGCGTTTGGTTGTATCGATTGCCCGTCGTTATAATCGAGGACGTTTGCCGCTCATCGACCTGATTCAAGAAGGCAATATTGGCCTTATGAAGGCGGTGGAGCGCTTCGATCACAACCGAGGTTATCGCTTCAGCACTTACGCCTCCTGGTGGATAAGGCATGCGATTTCGCGAGCGCTCGCAGACAAGGGTCGCGCCGTGCGTATCCCGGTCCACATGCTCGACACTTACAACCGCGTGGCGCGGGCGACCCAGGCGATAGCGACGCGCACGGGTAAAGAGCCATCGGCGAGTCAACTCGAGAAAGAAACCGGGATTGCGGCGGAGAAGCTCGAGAAGATCAAGGGCTACTGGGCCGAGACACCCTTTTCGCTCGACCGTCCCGTCAATGATGAAGATGGTCGCAAGTTTATCGACTTTCTCGAGCAGGAAGGCGTTTCGACGCCCTACGAGACCTTGGTTAGTCAGAAATGGAGCGATGAGGTGCGGCGGTTGCTTGACACGCTGACGCCCATGGAAGCTCGGATCCTACGTTGGCGTTTCGGACTAGACGACGAAGACGAGCTCACGCTGAAAGAGATCGGTGACAAGTACAACCTCTCTCGAGAACGCATTCGTCAGTTGCAGGAGCAAGCGCTCGGCAAAATTCGACGTCAGATCAAAGACTGACGTCTGCGGTCTAGCGTCATGCGTGATCGGTTAAGCGAGCTGCGTGTCCGGTTGAGGGTCTGTGCTCGAGCGCCCACAGCCAAAAACCGCAGCGAACTTAAGGAACGCGCGGGATTTTTGGCGAGGACGTAAGCCGGC
>SLEO01000361.1 GCA_007124745.1 Myxococcales bacterium
CTGCGTTCCTTCACCGAAAGCCGCCGGGGCACACCAAGCGCGCAGCTTCTTGGCGACGTTGCTCGTCCCGAAGGGATTGGGCTCCACAACCAGGACCTTCCTGCCGCCGGGACCGCGAAGCGAGAGGGGCGCGGCCAACTCGATGACGCCGCCGCAGGCGAAGATGGCGTCGAGCGCCTTCGCGCGCTTGACCAAGCTCGCGAGCCTCTTCGCAGTGCCTGCGTTCTGGCGCTTCCGTGCAGTCTTCATGGTGGGCGGTTGGTGTAGCGCAGCCGGTTCTACAGTGCAGGGCGCCTCACCCTACATGGACGCGCTGAATCGGCAGGCAACCGACACCCGGGGGAAGCGCCGCGGGAAGTCGGTGTCGTCAAGGCCAGCTCACGATTCGAAGAGCCTGGTCGCCGGACGCGTGCCTCAAGGGTGCCCCCCAGCTGCAGCGCGGGCGACAGCTGCTCCGGAAACCTCCCCGGGAGCGTGTCAGGTGATGGCGCAGCGGCCTTCCCAGTAGTCGATGAGGCCGGCGCGGAAGATGTCCTGGCCAATGCGCTGGACGACGAGGCGTTCGGCCTCGGTAGTTATGGGCAACGCAGCGGTCTTCTCCTTGAAGACGTGCAGTAATTCGTCGGGGAGTCCGCGGGGAAGCTGGAAGGCGCGGCGCACGAGGCGGTGAAGCGCGGGGATGTCGGTGACGGTGCGGCCGGCGGTGGCGCCCTCAGGCATCGCCGCGGTCATGGGTGTGCCTTGCTCGGCGAGGGCGCGGGCAACGTGAAGCTGCGAGAGGGTTACCACGAATAGGTCGTCGCCGAGAGCGGTGAGCCAGATACGCAGCGGTGCCTGGGTGCTGGCGAAGCCAAGCCAGCCTGCGGGCGCAGGCAGTTCGTGATCGAAGCCGTTGTCGATGGCGGCTTTCTCCAACCGGGTGGCGGTTGCCGGTGAGAGGGGGCCGATCATCGGTGCGCCTCCGACGTGTGCGGGGCAGCTCTATCGGCCAAACCGCAGGATCTATTGGCCACGTGCGGCGAGTGGCCAATAGAAAAGCATCGCAATAACGGCTGGTTGCATCCCGGCGTGCCGGTTCTATCGGCCATCTTCACCTCTCTGGCCGATAGGCCGGTGATAGCGCCGCCAGCGCCTCTCGCCTTCCGCGGTGAGCGCCCCTTCCGTTACGAGCTCCTCGAGCGCACGGCGGAAGGTGCGATCTGGTATCTCAGAGCCCACGCGCCGGTGGATGTCCGAGGCCGCGGACCGGGGATAGCGGGCGAGGTCTTCGACAATGAGGGCCCTGAGCCGGTGCGGCTCGATCCGCTTGAGCGTGGTTTGCTGATCGAGTCCGACCGCACGCAGCAGTGCAGGCGCCACGAAGTACCGTGTCGCCCGGGTGCGGCCCGTTTGCTCCACCAGTCCAAGCTCGACGGGCCTGGCGATCCACGGGCGCAGGGCGGCGGGGTCCACCAGCTCGAGGGCGCTCGCCAGCTCGGCTGCCGACATGCCCTCACTCTGGCCCAGCATGCCGAGGACGATGTGCTCACGCTGGGTGAGTTGGTGCTTATGGTCGACGTCGGCGATGAGGCGGATGACGCCGGGATGGATCACCCTCCGCTGCACGACGACGTGCACGGAGTCGATGCCCTCCGTCACGGTGGGGGCCGCGCGCCCGCTCGTCAGCAGGCGGTCGTGCATGAGGTTGAAGGCACTGCCTTCGCGCTCCATGAGGCCGCAGTCGTGAATGACGCGGGCGCGGCCATCGAGCGACGCCTCAACACGGCCTAAGCGCGTCAACATGGGAGAACGCACCTCAGCGCCGCCGCGCAGGGTCATTGCTTGGATGCAAACGGGATGCTCTCAGTACCGAGGTCGCGCACTTGAGGCGGCGCAGTGGGTTGACGCTCCAAAACCTCCCCCGGAAGCATTCCACGGGGCTTTTGCTGGTGCGTGAGGCGGGGGGCAGGTGTGGCTTGAGGGGATTTGACTCGACGTGATAGGGTCGGGGGGCTTCCTAGACGGGGCAGGGTGCTTGTTGGGCTTGGGGGCGCTTCGAATGGCAGCGGCCGGGGAAAGCACTGCGGGGCGCGGGGACCGGTAGAGGCGAGGTTGCATGGGTATTCTGGAACGCGAGGGGGCGCGCGGCGGTGCTGTCCCGACCAAGGCTGCGGCCGCTGATGACGGCGCGGGCGATGCTGTGGTGTCCGATGGTGCGTTGCCGCTTCTTGCGGTGACGGCCAGCGAGGCGCCTGAGCCGGGCAAGCCGACGCGGGCTGCGCTTGACGCGGCGCACGTGGACTTTGCGCTTACCGCGCAGATCATTGTGGCTTGGGCGGGAGAAGGCGGTGAGGAGCCTCGCTTGGGGTGGTGGCGCACAGACTTGGTGTCAGAGTTTGGGGGGCAGGACCTCTTTCGGCGGTTACTGCCGCACACCTGGGCGTGGGCGGTGCTGCAAGCGGTGCGCGAAGCGGCGCGCCGCAAGGATACTGAACTGCGCGCGAAGGACCACGACCCAGACCAGATTCTGTCACTCTTCAGTCTTGGCTTTGAGCTCGACGAACGGCTCGAAGAGCGGCTGCAAGAGCTGAAGCGCGCGGGCACCCACCCGGAGCAAGCCCTTCCAGGCCTCCGGGAAGCCATGCAGGACACCTGGAGTCGCGATGCGTTCTTCAAGTGGGTGCAGAGTCATGGGCCCGCAGAAACCGTGGCGATGCCCGCCGGGCGGCGCATCAAGGGCACCACGCTTAACGAGGCTTGCTTCAACGGGACAGCGGGCGATGGCGCACCGTCGCTTGACGCGGTCATTCGGCAACTGCTAGCCGCACTTGCGCCGCCTTCCGATGCCTACCCCCTACCGCACTTCAGGCGCGACACGTGAACCACACCCCCACCGAAACAAGAGAGGTGCATACGCGTCTGCTTAAGTGCGCGCTTGAGGTCGAGGACGCCCGCGCCTACTGGTCGCATGCAAGCACCGAGTCCGCTCCAAGTGCGCAGCGCGCCTTCGAGGAATACTGGTTTGGCGCACGGAGTCTCTCGCGCATCGAAGTGCTGCTTGCGAACATGCGCGCGCGCTTCGCCGCCTTTCCGCCAGCCCTCACAGTACTGCATCGCTGGCAGTCCATGATGCCCGATACGCGGCGGCTCGTCTGCCATTGGCATCTGCAGCTTGCAGACCCGCTCTACCGTCTATTCACCGGGCACTTTCTGGTAGAGCGCCGCAGCAGCGGGCGACCCGCGGTCACGCGGGACCTCATCGTCGCGTGGGTGGGCGCGCAAGACCCGGACCGCTGGACGATGTCCACGCAGATTCAGTTCGCAAGCAAGCTGCTCTCCTCCGCCTTCGCCGCGGGACTCATCGCAACCAATCGCGACCCAAGGCCGCTTGTCACACCGCAGGTGCCGGATGATGCTCTGGAATACATCCTTTACCTGCTGCGAGAGGTCGCCTTCGAAGGAACGCTGCTGGACAACCCCTACCTGGCCTCGGTCGCCTTAACGGGCGCCACGCTGGAAGAACGCCTAGCACGCCTGCCTGCGTTAGCGTTTCAGCGCCAGGGGGACCTCGTTGACTTTGGCTGGCGTCACGCTGACCTTGCCGCGTGGGCAGAAGCGCAGCTCCCCGCGGCGCAAGCGGAGGCCCTTGGATGACGACACCTGCGCACCGCACACCGCTGCAAGAGGCCTTCGCGGCGCTTAGGCGCGACCTTATCCATGAGGATGGTCCGCGCATCAGCACGATGCGCAACTACCGCTTTGCCATCGTCCACTACGAGCCAAGAGATGAGTTCAAGCTACGCAGTGAAGTCCAGAGGCTCACGACGGACCTGAGCGCCTACGGTTGGCGCGTGCGCTCGATCTGCCTGCAGAAGCTTCTGCTCGACCGTATCCGCGCGCAGGGCGAAGACTGGGCAAGCCGGGTCGCCGAGATGGAGCAGCGCATGGCGCTTATCGAGCCCGACCGGGGGCTCGGCTACATCAAGTCCAAGCTGACACCGCTGATTGAAGGCCCGGACGGCATCGCCGCCGCATGCAGCAAGATTATCTCCGACGACGCCGATGCCCATCCAGACCAGATTGAGCGCACTGTTACCCTCATTGGACGCGCAGGCGCGCTCTATCCCTTCTTTCGTTCTTCCGCGCTTTTGCGCCATATCGATGGCAAAACCCGCAACGTGCCGGTGATTCTCCTGTATCCCGGTGAGCGCCGCGGTGCTACGGGGCTCTCCTTCATGGGCATCCTCGAACCTGACAACGACTACCGACCGCGCATCTACCCCTAAGCCCACGCGCCCAGAGAACTCAGGCGCGCAGCAGAACCACCCAACTTGAAGCGAACACAGGCCAACGGAGCTCCACCCCCCCTAACTTGAGGCCACAGACCCGTGACGGAGACGAAGGCGCAATGACCACCCAACTGATTCGCGACATCTTCCTTTCTGACGTCACGCGGGACATCCCGCCGGTGGTCTATTTGCACGAGCAGTCGCCGGAGAAGCTCGCCGCGGAAGTGTCGGAGTACATCATCACTGGCGGCTGGCCCGAGGGGCACCCGAGCCGCCAGCGGGTGCCGGACGGCATCCACGAGCAGTACGTCCGGCTGCTCACCAACATTGCCAGCGAACTCGACAAGCCCGGCGGCCCGGAGCTGCCCAATGCCTGGGTATCCGGCTTCTACGGCTCGGGTAAGTCCAGCTTCGCGAAGCTGCTGGGCCTGGCCCTTGACGGGGTCGCGCTCCCCGACGGAACATCGCTTTCTGAGGCCTGGCTGCGCCGCGACACCTCGCCGAATGCGCAGGCCCTCAAGGCCGCCTGGAGCGCCCTGCGGCAGAAGATTGAGCCGCTTGCCGTCGTCTTTGACATTGGCGGCGCTGCCCGCGACAACGAACATGTGCATGCCGCCGCCGTGCGGCAGGTGCAGCAGCGCCTGGGCTACTGCAGCACCGACCCACTGGTGGCTGACTTCGAGCTGAAGCTCGAACGTGACGGAGAGTGGCTGCGCTTCGAGCAAGTCGCCCAGACGACCCTGGGACAGCCTTGGCAGGCGCTTAAGGACCGGGCGCTCGCCGAGGAAGACTTCTCCACGGTGATGTGCGCGATGTTTCCGGAGAAGTACACGGACCCGATGAGCTGGTACACCAGCCGTGCGGGCACCCACGCACGTGCCGAGTCCCCGGAAGAAGCGGTAGCGGCCATCCGCGACATGCTGAAGTTTCGTCGGCCCGGCGCGACGCTCTTCATGGTGGTCGATGAAGTCTCCCAGTATGTGCTTGCCAACAGGGATCGCGTCGACCGCCTACGCGCTTTTGCCGCTGCGCTGGGCGCAGGCCTCAAGGGCAAGGCGTGGCTGGTGGCCCTAGGGCAGCAGCGCATTGATGAAGACGCGGGCGATGCCTTTCTGGTCTGGGCCAAGGACCGCTTCCCACCAAAGTTCCGCGTCCACCTGGCAGCCACCAATATTCGCGATGTGGTGCACAAGCGGCTGCTGCAGAAGCAGCAGCAACACGAGCCTGCCCTGCGCGCCTTGTACGCGCAGCACCGCGCCGAACTCAAGCTCTACGCCTACGGCTGCGACGCGGTCACCGAGGAAGAGTTTGTCGAGGTCTACCCGATGCTCCCCGGGCAAATCGACCTGATTCTGCAGATTACGAGTGCACTACGCACGCGTTCGGCGCGGGCACAGGGCGACGACCAAGCCATTCGCGGACTGCTCCAGCTGTTGGGCGAACTCTTCCGGACGCAGAAGCTGGCCGACGCCCCGCTGGGCACGCTCATCACCCTAGATAAAGTGTACGAAGTGCAGCACACGGCGCTCGATTCGGACGTGCAGGCTTCGATGGCGCGCATCCTAAGCCAGTGCAGCGCCGCGGAAGACGCGCATCTCGTCCGCGTCGCAAAGGTAGTCGCGCTCCTTGAACTCATTCAGGACGCAGTCCCGACGGATGCCAAGCTTGTGGCGCAGTGCCTCTACGACCGCGTCGACCGCGGCAACCAGGTGGACGCGGTAAGCGAAGCGCTAGAGACGCTGAAGCGCCGCAATCTGCTCGGCTACTCCGAGAAGCACGGCTACAAGATTCAGTCTTCGGCGGGCGAAGAATGGAACCGCGAGCGACGGGACATCGGCGTGGCCGGCGAGACCACCAGCGAGACCGTGCAGGAAGCCCTGCGGTTCCTGCTGGCGGACCCCGAACGGCCGCGGCTCGGCGGCCGTGCCTTCCCTTGGGCGGGCGTCTTCTCGGATGGCCGCAAGGCAGAGGACGTATCGCTCGGCAGCAAGCGCGACGAAGCCGTCATCCAGGTCGACTTCCGCCTGCTTTCGGCGGACGAGGCCACGGAAAATGCGTGGGTGCGCCGCAGCGCTGAAGACGCCTTCCATGACCGCCTGGTGTGGGTCGCCGGGTCCAGCGACCAGGCCAAAGACAAGGCGCGTGAACTGCAGCGGTCCCGCGCCATGGTAGACAAGTACAAGTCGCGACGCGATTCGCTGAATCCAGCGCGCAAGCTGCTGCTTCAGCAGGAAGAGAACAACGCCGAAGACCTGGTCAAGACAACCCGCGAAGCGGTGGCCGCAGCCTGGCTGGCGGGCAAGCTCTACTTCCGCGGACGCGCCATTGAGCCCAAAGTCCACGGCGCCACGTTTTCGGCGGCGCTTTCACACGTGGCCGCTCGCGTGCTGCCGGACCTCTACCCGCACTTTGTCGAAACGCAGATTCAGCCGGCCGAGCTGCTGCAGCTTCTTGACGCTGAACTTGCGGGACCCTCGCCGAAGTTCCTCACGCTGGGCATCCTTGAGCTTGATTCGGGACGCTACGTTCCTAGCTGCAGCGGTGTGGTGCCCCAGCGCGTGCTGGAGCACATCGAGGCGGAAGGCGGTCTTGGCGGCGCGACGCTGCTGGCCCACTTCGGCGGGCCGCCCTACGGCTATACGGCCGATGTGGTGCGCGCCTGCGTCGCCGGCTTGCTCCGTGCAGTCAAGGTGCGCATTCAGCCCGAAGGCGGCAGCGAAATCACCGCGCTACGCGACGCCGGCGCGCGTGACCTCTTCGACAAAGACCGCGCCTTCCGGCGCGCAACGCTCTTTCCCGCGGGCGACGATGAGATTGGCTTTCAGTCCCTGGCGCGCATCTGCAAGTTCTTCGAAGAACGGATCGGCACGCCGCTGGCCCTTGAGCCTGCCGCTATCGCGGATGCGGTGGCGAATCTCTTTCCCGGCTACGCGAAGCAGCTTCGGGGCGTGCAGACCAAGCTTGACCGCTTGGACGCCGCCCGCGGCGCGGTTGCGGGCAAAGACCGCGACGCTGTGGCCTGCAAGCATCGCGACCCTGCGGCCTTCAAAAAGCTGGGCGACGCCCTCGAGCAATGCATTGCCAAGTGCCGCGAGACCAAGCCAACGGTCAAGCTGGTCAAAAAGCACCTCGACGTGCTGCGGGACGGCATCCAGCTCCTCAAGCTCTACGACGCCGAACTTACTGACGAGGCTGTCAGCGCGGTGCAGAAGGCGCAGGCGGTGCTGGACTTTGAGGCCGCGCAGCTCGCTGAGCTTGGCGTCCATGCCTCGAACGTGAGCGACGCTGCCGCACGCGTGGCGCATCACCTGGCCTCGGACCGGCCTTGGCAGGCGATTGCCGGCCTCGCAGATGACCTTGAGCAAGTTCGCGTGGCCTACGCCAGCGAGAGGCAGCGGCTGCTGCAGTGGCAAGAGCGCGAAGCGGAAGCCGCTCGGGCGCGGCTGAAGGGCCGCGACGGCTTCAGCACGCTGACCGCCGACCAGGCGCATAAGGTGCTGGGGCCCTTCGCGCGCGCCGTCACCGCCACCAGCGCCACCGCCGTGGCACCGGCGCTAAGCGCCCTCAAGGAGCCCTTCACGCTGACGCTGCGGCGCGCCGAGGACGAAGCCAACGCGTGCCTCGACGCCCTGCTCAGCACCGGCGCAAAGCCCCTCATCGCCCCGGTGCGTCTGGATCTGCGCAATCGCGAGGTGCAAAGCGAAGCTGACGTCGATGCCCTCTTGGTGGAAATCAAGGCGCGGCTCATGGAACACATTCGCACGGGCACACGCGTGAGGCTGACGTGAGAAGAGGAACGCGCGCATGGTGATGACAGCGGAGGCGAAGAGCGCCCTCTCAAAGACAATACGTGGCCTGCGGGCGCGGCTGCTGCGGGACTTGCACGACGAGACGGAGGCCACGTATCGGCTTTCGATGCGCGCTCAGGAAGCCAAGTTAGACGAAACGCGGCGCGTGCGCCGGCGCCGCCTGGAGACGTGGCTGGCGGAGCAGGTGCGGGCGCAGGCGGGCAGCAAGGCCAAGGCCCGGCGCGGCATCGAGGACTTCCGCCGCGAGGCCGAGCAGCAGGCCGCCTATACGCTGCTGAACCGGCTGGTGATGCTGCGGCTGCTGGAGGCGCCCCCTTCAAGCGACGCGGGACCCGGCCGCACGCCCTTACGGACCACCGCCATTGTGACGGGGGGCTGGGAGAGCGCGGGCTACAAACATTTCCGTGAGCTTGCGCCAGCGCTGGTGCGCGGTGACGCAACGGAAGGCTACGCCCAGCTCTTGGCCTTAGCCTTTGAAGACTTGGCGACGGAGCTTCCGGGCGTCTTTGGTGGGGCGGGCATAGCAGAGCTGATACCCATTCCCGCAGCCACCTTGCGGCACGTGGTTGAAGCGCTTGACCAGCCCGTGCTGGCGACGTGCTGGCGCGACGACATGACGCTGGGCTGGGTCTACCAGTACTGGAACGACCCGCAGCGCGAGGCGCTCGACGCGAAGATTCACCCAAAGACGAGATGGGGTAGCGGCAAAATCGAGCCTCACGAGATTGCCAGCAAGACGCAGATGTTCACCGAGCGCTACATGGTGGACTGGCTGCTGCAGAACAGCCTGGGCCCCTTGTGGCTGGCGATGTGCAAGCAAAACGGCTGGACGCCCGAAGCCGAAGCAGACGGCACGCTCGCGGCACTGGAAGCGCGGCGCGCGGAGTGGCGCGCCCAACGCGCAGCGGGCCCGGAGCACGGCGGCGTTGCGCTTACCGACCTGATGCCGCTGCACACCGCCGCAGAACGCCGCTGGGCGTACTACGTGCCGCAGCCGATCCCGGATGCAGCGGTGGCCAAGGCCCCGGCAAGCGTGCGCGACCTCAAGCTTCTAGACCCGGCCGTGGGCTCGGGGCATTTTCTCGTCGTCGCCTTCGAGCTGCTCTTTGCACTTTACCAAGAAGAAGCGCGGCACCGTGGTCACGGCAACATCGGGCAGAGCGCAGGGGGCAGCGAAAGCGACCGCGACGGCGAGGCTAGGGCTAGCGACGGGCATGCCGAGGCGGACGACGCCAGCGCTTGGCGCCCGGAAGCCATCGTCTCGCGCATCCTTTCGCACAATCTGCACGGCATCGACCTTGACCCGCGGGCGGTGCAGATTGCGGCGGCGGCGCTGTGGCTCAAGGCGCAGCAACTGTGCCCAGGTGCGCGGCCCGAGCGGCTTAACTTGGTGGCGTCCAATCTGAACCTGGCAAGTCTGCCCGACGACGATCCGGCCCTAGTCGAGCTGCGCGCCGAGGTAGCCCGGGACACGGGCATTCCCGGCGCGCTCACCAACACGCTGGTGCACGCGCTCCGTGGCGCCGACCACCTAGGCAGCTTGCTCAAGGTAGACGCAGCGGTGGACGATGCCCTTGCCGCTGCACTCCGCGAGAGCGAGGCCCCCCTGGACCCGAAGCAGCGCGCCCAGGGCAACCTTTTTGGCGGCTTTAGACCCGCGCCGGCGCGCGTCAACAGCGACCCCGCGGCCACCAAAGCGACGCTGCTCAAGCGGCTCGAACGCTTCCTAGCCAAGCACAGCGGCGGTGACGACCTTGGCCTACGGCTCCGCGGCGAACAGCTCGCCGCGGGCGTGCGCTTCGTGCGTATGGTCCGCGAGAGCACCTACGACCTTGTCGTGGCGAATCCCCCCTACCAGGGCACCGCCAAAATGGCGGACACCAGCTACATAGAGAAGACGTACCCCCTCGGCGAAGCCGACCTCTACGCCGCGTTTTTGCTGCGGGGCCTTGAACTGGTGCGCGACGGCGGCGTGTCGGCGATGCTTACAATGCGTAGCTGGATGTTCGTCAAGCAGTACGCGGACCTTCGCGAACATCTTCTGGCAACCCATCGCCTGCGCGCCCTAGGTGACTTTGAAGTCGGTGCCTTCGAACACGTTGACGGAATGGTAGTGAGCGTCTGCGTGAATATCTTCCAGAAGACGAAGGCCAGAGAAGAAAGCGTGGCACTCAAGCTTACCATCGCCGACGATGATGGCAGTTCCGAGCGTACGCGCCGCAAGCGCGCCGCCACGCTCTGCCACGAGGGCCGCGTGACCTTCGAGCCGGAGGCGCTGCGGGTGGTGCCTAAGTGGCCCCTCGTCTACTGGTGGGACGCGGCGCAGCTGCGCACCTACCAAAGCGCCCCCCTCATCGGCACCGTCTCTCCCGCCCGCGCAGCGCAGTCGACAGGTGACAACGAAAGATTCGTCCGACTCGCATGGGAAGTGTCACGCCGCGCTGTGCGCTTTTCAGAATACCCAACCGCTTGGTTTCCATTTATCAACGGCGGCAAAGGTCGCGAGTGGTGGGAAGAACTGCGCCACCTCGTAAACTGGGCTGGCGGGGGCCTTCCAATAAAGTCTTCCAAGTGCCACAAAACGGGTTCTGAAACTTGTACGCTCGCAAGCGAAGAGTTCTTCTGCTGTGCGCGCGGCGTAGCCTTTTCAATGATCGGCGCCAACTTCGCCGCCCGCGTGCACCGGTACCCCAGCATCCTTGGCAATAAGGGGTCTTCTATCTTCCCAAGTGATCTAGCAACCGCTGTCTGCTCGATGAACTCAACGCGGGCACGTAACATCCTCTCCTCGCTCAACCCGGGCGTGGGGTTCGAGGTCGGCGACGTCAACCGACTACCTCTATTCCCGATTGAAGGCGCCGCAACCATCTTCGCGCAGGTGGAGTCAGCCTTCGGCGTTCACGAAGCGCATCGCGAACCCTCCGTCGAGTTCAAGCATCCTGGCCCCTCCCCTTGGCGCTACGCGCAAGCATGGGCACAAACCGCCGTTGACCGGTCAGAGGGCGAGCCGCTGCCACCATACGTCGAAGCGCCAGACCCCGAGCCGGCTACCGACCACCTTAGCTTCGCCCTCGGCATCGCCCTGGGCCGTTTCCTGTCGCCATCCGCACAAGCGGCAACCGGAAGCGCGACAGCCAATGCTGAGCGCGCTGACAACGGCGACAGTCAGGCCGGCCTAGCTGCCGCCATAAGCGCCTCTGCCATCGCCGACCCCGTCACAGCCGATCTCAGCTACGCGCTGCCCGCAGGCATCCTCTTTCTCGACACCACGCTCGCTGCGGAAGACCGCCGTGATGGCCTAGGCCACCCAGCGGCCGCCCCCCTTTACGCTGCCTGGGCGCAGCACGGCTCGGGTGTTCTAGAAATGAACGCGAAGTCATCCAAGGGTCGAAAGCGTGCGAAGCCCTCCGCGGAACTTACACGCCACCGAAGCGCTAGCCGCCGTAGAAAAAGAAGCCGAGCGCCGCATGGGCCGCGGCCAAGACCGCAAGCCCATCCCCGAAATGCGCATCCAAGAGCCCGGCCTCTGGTCCGCGCTCCCCGCCGAAGCCTGGGCAATGGAACTACGCCTCGCCGAGAAACAAGGCGCCGACTTCCACCTCCGCGCCCCCGACGAACCCCAAGCCCGCGCCCTCTTCGAAGCCGCCCACCCCGAGCTGGTGAAGGCTCGCAAGCAACACCTACAACACCTAACGCCGACACGCGACCTCTTCAAAGAGTCCGCGCCAACCAGCGATGATGACCGCGACCCCGACCCCGACCCCGACCCCGACCCCGACCTCGACCCGGACCCCGAAGACGCGGACGCCGCCAACGCCACGGAACTCTCCGCATGATGCCACCGCAAGCAGACACCGCTGTACTAAAGCAAGTCGCCAGTGCAGGCAGCCGCCAGATTCTCAAGAGCCGAGACGACCCGGCCCCGGTCAAGCTAAAGCCTAAAGACGGTGCCGCGAATGGACCTGCGTTCGAACTTGACGACGACGCCCAGTGTTCTTGGGCCAAGGAAGGCGAGACCCTAACGCCGGCCAAACTACGCAGCCGAGTTGAACCCTGGCTCACCGCGCTATGCCAAGCCGAACACCTTTCTCTCCTGGCCGGATCCGGCCTGACCTTGGCGGTAACTGCCATTGCACACGGGGGAAACAAGTCGATCATGCCCCAGTCGTCGCCAATGGAACGCGCCGATTTCGGAAAGTTTCAAGAGATGATCGACCTGGCCGCAGCCTGCTCCGCAAAGGCAGCGGGACGAGACGAAGGCAACGTTGAGGACCAGTTGCGCGTAGCGAACGAGCTATTGCGGGGCCTTGAGATTTTCAATGATCCATCGCTGTCGGAGGGTTCTCGCCGACTCCGCATATGTCGATTACGACGCCGTATCGAAGAAACCGTGAAGGCGCTGACGACTAGCGTCTTAGACGCTGAACGTGCACTCGCATCAGCTCCGGCGCGTGATGTGGCCTTCAACTACCTCGTCAGTTTCCTTATGAGCTTCGCTGCACGCAGCGGAACTCGTGATCGACTGCACCTTTTCACCACCAATTACGACAGAGTAATTGAGGCAGGCGCAGATAGCGCCGGCCTGCATTTGCTTGATCGCTTCGTAGGTGCGCTGTCGCCGGTATTTCGCTCATCGCGTCTTGCCTTGGACTTGCATTACAACCCGCCGGGCATCCGGGGTGAGCCCCGCTACCTTGAGGGCGTTGCACGCTTTACCAAACTGCACGGTTCGCTCGATTGGTTCGCCAGCCAGGGAAGCATTCGCAGACTCGCTGTCCCGTTTGGGGCGCGTGATATCAAGACCATCTTGAATCTCGACCCTGCGGTGGACGGCAAGGCCTCCCAGCTTTTGATCTATCCAAATGCGGCGAAGGATCGCGAAACGGCAGCCCATCCATACGTCGAGCTTTTTCGCGATCTCGCCGCCGCGATCTGCCGCCCCAACACGACACTAATGACCTACGGCTACAGCTTCGGTGACGAGCATATCAACGGGGTCATCACAGATATGCTGACCATTCCATCCACACACCTGGTCGTCATATCCTACGACGACCCATTAGGTCGCATTATAAGTCTTTACGAGAAGATAGGAAAACCTGCTCAGATTAGTCTGCTCATCGGTAACCACTTAGGCTCGCTACAAAACTTGGTGGACCACTACCTTCCGAAACCAGCTATCGATCACAGCACGTTTCGAATGACCGAACTCCTAAAGGCACGCTGGGGCGTCGCTCAAGCAGAAGCTGGCACGCAGAGTGACTTGAACGCCGCCAGCGCTCGGCCAGAGGGTGATGGCGCATGAGTCAAACTCCACTCGAGCACGCTGGCAGTCTTCGCATCGGCGTGGTCGACTTCGTATCACCTGACGAAATCAAGGTGCTGCTCGATTCGGATGCGCCGGAATCTGTCGCACTCAATGCGGGCGGCGTACGGCCGTTTCCACGCGTTAACGGCTACTTGCTGGTCGCCGTCGATGATGGTCAGCTGGTAGGCCAGGTCGAGTGGCTCACCGTTGAGCGCTCGTCATTCCCCACCTGGCGAGGAGCGCAAGACGGTGGACTAGTGGATTTGCCTTATCCCTCGCGCAGACTGAGTCTCAACCCGCTGGGAACACTTAGGCGCCACGACAGACCTGACGGCGAGTTTCACTTTCGTAGAGGCGCAGATGCATTCCCTTCAGTGGGCGCAGCCGTGTGCTTACCGACGGCGACCCAACTACGGTCGATCGTCGAGTCGGGCGATGGACGTCGCGTTCGCATCGGCACAAGTCCACTCGCGGGGAACGCTGAGGTCAAGATCGATCCGGATCGACTGTTTGGGCGGCACCTCGCCGTACTGGGGAACACGGGCAGTGGCAAATCATGCACAGTCGCCGGCTTGATTCGTTGGTCGCTCGAAGAAGCGCGCAAGTCACGCGGCAACGGAACATCGCCGAACGCACGGTTCATCATCCTGGACCCGAACGGGGAGTACGCGAAGGCGTTCAGAACTGCTGATGGGGAGATCAAGGCGCGGGTCTTCTCCGTGAATCCTGAGGATGCTGCTTCGAGCCTCCGGGTACCGTTGTGGTTCTGGAACAGCGCCGAGTGGGCGGCATTCACACAGGCGAGTGCGCGGGCGCAGAAGCCGGCCCTGATTCAAGCTCTCCGGCACGTGCGTGATGGTATCGATGCTCCGCCGGAGAGCACGGACCACGCTTTACGCCGTTTCCTTCGGACCATCGTCACAACCCTGCGGATAGAGAGGAACGCCGGATCACCTTGGGGCTCATTTCCTAAACCAAAGAGCTTTTTCGAAAAGCTGGAGAAGTGGCGAAAAGGCATCGAGTCGGACGTCGATGAGGTGATGGCGTTCAAGGGCAGGCTCGAGGAGCTCTGCGCACCGCGCCGCACTCCGTACGCGCACCATGACTTCGAGAGAGACGAAGTCGAGGACCTCATTGAGCTAGCTCGCAACGCACATGCGTCCGTCGGAGGCAGTGACGATGACGTGCATGGGGCAGACGCAGATGCGCCACTCCCGTTCAGAGCAAGTGCTTTCGTCCGAAGTGTGGAAGCCACCTCGGAGATGATGGGTGTTGCGGAGTTCACAGAAACGCTACTTATCCGTATTCGCGCGATGCTCTCAGACGTTCGAATGAAGAACATCCTCGGGGATGAGGAGGTTTCTCTGGAGCGTTGGCTCGAGGAATACGTCGGTCGAGATGATGCTGAATCATCGCTGACGATTCTGGACCTCTCCCTTGTTCCCTCCCAGGTTATCCACACAATCACATCGGTTGTTGCGCGCATGGTCTTCGAGGCCCTTCAGCGCTACCGAAAGCTGAACGGCGAGACCCTGCCCACCGTTCTCGTCATGGAAGAGGCGCATACGTTCGTGCGCCGGTATCGGGACGACGTGGAGAATACGGATGCGGCGGCGGCTTGCTGTCAGGTATTCGAGCGTGTTGCGCGTGAGGGGCGCAAGTTTGGGCTGGGTCTGATGCTGGCATCACAAAGACCGTCGGAGTTGTCACCGACGGTGCTCTCGCAGTGCAACACCTTTCTTCTGCACCGAATCAGCAACGATCGGGATCAAGAGCTTGTACACCGGCTTGTGCCCGACAACCTGCGAGGCTTACTTCGGGAGCTACCTTCGCTTCCATCACAGCACGCAGTTCTGACCGGCTGGGCTTCCGAACTGCCCGTGCTGGTGAAGATGGATGACCTTCCCGATAAGCATCGACCACACTCAAGCGACCCCGACTTCTGGAATGTTTGGGTCGGAAAAGACACTACCGGCAACGCGGTGCTACGCCCGACGAAGTGGAACGCTGTTGCGAAGGACTGGCAGTCGCCGGGCCAGACGGACGCGGAAACTGACCGCAGCGATGCTTGTCTCGTCGAGGACGAAGAGGAGGACGACTATGACGAGCAATCCGCTCCCCATTAACCTCAGCGCCTTGCTCGAACAGCGCACAATCGAGGGCGAGCGTGTCGAGTACAAGGAGGGCTGGAACCCGACGAAGGTGCTCCACACCATTTGCGCCTTCGCTAACGATTTTCACAACCTCGGTGGCGGCTACCTTGTTCTAGGCGTTAAGGAAAAACACGGTCGCCCCGTCTTGCCGCCCACGGGCATTGACCCTGATTGCATCGATGGGATCCAGAAAGAACTGCTTCGTTTGGGTAATCAGGCGATGCAGCCCGCCTTTCATCCTCTCGTCGCGGACTACACGTTTCAGGGCGAGGCTGTACTGGTGATCTGGGCACCGGGTGGAGAGTCGCGCCCCTACAAGGCCAAGGTCAGTCTTGGTAAAGACGTCAAGGAGTGGGCTTATTTCATACGGCGAAACTCGAGCACCGTGCGGGCCAAGGGCCCCGATGAGCGGGAGCTGCTGGGTCTCGCAGCAACTGTCCCCTTCGATGATCGCTACAACCAAACGGCGCGAGTCGAAGATCTCTCTCGCCGTCTGATCGGCGAGTTTCTAGACGAAGTGGGCAGTGAGCTTGTGCGAGAGGCGCCCACGCTTGCGCTGGACGCGCTAGGGCGGCGGCTGAACGTTATCGGCGGGCCGCCCGAGGCCCCTTTCCCGAAGAATGTCGGGTTGCTGTTCTTTAGCGATACCCCCCACAGATACTTTCCAGCGACCCAAATTGATGTCGTTTTCTTCCCTGAGGGCGCGGGTGGTGACCGCTTCGAGGAGAAGGTGTTTCAGGGACCGATGGGCCACATCACGCGTGAAACCATCAGCTACATCGAGCGCAACTATCTCAAAGAGTCCGTGATCAAGCATCCGGATCGGCCAGAAGCGGAGCGCTTCTGGAATTTCCCACGCGATGCTGTCGAGGAAGCCATTGTTAATGCGGTCTACCATCGGTCATACGAAATCCGAGAGCCCATCGAGGTGCGTATCACCCGCGAGGACTTGGTCGTGTTGAGTTTTCCCGGCCCAGATCGTTCCATTCGCATGGACGCCTTGCGGATGGGAAAAGCAGTCAGCAGACGCTATCGCAATCGCCGGATTGGCGAGTTCCTCAAGGAGCTCGATCTAACGGAGGGACGGTCGACTGGAGTTCCCAAGATTCTGGGCGCCATGGCGAACAATGGGTCGCCACCTCCTGAGTTCGAGAGCGACGATGAACGCACCTATTTCCTGATTCGGCTACCAGTTCACAGGCAGGCCGCGTGGAACGAGAATCTCGTGCCTTCGCAAGTCACCCCCCAAGCTACCCCCCAAGCTACCCCCCAAGTCACCCCCCAAGTCGAGAGGCTGCTCCTTAAGTGCCAGGGTGAGATGCTGCGGACCGAGTTAATGGAGTTACTTGGTCTGACGGACCGCAAGCACTTCGCGAAAATATACCTACGTCCGGCACTGGCGCTTCGTCTCCTCGAAATGACCATCCCCGAAAAGCCCAACAGCAGCAACCAGCGTTACCGCATCTCTGCGCATGGGCGCGACTGGTTGAAAGAGCAGAGCGGTGCCACGTGAGCACGAACGAGCCGGCTCCTGGGGCAAGCCTTGTTAAGACAGCCCTGGGAAAACGTTTTATCTGGCAACCAAGAGGGGTGTAGTACCAGCAATCTGCTGCAAGCCATGCCGCGCGAGGGGCGGCGTGGTGTCTGACTAGACCGTGGTCCCCGTACGCTGAGTTATGCCGAGCGATGAGGCGACCGTGATTTGCGAGGGCTGCGTCCACGAGAGCCGGGTGGACCTGCGCGCAGTTGTCCGCAGCCGCGGCAAGCCCGACCCTAACGACGAGCCGTGTGATGCATGTGGCGAGCGCGGGCTTGCACGCGTTCGTCTCCACGACCTCGGCGATGTCTTTCACAGATTGCGTATTGCCGACTACAAAAACGTTCGCGAAATCAACTGGCCGGGAATGCGTGAACTGGACCACGCACCCCAGGGGGACTCGCTTGGGCTGTTGATAAGCGAAGACTGGGCGCCCCTTTGGAAAGAGGAAGAATGGCATGACGACTGGATCCTCGAGGCGCTCGACGGCCCACCGCTATCGCCGGAAGAAAGCCACTATCGCCACGCCGACGGCGGCTTCTACGTAGAAGACCACGCGTCGGGCTGGATACGCCGTAGAGAAGACTGGATTGAGTCCGACAACGAGTGGATCATCGACCAGGCTATCGAAGACCCCATAGGCGCAGCATGTAGACATCCGCGAGTTCTGGGTTACCGCGATAGTCTAGGGAAGCTCAAACGAGAGGTCGCAAGACAGGGGCTAGCTTTGCGGTTCGGGCGTCATGCCTCCGCTTGGATCATGGACGACGCGCTACGGCGCGTTCATGCACGTTTCTGGTCGGATATTGATGCCCTGATCGTACCCGTGGACGCTGGAAGCCAATTCTGGCGCGCGCGAAGCCTGACAGACGAAGAGCTGTCCTACGCCAATACTTGGCGGGGTGCGGACCTCGGCGCGCCAGCGCCGAAACACCTTCGGCAGGGCGGCCGCGCGAACCTCGCGAAGCAGCCGTTTCTGTACCTCGCAAGCTCCGAAAAGTGCGCCCGCAAAGAGGTCTTCAAGGCCGGAGCAAGCGGCATAGCGGTTGCCCAGTTCAAACTAGCCCAAGCCGTGCGTTTGCTTGACGTAAGAGGCACGGCGGAGCCGCTGCTGCCATTTCAGCTCGACGATGAGGCGTTCGCGCGGCGGTATACCCTGGTGCCACTCGTTAACCAACTTCGAACCACCCTATCCCACGCCTTCTCGGCCAACGCCAGAAGTGCACAGGCCGTTTCGCCCCGCGAACCCGCTCTTTTTCCGCGCTTCTTGACCCAACTGCTATTCCACGACGCCCAAGTGCATGGCGTTCGCTACAGTTCCGTTCGTTGCCGGGGTCACGATTGTATTGCGCTATTTTCCCCAAGCGACGCGCGATACGTCAGGGGCTCAATCACGATCCGCGAGGTGCCGCGCTAGGGCACGACACCATCGCGCGCAGAAGGTAGTTCAGGGGGGTGTCGCAATGAGTTCGCGGCTGAATGCCTTCACCTGCCGCAGCCAGCACGCATGCTGCCCGCGTCAGGCCGCGACCGAAGCGCCTTCGCCAAAGTGCTGCCGAGCCGACGCACGAACAGCGCATCGTGTGGCTCAAACAGTTCGAAGCGCGCGCCGGCTTCTCGCTTTGCCACGCGCCCGCAAACCTAGCGAAGAGCCTAGGCCCCCTGAGCTTCGCCGAAGCTAGAGCTCTTCGCGCTGGATGTGCAGCGCCGGCTTATTCTGGCGCAGCCTGGCGGCAACGCGCGGTCCATAGTGAGTCAGCGGCTCGAGCAGTAGACGGGAGGTGCGCGCGTGTCACCCCCCAAGTGGGTGCCGCAAGTTTGCGGTGGCGCAGACCTGGCGTGGAGGCAATCCTAAGGTGTGCGCTCAGGGTCGGGGTTCGCGTCACAGCGCTTGCGCAAGGTTTGAGCGAAGGCGGCTCGAAGCTCAAGCTTCTGAGTTTTCGTCGTGGAAAACTTGCCTGCCTCCCAGCCCTGCGTCTGCTGAAGCTCGACGACAACCCGCGCATGCTGTTCGCGGTCCGCTAGCGGGGCGTCCTCCGCGACGAGACGAAAGACTTTATTTGAGCCCGAGATGTTCACCGTGGATGGAAGCTTGGCGCTGCTAGTTTCGCAAACGGCCGTCAGTTCGGGCTGGGTCTCGACAAAGGCGTACCTCGCGACATCACCGCGGCAATAATCTTCGCGGGACACAGATACCTGCATCTGTCGGCGGGGCTCTTGGTCGGGCGGTGACTGCGAAAACTTGCCTATCCCGGCTGGAGCTGGGCGTCCATCCGCCCCGATGTAGTCCGGGTGAACGCAGTGAAACAGCGCTTCATCGGCTCGGATAGGCGTCGTTGGGCGCATGGATAGCCGTGCTCTAGGCAGCCGTGGCTGGCACGGCGTAATCGGCAACCTGGGCGGCGCACGCCAGCTCGTCAAATCGCTCGCTGTCGACCGAGACCACGATTGAGCCCTCGTCATCGCAATAGACAACGAACTCTGACTCGGCACCGCGGTACTCGATGCATACTCCGCCGGAAACATCGACCATGACCTTGCTTGGCTTCGTTCCAAGGGTGTCAAGCACCTCGCACGCCTGGCTTATTGCTAAGGCGGATGGTGCCGGGATACTGCTCATGCAGAGGTCTGAAAACGCACGTACGCTGGCCCTAGCTTGCTCGAGAGAATCAGGTGTGTAGACCGGCCGTACGCTTGCCATAACTCGTTGCTCCAGACTTTAAGAATGACGACTCGCACACCCTAAGTCAATGTTGTTTGGCGGAGAATCCGCACATTTAGACAGTAGATCTGCGTAATCGCCTCTTCTTTGACGCCCAATTGCGCGTGCAATATTCACGCCTGCGCGGGGGCTTTGGACTCCAGTCCGCCCCGCCTCCTCAGTGGGTGGCGCGCGTGACCGGCCTAAGCGCCGGACATCCAGACAAAAAAGGACGGAGTGGCGCCTATCCGGCGTAGGCGCGCTTGAACGCAACGGACAGGGGCTGGACATTCTGGGCGTGCACCACATAGCGGCCGCCGTCCTCCCTGCGCCACTGGTCCTAATGGTGCGCGAGCCTTGTTGTCGTTCAGATTGGCTTGCGTCAAAGATGCTGCCATTACGGCGGCGCACCGCGATATGCTTACCGCCATGACGACGCGCGAGGCGCAGACATGACAGCGACGCCTTGCGGCGGCCCGGTCTCCGAGGCGCTGGAGGCAGACGTGCGGCGCTGGGTTGGCAGGCATGGCGTCGTCATTTGGCTTGACCCAGACAGCCACTTCAGCGCCTTCGTCGATAGGCTCTGCGCGCTACGTGACCGCGGAACTGCGCAGGGCACCGTGGCCGGTGGGCTGCCTTACGAAGTGAAGGCCTTTCGCGGGAGCCACCTCAACCTCATGCTGGCCCTCGACGGCCTCGCGAGCGGCACCGAGAAGACCCGCCTGCTTGTGCATATGCCGGGCTTTAACGAAGAGAGCATTCGGCGCACGCCGCTCTGCGAACTCTACTTGGCGGGTACACGCTACCAAAAGAGCCTCGAAACGCTCGTGAGCGAGGCCGCGGGTGGGCAGGTCAGCCCCCAAAGCATCGAAGTGTTCAAGGCGCAGCGTGGCTACTGCCTGGAAGATGCGGATGCCTGGCTTGAAGCGGCCGTGACGACGGGTAGCGCGGGTTACGCCGCGTCACTGCGCGCTGTGCATCCGAAAGCACTGGTGGAAGACCTGATCGGTCGGGGTGACAGGCTCGCGCGTGCTGAGGCTGAGGCGCTGCTGCAGCGCCTCCTGGTTGCCACGGGCTTGCCCGCGCACTGGGTGGAACAGGTGCTCCCGGCGGGCGTGCATCAATCAAGCGACCTTGCATTCGCGGCCGCAAGCTGGTGCCTCTGTGTCGAATACGTCCACGACCTGAAACGGCCGCCGGTCGCGGAGATGTTGGCGGGGGTGAAGGCGCTACCGAGCCCTGTGGTAGCGGCGTGCAGCGAGGTGGCGCGGCACTTGCGCGTGCACCACGCGCCCTTCTACAAGCGGACCGCAGAGCAGGCGGAGGCGCTTCTTGATAGTGAAGGCGCCATCGCCAAGGCCGAAGAGCTGGGTAAGGTCGACACGTTTCGCTTTGAGGAGGACAAAATACTTGAGGCAGCCCTGGCTGGGCTCAGTGCGGAAGACTGGGTCAAAGCCAAGACGTGGTCTTCAGCGCGCGTCGGGCCTTTAGCCGCCGAGGGTTCATTCTGGCTACGTGATGACCCAACGCGGCAGGCAGCATGGGAGCTCATCCACAGCGCAGCGGCGCTCGGCGAAGCGCTAGTATGCGCAGGCGCGCGCTGCACAGCCCAGGGGAGCTTGGAGGCGGCTGTTGACGTCTACGCCGAGCGAGGCGCCGCTGTCGACCAAGCGCATCGTCACCTTGAGCAGCGGCGCATCAAGCAGCTCCACCCCCAGTTGCCCGAGTTCGAGAAGCTCCGGGCACTGCTCGACCAGATGCGTCAGCTCTGGCGCACGTGGGCCAATCAGTGGGCGCGTGACTTCAATGGGCTCTGCAGAGCTCACGGTTTTCTTCCGGACGCCGCACGACAGCAGCGCACCCTTTTCGACGACGTTGTGCGGCCGATGACGCAAGAGCCAGGCACCACCGCCTTCTTCGTGGTCGATGCCCTCCGCTTCGAGATGGGCGAGGAACTCTTCCGCCAGTTCGCCGAGGAATCCGCGACGACCGCCCACCTCAAGGGTCGCCTCGCGGAACTGCCCTCAGTCACCGAAGTGGGCATGAACGTACTGGCGCCTGTTGCTACTAGCGGCCGGCTTCGACCTGCCTTCAGCGCCGACGGAGGTGACACCATCCTCGGCTTTCAGGCGGGCGAGTATCGCGTGACGGGCCCCGAAAGCCGCCGGCGTGCGATGCACGACCGCGTCGGCGGTGCAAACTGCCCATGGCTTACGCTGAAGGAGGTGTTGGAGCGGGACAGCACTTCGCTCAAGCGCGCGGTCGCCCAGGCGCGCCTCGTGGTCGTGCACAGCGAGGAAATCGATGCTGCGGGCGAAAAAGGGGTCGGCTGCAACACGTTCGACGACGTGCTGCAGCAGCTCCGCGCGGCCTGGCAGCTCCTGCGCAACGCTGGCGTGAGCCGCTTCATCTTCACCGCCGACCATGGCTTCCTGCTACTTGACGCGACAACGTCTTCAACGGTCAACCACGGCACAAAGCTCACCCCCAAGCGTCGCCATGTCTTTTCCGCGCACGGCGCCGACAATCCGGGCGAGGTACGCGTCGCGCTTGCGGACCTCGGCTACGAGGGCACCACAGCCCACGTGATGTTTCCGGAGACTACCGCGGTCTTCAACAACGGCAAGAATAGTGCGACGAGCTTCGCGCACGGAGGCAATAGCCTTCAGGAGCGGGTCATCCCTGTGCTCACTGTTGTGCACCGAACGCCCGCCGGCCGGGTCACGGGACGCTACACGCTCTCCGCAGCGGTGCGGGAGGGCGTTGCGGGTATGCACTGCATTGAAGCCTGGGTTGAAAGTGCCGACCAGCACGCGTTCGACTTCAGCGGGCCCAAGGAAGTGGAGGTCTCGCTGCAGGTGCGTGATTCCGCCCAGGTACGCGTCGAGCTATGCCAAGTTCGCGGCCAAGCGACCCTGACGGGAAACGCCGTGCTCGCGACGGTAGGCGCGCACTTCGAACTCTTCTTTCGACTCGTGGGCCCGGCAGCGGAGCGCGTCCAGGTTGAACTCTATCACGGCAGTCAGCGGGTAGAGCTCGCGCCCTGTAAGCTTGATGCGCGCTTCGACGTGACGGTAGGCCGCACGCCCTCAGCGCTACCCGCCGCCAGTTCTGAGGCAACGGAGGCGTCGACAGCTTCTGCGCGCGAGCCTGATGCGGCCCGCGACGACGCATGGCTTGAGGCGGCTTTTGAGGACGAGGGTGTCCGGCAGGTGTTTGGGCATCTCGCTCGCCATGGCGCGGTGACGGACAAGGAAGCGTCAGTGATGCTTGGAGGCGCGCGCAACCTGCGCCGCTTCGCGATGCACTTCGAGACGCACGCCAGCAAAGCCCCGTTTAGCGTGCGTATCGACGTGATGGCCGGAACGAAGCGCTACGTGCGCGAAGGAGGAAGCGCATGAAACCGATGACACCTCGGGATATCGAGCACGTCTTTGAATCGCTCCGCAAAGGCCTTGTGCCGGAACGCGGCATGGACACCTTCGCTGTCGGTATCGAAAAGCAACGCGGCGAACTGCATCGCCAGCTTGAGCTAGCGGAAAGCGGTGAAGGCACCATCAAGTTTCTCCGCGGCGGCTACGGTTGCGGCAAGACCTTCATGGCGCGGCTCGCACTTCTGGATGCACAGTCGCGGGGTTTCGCCACGAGCTTTGTTGTGGTCTCGGACAATGACCTCAGGTTTCACCGCTTCGACGATGTCTACCGCAAAGTCATGATGGAACTCGGGACCAGCTCCTGCGCGCGGGGCGCCCTGAGCGACATTCTCGACCGCTGGATCGGCAAGGTTGAAGAGGGGCTCATCGCCACCGGCGAGGACGAAAACGCGCCGGACTTCGATGCCCAAGTTCGGCGGCGGCTCGATGAAGACTTGGCTTCGCTGACGGGCGGGCAGGCACCTGCAGATTTTGTGCGGGTGATTCAGACTATCTTCGACCTCAAGCAACAGGGTGAGCTCTCCGAAGCCGGTGCGCTGACCTCCTGGCTATGCGGGAGTGGCAACGTCTCCGCAGCCGCCAAGAAGGCAGCGGGCATCAAGGGAGATATCAGCAGTCGCGATGCGCTCGACTACCTGCGCGGCGTACTCGAGATTACCAAGGCGGCCGGTTACAAGGGGCTGGTCATCATTATCGATGAGGCCGAGACCATTTTGCGGATGCGTGCTGACTCACGGCACAAGTCGCTCAATGGCATCCGGCAAATCGCCGATGCCGCGGGTGGCTACCGTGGCCTACTCTGGCTCTTCACCGGTACGCCTGAGTTCTTCGATACGCGCTACGGCGTGGCGGGTCTTGCGCCGCTGCACGAACGCATTCGCTTCCTCAAGCAGGGGCGCTTCGCAAGCTTGCGGCAAGCCCAGCTTGAGCTCAGTCCCTTCGATGAAGCGCGCCTCCGCGCCGTGGCGCTCAAGCTGCGTGAACTCTTTCCGTCGGCGGACCGGAACCGCCTCGACAGCCGAGTTAGCACCGAATTTGTTGAGCGACTGGTGAAAGAGGTCACCGCGGGCTTTAAGGGCGATGTCGGCGTCGTTCCAAGACAATTTCTGCGCGTGTTCATCAACAACATGGACCTTGTCGAAGAACGCGACGACTACATCCCGATGGTGGAATATCGCTTTACCCCCGAGGCGCTAAGCGCTGAGGAAGAGCACGCTCTATCCGGAAAACCGCTCACGCGACCCGATGCTGAAGGCGAAGGGCCTGTGCCGCAGGAAGACGTCTGGTGAGCACGTTCGCGCGCTTTGCGCCGCGGCTGCAGGAGGCGATTGTGGCGCGGCTGGGCTGGTCGAACCTGCGTCCGGTGCAGGAGGAGGCGGGTGCGGCACTGCTCGACGGGTGCAATGCGGTCATCTTGGCGCCGACCGCCGGTGGCAAGACCGAGGCCTCCATGTTTCCGACGCTCTCGCAGATGGTGGTCGACGCACCGGCGAGTGTCGGCGCCATCTACGTCGCGCCCATCAAGGCGCTGCTGAACAATCAGGCCGAGCGTCTCGGACTGTATACGGAGATGGTCGGACTGCGGCGTTTTGTCTGGCACGGCGACACAGCGTCCCCAGCGCGCAAAAGCTTCCTTAAGGCGCCCGCCGAGCTACTGATGACGACGCCAGAGTCGCTGGAGGTCATGCTCGTGTCTCAACGCGTCAACGAGCAGCGGCTCTTTTGTGATTTGCGCACGATTGTTATCGACGAGATCCATGCGCTCGCCGGCACCGACCGCGGTGCGCACCTAATGAGCGTCCTTGAGCGGATTGCACGCCTCTCAAAGCACGACATCCAGCGCGTCGGTTTAAGCGCGACCGTCGGCAATCCGGCGGACATCCTTCAGTGGCTGCAAGGCACCTCAGCGCGCCCAGGCCGCGTGGTGGATCCGCCTAAGCAACCTGGGCGCAGGCAGCTCCTGATTATTCACCGGCCAGATCTCGCGCAGCTCTCGGAAGACGCGGCTCGGCTCGCACGTGGGCAGAAGAGCCTCTTTTTCTGCCAGTCTCGTGCAACTACCGAAGCTGTGGCCGAACATGTGCGAAGGGCGGGCACCACTGTCTTTGTGCACCACAGTGCGGTGTCGCGTGAGGAGCGCGAACTTGCGGAAGAGCGCTTCAACCGCGGCACCGATGCGTGCATCGTGTGCACCTCGACCCTGGAGTTGGGCATCGATGTCGGCGACCTTGACCGCGTCTTGCAGGCCGAAGCGCCGGATACCGTTAGCTCGTTTCTACAGCGCATGGGCCGGACGGGGCGTCGGGCGGGCCAGGCCGCCAACACGACCTTCTTCTGCGAGAGCACAGAAGGCGTGTTGCAAGCCATCGCGCTCATTGAGCTCGCAAAAGCAGGCTGGGTCGAGCACGTAGCGGTCGACCGACGCTGCTGGCCTGTTCTGATTCACCAGGTGCTCGCCATGTCGCTCGCCCGCGACGGGATTACGGCCGAAGACGCCTGGGCGCAGCTTGCGCGGGTGCCGGACTTCAGCGGTATCGCGCACAGTGAGTACGAGCGCTTGATCAACTGGATGCTGCGCGACGGCGCACTCCGGCTGGCGTCCGGGCTCTTGGTGCTCGGCCCCCAGGCGGAGCGGCGCTTCGGACGCAAGCACTTTATGGAGCTTTTCGCGGTGTTTTCCAGCCCGCAGACCTACACGGTGCAGACCCCTTCCGGCCAGCCGCTTGGCACGCTGAACCAGGGCTTCGTGGACCGCCTTGTCGATGGCGTGAGCTGCTTCTTACTAGGCGGACGCGCCTGGGCGGTCGTGCGCGTTCAGCACGACGACCGGCGCGTCATCACGGAACCCGCACCCCGAGGCCGGCAGCCCACCTGGGGCGGTTTTCTGCCTCAGTTTTTAGGCTTCGAGGTCTGCCAGCGGGTGCTGCGGGTGTTGACGGACGGCGAATCCTTCGGCTACCTCGACGAGGCCGCGCAAGCGGTACTGACCGCCCACCGGGATGCGATGCCCTCAAGCCTCGCGCCTGTTCGTGGAGGCATCGAAGTCGATGGCGATGAGATTCGCTGGTGGACCTTCGCTGGCGGCCGCATCAACGCGACGTTGCGCTACGCCATCGAAGCTGCGGCAAGCGATTGGAGGGTCGTCCCCGACAACTTCCTCATCAAGATTCGTGGCGAAAGCGTGAATGTCCCTCGTTTTCGCGCCGTGCTCGCCACGCTTCGGCAGCCCGCCTTCTGGGACGACGCCCAGCTCTGGCAAGAGGTTGCCGAGTCGCTGCCTTCCTACCGCCTCAGCAAGTTCCAGCCCCTCATGCCGCCCTGGGTCGCGCGCGAAGTCGTCTCAAGCTACCTCCTAGACATCCCCGGCGCCGGCCACTGGCTCGCCGCCACCGCGGCCCCCGCTCACGGCCAGCCCCCCGAGCAAGACGCGCGCTGAACAGGGCGCTCCAGCCTTGTCTGATGGGAGGGACGAGTGCAGTTCTTTGCTCTTTCCGACGCTAGACGAAGTGGCTCCGCGAAAGCTAATCGACGGCTGCGCGAAGCTCGCGCTGCGGGTTGAGCCTCGCTTTGACAAATACATCTTCAACAAGCGGAGTTCCGGGCGCTGCAATCAACCAACCCCGGGCGCCTCGCGACAGCCCCCGCCTCGAACGGGCCGCAAAAACGTGAATGTTGCTACCTTCATTGCAGGAACATGCCCGGAGTGCGTGACCGCCTAGACCGGAACAAACATTGGCAGAAGACGCCTTCTGTATGCGCTTGTTCCGATGGCCGAGCCCTGGCAGCGCCTGCCCGCAGTGTTCACTTACGCCGACGGGAAGGCATTCGGCATTACCAAGCACCGCATCTATGCGGTGCGTGAGCAAGGCGTGATTGAGGCCCTGTCTCGAGGCCTATACCATCGGCTCGATAGGCCCATCGACGAACTAGAGCTTGTCGCGGAAACGCTCCCGGGGAGGTCTTCTCGATAGGGCCAGTAGCATTCGTGTCCGAAAAACGTCTACATATTTAGGACACAGGCTGAATGGATCGAGAGCCGCTCCTAGGGAGAAATGTGCGACGCCACCCCTGAAGGTGGTGGCCGATGGCGGCGGCATGACGGTACCGAGGTGCATCCTTGCGGGTACATCTTTCGTGGTGGCGCGTCGCTGTACGGCGCGGCGCTTCTACTTTACCCCGACACCTGCGCGCGTGAGGGACTTCAAGTACGTGCTGGCGTGCGCTGCCGACACCTGCGACATCGAGCTTCACGCGATGGTCTTCATGTCGAACCACTACCACAACGAGGAAAGGCGGCGAGAACGGCGACGCGTGGAGGGGAACCTCTGGTTCCGCTTCTTGCGGGCGGATCAGCCCGGGCTTTTCACCTTGGCGAGCAGCTGGCCGATGAAGCCGACGACATCTGCCTGAAGCTGCTCGTCCTTTCCACCGCTGAGGAAGGCCGCGAC